>DASZRP010000146.1:0-36579 GCA_035548895.1 Puia sp. | reverse complement strand
ACCCTCCCGAACATCTAAGTTGCCGTTCGTAAACTATAACCGCATTAAGCTGTTGTTTTAAACGAGTTTTACAATCAATATGAAAAGAACCTCTACTACCGTACTCTTGCTTGTTTCGTTCCTGCTCTTCTCCGGGCTTTCAACCTTTGCCCAGAGCAGTGGCGGTGCAGGTCGCGGCGGAAGACAGATTCCGGCCATCGGACATTTTTACGGAAGAATCGTGGATACCAAGACCCATAAGGGCATTGAAGGCGTATCCGTTGAACTTTCACTTACCGATAATGATAAGGATTCAGTGGTCGGCGGCCTGGTGACGAGCCGAAACGGTGATTTCAGTTTCAATAATCTTCCCCTCCGTGGCAGCTATGAGCTTACCTTCAGCGCCGTAGGTTACAAGATGCTGACTCAGGATGTTTCCTTCGATCTCCGTGCCGCAAAAGCCATGAGCGAGGAGCAACGGGCAACAGCTTTTGAAAAAGACCTCGGCAATATCAAGCTCGAAACGGATCCGGAAACCCTGAACCAGGTGGTCGTCACTGGCTCCAAGCCCCTGATGCAACTGGGCATCGACCGTAAAGTGTATAATGTAGAAAAAGATATCGCCGCCCAGGGAGGCACCGCGGTAGACGTGATGAAAAATATTCCCTCACTGGCCGTCGATATCGACGGGAACGTGACTTACCGCAACGCCAGTCCTACCATCTTCGTCGATGGACGGCCCACCACGCTGACGCTCGATCAGATTCCTTCCGATGCCATCGAAACGGTGGAGATCATCTCCAATCCCGGCGCGAAGTACGATGCTTCCGGCGGAACTTCCGGTATCCTGAACGTTGTATTGAAGAAGAACCGCAAGGCCGGTTACAACGGGACCGCCCAGGCGGGAGTCGACAAACGCGGGGGATATAATTTCGGCGGCAATCTTAATGTAAAGCAGGGCAAATTCAACGTGTTCGCCGGAGGCAATTTCCGTGAGCGCAAGACTTATTCTCCCGGAACCACGGACCGGTATACCACGCTCGGCGATCCGGAATATAAATTACACCAGGTAGATGATAACGTGAACAAGGGCTATTTTGCCTTCGGACGTCTTGGCCTCGATTACCTGATGGACAACCGCAATACCTTCTCGGTATCGGGGACCCTCGTGCACGGTTCATTCAAACCGACTACCAGCAGCGACCTCACCCTCGACTCCCTTTTTGAAAACGGTTATACCAACACTTCCTTCACGCATCGCGACGCAACCACCAATGGGACCTGGGACAATAAGCAGGCCCAGTTCAGCTATAAGCATACCTTTCCCAAAGCAGGGGAAGAATGGACGGCCGACGCAAACTACAGCAAGGGCACCAATACCAACCTGAACAACACCACTTCTTATCTGTACAATACGCCGGGCGGTCCGCTCTCGAGCACTTACCGCCAGCAGCAGAACTCCGGAGGAACCAATGAATACATTACGGCGCAAACGGATTATGTAAATCCCTTCTCCGACAAATCAAAACTGGAAGCCGGCGCGAGGATAGCCACCCGCAATGTAGACAGCCGCAATATCGGAAGCACGTTCGACGAAAACGGAAATGAAACCTTTCAGCCGCTGCTTTCTTCAAGCTATGATTATTACGACCGGGTCATCGCCGGCTATGTAACTTATTCCAATAAGATCGGGAAGCTGGGTTACCAGGTAGGCCTCCGCGCCGAGAGCTCCAGCTACAAGGGAAGCAGCGCTTTTGCTACTAATGATGAAGCGCATCCGGGTGATTTGAAAGACACGACCGGCAATTTCAGCAACAACTATCCCATCAGCCTTTTCCCGAGCTTTTATCTTTCCTACCAGGCCAGTGACAACGATCAGTTTCAACTGAACTATACGCGGCGGGTGGACCGTCCCGGGTTCTTTCAGCTATTTCCTTATGTAGACTATTCCGACTCCCTGAACCTGAGCATGGGTAATCCCGACCTCAAGCCGCAGTTCACCAATTCCATCGAGCTGAACTACCAGAAGCTGTACGGAGCCAGTAATAACTTTATGGCATCCATATATTATAAGTATACAACCGACCTCATTACGCGCTACCAGCAAAAGGGCGTGAATCCGCTGACGGATTCCACCGTGCTCATCAATACTTATATCAATGCCAACTCAAGCTATGTGGGCGGCCTGGAATTGATCGGCACCAATACCCTTACTCCCTGGTGGAGCCTGACCAGCAACCTGAATATCTTCACCTCGAAGATCAATGCGGCCGATTCCATTCAGGCCTCCGACGCAACCTATAGCTGGTTCGGCAAGCTGAACACCACATTCAAGCTGCCCAAGAATTTCACCCTGCAGATAACCGGCAACTATGTTTCCAAGACCGTATTGCCGCCCGGCGGCTCTGCCGGTGGCAGCGGAGGCCGGGGATGGGGAGCTACGGTAAGCGGGAATGCCCAGGGCTATTCCAAGCCTACCGGCAGCGTGGATGCAGCGCTCAAATTTGAATTCCTGAAGAACAAAGCGGCCAATATCACCCTCAGCATAGATGATATTTTCAAGACCCGCCGCTCCGATGTGGTGATGAACTCCGAGTATTCCCAGCAGGAAACCTACCGGATCAGGGACCCGCAGTTCGTCCGCCTGCAATTTCATTACCGGTTCGGGAAATTCGATTCTTCCCTGTTCAAGCGGAAGAACAATCGCAACAACGACCAGGATAATATCCCGAACGGCCCCGAAGGCGCTGGTTCTTAGTCAATTGCGGGTGATTTAACGGTAGGGCTTACCGTCTGTTCATTTTTTTCTTTCAAGGTTATACATTAAAATTGCACGCCTTCGGGCGTGTAAACCTGTTTTATTCTAATAGTATGGCGAAGAATTTATTGATCGTGGAGTCCCCGGCGAAGGCGAAGACGATAGAGAAGATCTTAGGAAAGGATTTTGAGGTTAAAAGCTGTTACGGCCATATCCGTGACTTGGAAAAGGCGGATATGGGCATCGATATCAAGAACAAATACAAACCCTCCTATATCGTTCCCGAGGAAAAGCAGAAGGTCGTCAAGGAGCTGAAGGGACTGGCAAAGAAATCGGATGAAGTCTGGCTCGCGACCGATGAGGACCGGGAGGGGGAAGCCATCAGCTGGCATCTCTGTGAGGTATTGGGCCTGGACCCCAAGGAAACTAAGCGGATCGTTTTCCATGAGATCACCAAGCCCGCCATTCTTTCCGCGGTGGACCGGCCCCGCACGGTGGATATGAACCTGGTGAACGCGCAACAGGCCCGGCGCATCCTGGACCGCATCGTGGGTTTTGAGCTGAGCCCGGTGCTCTGGCGCAAGATGAGCGTGAAGAATAACCTCAGCGCCGGCCGCGTGCAAAGCGTAGCGGTTCGCCTCATTGCCGAAAGGGAAAGGGAGATCAATGCTTTTACTCCCGTCAGCACTTTCAAGATCGATGCTTCTTTCAAATCGAAGGATATCTCCGGCAAGAGCGTCGTGTTCAATGCCGAAGGAAAGAAATATTCCGCCGCGCAGGCTGCCGAAGATTTTCTGAAAAGCTGCGTCAATGCCAAATACACGGTCACCGACATCCAGGTGAAGCCCGGCAAGAAATCGCCGGCCGCTCCGTTCACTACGTCCACCCTGCAGCAGGAAGCTTCGCGCAAGCTGGGTTATTCGGTGAGCCGGACCATGCTGCTTGCGCAGAAGCTCTATGAAAGTGGGAAGATCACTTATATGCGTACCGACAGTGTGAACCTGAGCGAGACCGCCATGGAAAACCTGAAGAGTGAGATCAGCTCCAAATTCGGCAAGCAATATTACCAGCAGCGCGCATATAAAAATAAAAATGAAAACGCACAGGAAGCGCATGAAGCGATCCGTCCCACCTATATGGAGAACACCACGGTGGAAGACGCCGACTGCCGCCGCCTCTACGAGCTGATCTGGAAAAGGACCATGGCCTGCCAGATGGCGGATGCCGAACTGGAAAAGACCACCGCGATCATCCAGATCTCCACCAATAAAGAAGAGCTCAAGGCCAGCGGCGAAGTGCTGAAGTTCGACGGGTTTTTAAAAGTATACCGGGAAGACCGCGACGATGAAGATATTACGGAAGAGGACCAGCAGGAAGGCATGCTGCCGCCGCTCACAGTGAACCAGCAACTGCCCCTGATGGAAATGCGGGCCACGGAACGGTTCTCCCGTCCCCTGCCCCGTTATACGGAAGCCTCGCTGGTAAAGAAACTGGAAGAGCTTGGCATTGGCCGCCCCTCCACGTATGCGCCGACTATTTCCACCATACTCAAAAGAGGTTATGTGGAGAAGCGCGATAAGGAAGGCGTGCTGCGGGAATACCGGGTATTGAAACTGAAGGACGAGAAGATCAGCAAGGTGAATGAGCAGGAAACGACCGGCGCGGAGAAATCCAAACTATTCCCGACCGACCTCGGACTGGTGGTGACCGACTTCCTGAAAATGTATTTCGACGATATCATGGATTACAACTTCACGGCCCGCATTGAAGCGGAGTTCGATGAAGTGGCGAACGGCAAGCTCGCCTGGAATAACATGATCGACGAATTCTACACACCCTTTAAGAAGGATGTGGACAATACCATCGAGACGGCGGAACGCATCAGTGGTGAACGCGAGCTGGGAACAGACCCGGCCACAGGCAAGAGAGTCATTGCACGCATGGGCCGCTATGGACCGATGGCGCAGATCGGCGAACAGAACGACGAGGAGAAGCCAAGATTTGCGAAGCTGAAGAACACGCAGAGCATTGAGACCATCTCATTGGACGAAGCGCTGGAGTTGTTCAAGCTGCCGCGCAACCTGGGCGAATTCGAAGGCCAGGACGTGACGGTGAACATCGGCCGGTTCGGCCCCTATATTGCACACGATAAAAAATTCTATTCGCTGGGTAAGGAATACGATCCCTATACCGTCAGTTTCGATGAGGCCACGCCCGTGATCGTGGAAAAAAGGGCCGCCAAGGAACAGCGTACCATCAAGGTATTTGAAAAGGAAAAGATCCAGCTGCTGCGCGGGCCCTACGGTCCTTATATCAAGCAGGGATTGCGCAACTACAAGATCCCGAAGGAGAAGCAGGACCAGGTGGAGACCCTTGAATTGAGCGAGGTCAAGGCCATGATCGAAGAGGCCAAGGCCAATCCCCCCAAACGGGTTCCCCGGAAAAAGAAATCCTCATAAGATTTTCCCTATTCCGTCGTTATCCATAAAACGAGGGCGAAATAAACATCCCGCCTCCGTTTGTGGATAAGATTCCTATTGTCGCCATGCTATCTTCTGCGATATTCATCTCCGTTACCCGGCAGTATATCGCTGAAGAACAAACCCGTTGACCCCATGCAAGAATCCAGAGAGATCAAAGCGCTGCTTCATTTGATCGACGATCCCGATGAGGAAGTATTCGTTACGATCAGCGACCGCATCATCAGCTATGGCCGGGGCATCATTCCCAACCTCGAAAATCTCTGGGAGAATACCATCCTGGAAAACGTGCAGGAAAGGATTGAGATGCTCATTCACCGCCTTCACTACCGCGACCTTACGGAGGACTTCAAGCGCTGGAAGACCAGCAGCTATCACGACCTGCTTACGGCCGCCCTGCTGGTATCCAAATTTCAGTATCCCGATCTGAGTACAGGCTCCGTGCTGCAGGAAATGGAAAAGCTGCGCCGGAATATCTGGCTTGAGCTGAACAACTACCTCACGCCGCTTGAGCAGGTGAATGTGCTGTCGAGCATCATCTTTGGATATTACAACCTGAAAGGCGCCGAAGTGGGTTATCAGCACCCCGAGGAATTTCTGATCAATAAACTGGTAGAGACCAAGCGCGGCAACTCCATCATTAACGGCATCGTGTATATTCTGCTTTGCGAGCTGCTGGACATTCCCGTAAAGGCGATCAACATTCCCCGCCAGTTTGTGTTGGCTTATATCAAGCCCGACTTCAGCGAAGAAGCGGCGATGAAAGAAGCCCGCGAAAAGATCGACTTCTTCATCGACCCGATGAGCGGGCAGGTATTCACGCATAAAGATGTCAACAACTACTTTGGCCGGATCAACATGGCACCGGCCTCTGCACACTTCAAGCCGGTCTCCCATATCCGGATCATCCAGATCCTGCTGGAAGAATTCAGCAAATGTTTCGAAAGCGAGCCGGAAGCGTATAAGAAAACGGAGCTCCAGGAACTTGCGAGGGTGCTGGGGGAATAAAAACTTAGCACAATATTAATCGAAATCGATTTTTTCGATGAGGCCGATTCCGACAGCTTTGTCGCCTTCTGTTATGGTAAAAGCATCGGACGGTTTGAGGTTCTTTCGGATGGTGCGGGCGGGAAGGAGTCTGATTAGCGCTTTTGAAGTCTCTCCGGGGCGAAGTCGCTTCCTGCCAATCAGGCTGATTTCACCAGAATAATGTTTCTCGGTGTTAAAAGCAAAAGAGGGCCTGTACCCGGAGAAAACAGGTGTTTTTCTACCTCCGTTTTTTAACGGAAACATGGTGATGGTTGCGTATAAATTATATGCTATTTCAGAGTTCATTTTCCTTTACGAAATTAATGCATTTATTCAAAGGCAGGCGATGGCAAAGGCTTTGCAGGAAAAGTTTTGCTACCTTAGTTCACAGCTTAAAACCGCTGAAAGATGCCGGCATTTACCTGGAGAAGAGGGTTGTTTTTGCTGATCGCCCTGATCGCTTTTTGCAGCACCACCCTGGCCCAGCAGAAGAAACGCGTTCGCCACGTCCGCAAGACCGACAGCGCCCTGTTGGACCTGAACTCGAAGATCTCGGATTCCCTGCTGCAGGAAGCCGAGATCAAAGACACGGTGGTGCCCAATATGGTGAACAAGGTCGAGTCCTATTCCTTCCGGCTGAACCGGGCCGAATCCTATCTCACCCAAAAGCTCGACACCTTCGGCATCCTGAAGTCGCTGCAGGGCGTTGAACGCGGATTGAATTTCCTGCACATCCGCTTGCAGCAAAGCGATCATCCGCTCAACCTGCGCAATCTGAATACCGCCTCCGTGCTGCTCCAGGAATCGCGCGGGCGATTGCAGGACTGGAAATCGATGCTGGATACTTCCGGCTCGGATATGGACAAGAACCACGACCATATCCGCACCATTAAGCACGATAGCAGTCTCCTGAATGCGTCCTTAGATTCGGTGTTGCATGGCGAGATGAAGGCGGTGCACGATCGCGCGATTTCACTCGATTCCCTGCAGCATAATGCCATCGCGAAGATCAACGCCCTGCGCAACCGGGTTGCCATCAACATTCTTATGGTGCGCGACCTGGAGTCGGAGATCCGTTACCGGATGACGCAACTGCGGGATGGTATGCTGAGGCCGGAAGAACCACCGCTGCTTGCAGCGAAGCCTGCTGACTACGATGCCGGCCTTCCCAGCCTCGCCGCAGATGCCGTTACACGCTCTTTCCGGATCCTGAAGATCTTCATGGTAACGACCTGGGATACCCGCTCGGTGAATTACCTGATCTGGCTCGTTCTTTTTGCCTGGTTCCTTTTCAATGTGCTGCATATCGGTCGGCAGTCGAATGGCGATGCCGTATTGAATAATGTGAAGTTCCTCAAGCGCTCAGCCTTTTTATCAAGCCTCCTGCTGTTGTTTACTTACGCCAATTTCACCTACGAGAATATTCCGGCCGTGTACCTGCATACGAACGGCCTGCTGCGGTTGCTGGCGCTCAGCATACTGCTGTTTCCCTTCCTCACCAAAACGGGCAGAACGATCTGGACCGTGGTGGCCCTGTTGTGGATCGGCACTGCAGTCGATGATCTGCTGCTCGATTCCGCATTCGGCGAACGGTGGCTGCTGGCCGGCGCTAATATTTTGCTCTCCGCGCTTTGTGTTCTCATGATGAGCCGTCGCCTGAACCTCTTCCGGAATATCGAAGACTCTCCGGCCCGGCGACTGGTGCTGGCCGCAGTGTTCCTTCAGGCTTTGATTTCCGTGGTGAGCAATTTCGCCGGGTGCTTTATTCTTGCCAAGCTTTTTGCCATCAGCGCAATCGACAGCCTGGTGCTTGCGGTAACATTAAAATTATGCTCCGCCATCCTGGTCGACGCGGTGTATATGCAGTCGGAAGAATTCCATAATAACCGGTTCTCGGCTTTCCTGAATTTCGTGGACCTTAAGAATAAGTTGAAAAAAATCCTTTGGGGAGCGGCCACTTTGGTCTGGCTATTTTCCATATTGCGCAACCTGACTTTCTACGATCCGGTATATCGTTTCCTGAGCTTCTTTTTCAATAAGACGAGAACCATCGGCAGTTTCAACTTCACTTTTTCCAGCCTGGTGATCTTTCTTTTCGTCATCTGGATCTCTTCCGTGCTGTCACGGTTCGTCAGTTTCTTCTTCAGTCAGCCCCGGAAATCTGCGGACCAGAAGAAAAGCAAGCTGGGATCGGTCGCCCTGATCGTGCGTATTGCCATCTGGACCGTGGGGCTGATGATCGCCGTAGCGGCTGCAGGCATTCCCATAACCCAGATATCGATCCTCGTGGGCGCTTTAGGTGTCGGCATCGGCTTTGGCCTGCAGAACCTCGTGAATAATCTCGTATCGGGGATCATTATCGCTTTCGAACGCCCGATACAGATCGGTGATACCATCGAGATCAGCGGGAAGACCGGCGTGGTGCAGGATATCGGCGTTCGTTCGAGCCGGATGAATAACGGTGAAGGAGCAAGCGTCATCATACCCAACGGCGACCTCCTTTCCCAGCAACTGATCAACTGGACGCTGAATAATCGTGATCGCCGGGTTCATTTCCAGCTCACCGTTCCCTTCAAGACAGACTACCGCAAGGCTCGTGAGCTGGCAGAGCAGGTGATCAAAGGAAATGAAAAAGTGCTGAAAGATCCTGAGCCCGCCGTTACCGTTGACTCCTATGCCAACAATGCGGTGATTTTCGACGTCAGCTTCTGGGTGCCCGATCTGGCCGAGACCGGTTCACTGAAGAATGATCTTATGCTCGATATATTTGAGGCGTTTGGAAAGAACGGGATTGTGCTGGGATGACAGATGGCAGATGACGGATGACAGTAGAAAAAATTCTGTCATCTATCAACTGTCATCTGTCATCTACTACCATCCTGCTCTATACGTCCGTTTCACAAACTGATTGGCCTCATCGAAGTTGGTGATCTTCATATTCTCGGCGTCCCAGAGCAGTTTCTTCCGGCCCGGGAAGGTTTTGTCGTTTTTGATATACCAGCTTCTCAGGGCGAGATTACCCATCAGCACGGTTTCAGTTAACGGTCCCGCATATTCGAAAGGCGAGCTGAGCTCTTTCCTGCCGTAACCTGCAATACAGGCGTTCACCCATTGCACATAGTGGCCTTCCGGCACGCGGGCGATGGTCTGCGGCACATTGATCTCGCTCATCTTCGACGTTGGCAGCAGCCGGGGATTCATACCATAAGTACCGCATAACATTTTGCCTTTGGTTCCGGTGATCATGACGCCGCAACCATCGCGGTCGCTGAAGGGTTCGTCGGGCCCCAGTTCCTCAGGCCGCTCCGGCAGAATGCCGCCATCCATCCAATACATTTTTACATCCGGCTTGCCGTGCTTTCCGGGGAATTTCAGGATAACCGTGGAAGCGGCTGGACAGCTTTCCGGATAGTAATCGGGCGTCCACATGCGTTCATAAATATTCACGGCGCTGCATTCCACTTCGGAGGGATAGCCGAGACCCACGGTCTTAAACGCGGGATCGATGAGGTGACAGCCCATATCGCCGAGTGCGCCGGTCCCGAAGGCCCAATAGCCCCGCCAGTTGAAAGGAAGGAATTCTTTATGGTAGGGCTGATCCTGAGCGGGCCCCAGCCAGAGGTCCCATTTCAGTTCAGCGGGAATGGAATCAGTGCTCTTCGGGGTGCCGAAACCCTGTGGCCATACCGGCCTGTTGGTCCAGACATGAATGGTGGTGGCCTCGCCGATCAGTCCGGCCTGATACCATTCCTGCATGGTGCGCACGCCGTCGCCGGAAGAACCCTGGTTGCCCATCTGGGTTACCACCTTATATCGTTTAGCCAGCTCCGTTAGCCAGCGGGCTTCATAAATATCGTGAGTCATTGGCTTCTGTACATACACGTGCTTGCCCAATTGCATCGCTGCAGCAGCCGCAATGGCATGACAGTTATCGGGTATGGATACGGAAACGGCGTCGATATGCTTGTGTTCCTTCTCGAGCATCTCGCGGAAATCGTAATAACGTTTCGCATTAGGAAAACGCTTCACCGAATTAGTGACCTGCCGGTCGTCCACATCGCAGAGATAGGCGACATTGGCATTGGGGCTTTTGGAAAACTCACGCAGATCGCTTTCTCCTTTTCCACCAGCGCCGATGCCGGCAATGGTGAGCTTATCGCTGGGCGCTGTAAAACCACGCCCCAGCACATGACGCGGCACAATGAAGAATCCGGCTGCGGCCAGGGAAGAGGACTTCAGAAAATCTCTCCTGGACCTTTCTTTTTTTCGTTTCATGAAGCAGGCAACTTAGTGTTTAAAAATGGGGTTGTGTGGTGTTGTTCCGGTTAGCCTGCTGTGGCCAAGTTAAGGAATAAACTAATTCACGTCGATGAGCTGGACATTAAAATAGACCGGCGCATTGGAGGGCACTGCGGGCGGCAGACCAGCGCATCCCCAGGCTAGCGCTGAAGGGATTAGTAATTTGATATGTCCCCCTTTCTTTATTTTCTTCAACCCGATCTGCATGCCCTCGATCAATTGATATAATTGCAGTCCCTGCAGATTGGAATTCGTTGCCTGGTCGAAGACTGTCTGGTCCATTAACTCGGCTGTGTAAGTAAGCACCAATCCGGAACTGGAGACCGGACTCACCCCCGAGCCGCTGTCGAGGATCTGAAAGTAAAGGCCGGAAGTGTCTTTTGAAAGAGGCGTTATCGAGTCGGCGGCAAAATGAATCAGCACCGGGGAATCGGTCGTCACGGCAACATCCGAGCAGGCAGTATACCCCGATGTTGTTTTCAGGCAGGCAGCGAATACGGCGATCGTCAAAAGGCAAATCAAAGCAAAGACTATTCTTTTCATGTTTGGTTTTTTATGTTTTCAGGTACGAAGACTGCATCGGAATGGTTTCCTTAATGATTTCTGTGCGACTATTAATCATTCTTTAATTGATGGA
Organism: Puia sp.; assembly: GCA_035548895.1. Classification (GTDB taxonomy): domain Bacteria; phylum Bacteroidota; class Bacteroidia; order Chitinophagales; family Chitinophagaceae; genus Puia. The sequence continues at coordinate 25,397 of DASZRP010000146.1, read as the reverse complement.
CGGTGAATGCCAGCGGAAGTAGATCGGAGGCTTTACCGATCGCCAGCACTTCGCCGGTTTGGCCGGCAAGCAAAATCCGTATGGGTTTTTCCGAACGGTTTTCGTATTCCACCAGGGTCTGCCGGCAGATGCCGCAGGGCGATACCGGCGTTCTGCTGTCTCCCTGTTCATTGAGATAAGAAACGGCGAGATCGGTAACGGCAATGCCCGGGTAGAGCGCCGAAGCCGTGGACAGCGCCACCCGCTCCGCACAGAGGCCGGCAGGGTAAGCAGCATTTTCCTGGTTGGTTCCGGTCAGTGTTTTTCCGTTGGCTAATCTAACGGCAGCACCCACCCGAAAATGGGAATACGGCACGTAGGCATCGGCAGTCGCTTTCCGGGCGAGTTCCAGCAGTGCGGCGTCTTCCTTGCCGAGCTCCGCCGCATCGGTATAGGCTTCTAACGAAAGTGTAAGTTCTTTTTTCTGCATGGCGAGCTACCTGATCCTTTTAAACAGCCGGCTCCAGCGAACGCCCTTGTTCCAACTCATCCAGATCATCCAGGCCTCTCCCACCACATGGTCTTCCGGAACAAAACCCCAATAGCGGCTGTCCTGCGACATGTGCCGGTTGTCGCCCATCATCCAGTAATAGTCCATTTTAAACGTGTACTGCGTTGCCGGTTCATCGTTCAGATAGATCTTGCCATCACGCATTTCCAGTTTATTGTGCTCGTAGTCGCGGATGGCGCGTTGATAGATGGGATAGGTTTGTGCATTGAGCTGGAGCGTAGCGCCTTTCTTCGGGATCCAGATGGGGCCGAAATTATCTCTGGTCCAGATATACTGCGGATCGTAGGGATACACATCGCGCGCGCTGTCGATCTCCGGAATGATCTGGGCGGCAAGGCCGTTCTTCAGCATTTTATCGCGAGCCGAAGCCGTGAGCAGAACGCGGAAGCGGTTGGGCGTGCCCGTTTGCTGAAATTCATCCGGATTGCCGAGATCGATATCATATTCATCTTTCATCACCGTTTCATCGAGGGGCTGTCCCTTGGTAACCACGATATAAGTGGTTTCTGAAAATGGCGGCAGCGGTTGCGCCTGGCCGTTTATGTAAACGATCTGGTTTTTGATTTGCAGACTGTCACCGGCCACACCAATGCAGCGCTTGATATAGTTCTCCTGCTTGTCGACCGGGTAAACCACGAGCGGATAATCGTCCGGATCATTCAAAATAATCTCGCGACCCTTATTGATGTCGCCATTGCCTAACTGGCGGGCCACATCATAATAAGGCCTTTCGGACTGATATTCGTCCTTGTTGATCACGGTATCGCCGTCGGGGAAATTAAATACTACCACATCGCCTCTTTTTACCGGCGCGGCGAACCAGCGGGTATAGGGAATCTGCACCCATTCCACATACGATTTCATATTCACCAGTGGCATGGTATGATGCACAAAAGGCATGGCGATCGGGGTGTTGGGAATGCGCGGCCCGTAGCTGAATTTGCTGACGAAAAGAAAATCGTTCACCAGCAGGGTCTTTTCCATCGAGGGCGTAGGAATTACATAAGCTTCGAAAACGAAGGTTCGGATCAGCGTAGCGGCAATGACGGCAAAGACGGCCGCATCCAGCCATTCGCGCGCTGCAGATTTCCTGTATTTGGCGGCGCCTTCCGGTCCAACGTATTTTACATCCTTGCTGAAACCTAAGTAAGGAAAATAAAGAAATGGCAGCAGGGCGGCCAGCGCATGTTCCCATACTTTGAAACGGGCAAAAGTTTTAACGAACTCGATATAGATGCCCATCGTGATGAACCAGCCGACAATGGGAATGAATTGCCAGAACACCCAATGACGGGGACGTTTGGCCAGCGTGAGCATGATCCAGGTATTGTAGAAGGGAACGAAGGCCTTCCATCCGGGAACACCCGCTTTTTCGAACATTTTAAACAGACCAAAGGCAGGCAGCAGTAAGAGAAAAAGTTGGATCAGGACGAGCACCAGGATCTGATGTGAGCTCATGCGGGGATTTTTATTAGGGGCAAAAATATCAATTTAATCACGGATCAAAGTACAGCCGGTCTGGCGAAACCCGAAGCCACCGGCCATATTTATGTAAAATTTAAGAGCCTATTTCTTGGGCAGCACGTAGTTAGCCACGTCTTCCCGGGTTATGGTCTTGCCGGAAAGAATGATCAGGCGCTCCACCACATTGCGCAATTCGCGGATATTGCCGGTCCAGTTATATTCCTGCAGCGCCCGGATAGCGTCTTCGTCGATGCTTTTTTTGGCGATGCCGTATTCATTGCAGATGTCGTTCATGAATTTGTCAGTCAGCAGCGGAATATCGTCCTTTCTTTCGTTGAGGGAAGGCACATGAATAATGATCACGCTGAGGCGGTGGTAGAGGTCAAGGCGGAAGTTCTTTTCCTCCGTCTCTTTCAGGAGGTCCTTATTGGTCGCCGCGATTACCCGCACGTCCACATTGATGTCTTTATCGCCGCCCACCCGGGTAATCTTACCCTCCTGCAGGGCGCGCAATACCTTGGCCTGTGCGTTGGGGCTCATATCGCCGATCTCATCGAGAAAGAGGGTGCCGCCGTTTGCCTGTTCAAATTTCCCGATCCTCTGCTTCACCGCGGAAGTAAAAGAACCTTTTTCATGTCCGAACAGTTCGCTCTCGATCAGCTCTCCCGGAATGGCGGCGCAGTTCACTTCAACAAGGGGGCCCGAAGAGCGGTTGCTCTTTTCATGCACCCAGCGAGCGACCAGTTCCTTGCCCACGCCGTTTTCGCCGGTTACGAGTATTCGCGCTTCCGTGGGCGCTACTTTGTCGATCGTCTCCCTGATCTTCTGAATGGGCGTCGAGGCCCCGATCATTTCCTGCACCTTGCTCATCCGGCGTTTCAACACTTTGGTTTCCGCCACCAGGGAGGTTTTATCCATGGCGTTGCGGATGGTGATGAGCAGGCGGTTCAGATCGGGCGGCTTGGAGATATAATCATAGGCGCCCTTCTTCACCGCTTCCACTGCGGTTTCGATGGTGCCGTGACCCGAGATCATGATAATGGGGATATCCGGGTTGGTTTCCTTGGCCTTCTCGAGGAATTCAATACCATCCATGCGCGGCATCTTGATATCGCAGAGGATCACGTCGTATTCCTTTTCCCGGAGCTTTCTGAAGCCCTCTTCCCCGTCGCCCGATTCGTCGATCTTATAGCCTTCGTACGACAGGATTTCACTGAGGGTTTTCCGGATCGCTTTTTCGTCGTCTATGATGAGGATGTTCATGTAGTTAATGTGTAAATGTGATAATATGTAAATGTGGAAATTATCACATTTCCACATCTCCACATCTTCACATTTGTTTTTCTTCCCATTTCCGGAATCTCCGCCGGCCTTTCAGTTCGCGTAAATTTACGTTGCACAATCCGGATTCGCGGCTTATTTTGTGACTGGCATTATTTTTTGAAAAACCAACAAAATTCGACCCTATGAGACAGGAAATGGAAAAATCCGCCATTGCACCGGCGAAGGTGTTTGTCAAATTAACCGTAGTAGGTTTTGTATTGCTTGGCTTCGCTTATGTTTCCCTGCTGTTGCTGGGTAACGCCCTGCAGGCCATCCACTAAATAAATTGTCCCGGACTGTCATCTTATCGGTCCGGGATTTTTATTTCTGCTCAGCGCTCCACCTCCAGCTTCACGATCGCGTCGACCGGGTCGAGGTTTACCACCTTTAAATCTATCATCAGATAATGGTCAGCCAGGCGCTGAACCGGCAGGCCTTTACCCGACATGGTAGCCGATTTCACCGTATAAGGCACTTTAATAAAGAATTTATCCCCATCTGTTTTAAACAGGTGCAGATAGACTGTATTGCCTTTCTCCGTTACCGCACCCCAGGGCTGCGGGCTTATAAAGCCTCCCTTCGTTCCATAGATCGTTTCTCCGTTTTCTTTCAGCCAGCGCCCGATGCTGTCAAGCCGGCTGGTAAATTCAGTCTGTATCTCGCCATTTGGCAGCGGACCGATATTCAGCAGCAGGTTGGCGCCATAGCCGGCATCGTTCACCAGCAGGCGGATCAGGTCGGTGGTTGATTTATAGTGCGTGTCGGTGATATTGAATCCCCAGGAGTTGTTAATGGTTTCGCAGGTCTCTAACGGAAGATTCGACACAGACTGTCCTCCGAAACCGGTCGTGTTCTTCCCCGGCAGGTCTTTTTCAAACATCTGGAAATCTTCTCCCGCCAGTGGACTGAGGTGATGGTTATTACCCACAAGGCATTGCGGCTGTAACTGGTGAATGAGCGCATAGATCTCGGCCAGGTGCCAGTCCACATTCGGCTTCCCTTTTTTGTCCGTGTCGTTGGAAAGCTGGTCCCAATAGCCATCGAACCAGACGCCGGCAATGGGCCCGTAGTTGGTGAGCAATTCAGTAAGCTGCGCTTTCATGAAACGGATATAGCTGTTCCAATCGCTTTTCTGCGTGCGGCCTGTGCCATGCCCGGTTCTTCCCGTTTCGTATTGATAATCGCTGCGCGACCAGTCTAACAGCGAATAATATACAAAGAGCCTGATGCCCTGACGGTGACATTCATCCGCAATTAGTTTCACGGCATCTTTTTTCCAGTCGGTATTAGTGATCTTCCAGTCAGACTGTTTCGTATCCCAGTTGCTGAACCCATCGTGGTGACGGGTGATCAGTGTGATGTACTGCATACCTGCGCGTTTGGCCGCGCTGACCCATTTCTCCGCATCGAAACGAACGGGATTGAAGATCGTCTGCAGGCGCATGTATTCGGTGACGGGAATATTGCGATTGTTCATCACCCATTCTCCGTCGCCCGGCACGCTGAACGCGCCCCAGTGGATGAACATGCCAAAGCGTGCACTGTCGAACCATTTGCGCGCAGCCAGGTTTTCGGCTGTGGGCTGATAGGTAGACTGGCCCTGAACGGCCAGAATCAGCAAGAGGCCGGCCAGCACTGAAAAAACAAATCTCATGGCAATAGCTGGTTTTGCGTTGGGAAAGTATTACTTGTTCAGATACATCACTTCCTTCACGAGACGCACGGTTCTGTCGACCGAAGGCAGCGCGGCCGCTACCAGGTTAGCTGCATAATGCAGGGGCGCGTCGGCAGAAGTGATACGACGAATGGGAGCGTCTAAATAATCGAAACCTTCTTTCTGTATTCTATAGGCAATCTCGGAAGAGATCGAAGCAAAGGGCCACTGCTCTTCGACGATCACCAGGCGGTTGGTCTTTTTAACGCTCTCCAGGATGGTCTGCCAGTCGAGCGGGCGGATGGTGCGCAGGTCGATGACTTCGGCACTGATATTTTCTTTCTCCAGTTCAGCCGCTGCGCCGAGGGCCACTTTCACCATTTTGTTATAAGAAACGATGGTCACGTCGCTGCCCGGTTTTTTTACCGAAGCCTTGCCCAGCTCGATATAATATTCTTCGTCGGGCACTTCGCTTTTATCGCCATACATCACTTCGCTCTCCATGAAAATGACAGGATCTTCCTCGTATCGGATGGCCTGTTTCAGGAGGCCTTTGGCATCGTAACCATTGCTGGGCGACACTACTTTAAGACCGGGAATATTGGCGTAATAGCTTTCAAAAGCAGTGGAGTGCTGGGCGCCCAACTGGCCTGCCGAACCGTTGGGTCCACGGAAAACGATGGGACAGCCTACCTGGCCGCCGCTCATGGCGAGCATTTTGGAAGCCGTATTCAGGATCTGATCCAGGGCCAGCACAGCGAAGTTCCAGGTCATGAATTCCACGACCGGGCGAAGACCATTTTGAGCAGCACCTACGCCAATCGCCGCAAAACCAAGCTCGGAAATCGGGGTGTCGATCACCCGTTTAGGCCCGAACTCATCCAGCATGCCCTGGCTGACTTTATAGGCTCCGTTATATTCAGCAACCTCTTCGCCCATCAGAAAAACCCGGTCGTCCCGGCGCATTTCTTCAGTCATAGCTTCACGTAAGGCTTCGCGGAAGGCGATCTGTCTCATTTATATGGATTTAAAGAGGGGCAAAAGTATTGAGGAATGAGGAATCGGCAATGGGATTTTCATTTTATCGTCAATTTCGCCCTGAAAATCGAAGGTTTGGACTCCTTTATCGAATAAGTTATAAAAAGGAAGGAATCCGGAGCATCTTTGTATTGTCAACGAGATCACAATATCCAAACGAAATAAACCCCTAAACCCTTAAAAATCCGGCCTGAGAAAACCCCAAAAACCTAAACCCTGAATCCGTAGAAAAATCCAAAGACCTTAGAAAAACCCGAAACCAAATCCGAAGAAAGCAACCAAGTCCTGAAGAACCAACCGAATCCTAAGAAAACTCCAAATCGAGAAGAACCGAAACCAAGTCCAAAGAAAGCAAAAACCAAGTCCTGAGAAACCAGTCCAATCGTCCAGAAAACCAATCCAAACCATCCTGATGAAAACCGATTAAACCAATATCGTATAAAGCCGTAGTCTTTTTCAATCCTTTACCATCATGAAAACGTTTACCTCGTGATTACCCGCTTTAACGAATTGAATAAGAGGCTGTCTGTCGACAGCCTCTTTTATTTTTTTGCCAGTCCGAGTTCTTCAATGTCTTTCCAGGTGAGGCCGGGCGACTGGTTGGCGGCGATCTTTTCGATCATGCGGTTGCCGGTGCGGAGTGCGTCTTCTTTGCTTTTGAACCGGTGAAAGCCCTGGATAACGGGAATATAATCCTGGTGGATATAGACTTTATTATCCGCATAAATATCGTAACCCCAGCCATCGGGCTTCTCGAATGGTTCCACGTGAAGGAACACGCGGTCGGTGGGCGCCGGTTTATTCCGGTGGTATGCAAAAAAAATCACCGCGCTGCAGCAGAGCAACGCGGTGACCAAAATAATTACGATTCGTTTAGTTGTCATTTGGATTCAGCACAACGTTTGGCTGGAACTCCCGCAGGTAGTCGGAAGCGGCCGTTTGTCCGGCGCCACTTCTTCCGGTAGCAATGAATCCGCGGGATTGTCCGTTCTTGTCATTCACGGTAAATCCAACGGCGCCGGTAGTAGCAGGACCTTCGAAAGGAGACTTCTCCGTCCACAGGTCGGTAGTCGGATCATATTCCCAGGTATAGGTATAAGGCGTACCGTTTTCCCCGGTGCTGATATAGGCTTTGTCGCCGACTATAAAAGCAGCCCCGTTGTTTCTGGCGATATTCGTGTAGCCGTCGTCGTAAGAATCGCTGCTGTAGTTGTTGATATGGCGAAGCTCGGTCCAGTTTCCGGAGCTTGCGCTCGGATCGAATACCCACATATCGGCTACCTGAGTTCCACTATTAATGCCCGTTACCAGGTAGGCCTTGTTATTATATACCCAGGTCACTGCGCCATAACGTTTGTTGCCGCTGAAGCCGATATCGGTCCATGTATCACTGGAAGGATCGTATTTATAAAAATCTTTCAATGCATTGCTGCCGTCGAAGCCGGTTCCCATGTAACCGAAATCGCCAATACCGAAACCTACGGCTTCATAGCGACGGCCTCCGGGAAAATCGCTGATCTTGTTCCATGAACCTGAAGACGGATCGTACTGGTAAAAATCGGAGAGATAATTAAACCCATCATAGCCAGTCCCCACATATCCTTTACCTGCAGCGGTAAAACCTACGGCCGAACTTCTTTCTGTTCCTGCGGGCATACTGGGCACCTGACCCCACACATCATTATTCACATCGTATTTCCAGAAATCTCCATAGCGCAGGTTCAATCCATCCCATCCGGTTCCCACATAAGCCGTATCGCTGATAACGAATACCACGGCTTCGCTTCTTGCCGGTCCGTTGAGCTGAGACCTGGTTACCCAGTTACCACTCTGGGTATAGGGCACATCATTCTTATGACAGGAAAACAGGGTAAGAAGACCAATAAGAGAAAGCCCGTGGAAGTAAATCCGCTTCATAATTTTGTATTAGTAGATAGTGTGTTTTGTAGCGATAAAAGTATTTTATTTGCAGCGCGAAATACGGACAAATCGGGGATTTCACAAAAATTTATCAAATAACGCGAACCCTCTCAATTGTTAATCGAAGTCAAAAAACATACTTTTGCCTTTTTCATCAATTGAAATTTTTCTCATTCCGGACCGGATCCCTAATCAGCAGATAATCACAGCATGACAAGGAAATGTATTTTCAGACGCCCCGCGTTATATCTGTTACCTGTTCTTTTCATCGTTGGCGTGTTTTCCTGCACCAAGCCACAGATCAATTTCGGCACCAACTTATCGAATGATAACAGCACCAATGTCGTTTCCATAGACACTTTCAGCGTGAAGGTATCTACGGTATTCATGGATTCCTTTCCGGCTTCCGGAACCGGCGTGATGCTGCTTGGGCAATATATCGATCCTTACTTCGGAAATGTAAGCGCAAAAAGTTATTCTGAAATTACTTTCCCGGCTTCCCTGCCTACGCTTTCCGTACTTTCCGTTTACGATTCGATCGAGCTCATCATGCGGATCAACAAAACCTTTTATGGCGATACGACTAAAGTGCAGCGTTATCTGGTGAGTCAGCTTTCGCAGGTATTGAACTATCCGGGAACGCAAACGGCTTTTTATAATATCGACTCCATTCCGTACGACCCGACCATTTTAGGATCGGCGGATGTGCAGATCAATCCGACCGCAGGATTTACTTCGCAGAAGGTCGGCGACTCGCTGAAGATTCGTTTGCCCGATGCATTAGGGCAAAAATTTTTCAGTCTGCTGTTCAACCAATCCGATACGGTAAAAACGGCTGCCACCTTCAGGGGATGGTTCAAGGGGCTGGCTATTTATCCCGATCCCGGCATGCCCGGAGCCGTGTACGGATTTCACGATACCATTGCCGTCCGCATGTTCTATCATGAACCGGGTGTGATCAATCAGGTGAAGACGGTCGATTTCCCCTATGTGAGCAAGCAGAACCAGTTCAATCGCGTTACGGTGGACCGTACCGGAACGCCCATTCAGGATATCGGACCACAGCATCCTGAAATTCCTTCCACGGCAGCCGGAAATGCCGGCTACATGCAGCCGATCACCAGCGTGTATGTCAAGCTGCTTTTCCCAACGATCAGCGCTTTATTGCACTATTCCGACTATCTGGAAGTATTGCGGGCGACGTTAACGATCAAGCCGGTGGAAGGAACATACAGTCCGCTCTACGACCTGCCCAAGCAGATGCCATTGGCGCTGACCGACGAAGCCAATGATATCGGTTCACAGCTTAGTTCCGGCAATGGCAATCTCTCGATCGATTATCTGTATGGCGCCAACACGTCTTATACTTACGATATCACCGGTTATATCCAGCAGCAGATCATGGCGGGCACGGAAAACAACGCAAAGAATGGATTAATACTTATAATTCCGGCAGGTCAGTATAATACAACCTTCAACCGGCTTTTGGTGGGAGATCAGTTCAGCCCCCTGAAAATTAACCAGATTTCCCTGAACATCTATTACGCATCATATTATTAGTATGATCAAAACGAACGGCTTTTCCCTGATGAAGATTGGATTCACCCTGCTCTGCTCACTGGTGTTGCTGAGGGTTAGCGCGCAGAATAACAATTCACCGTACTCGCTAATGGGTATCGGCGATCTGGAAGACGGCTTTATGAATCGCACCACGGGGCTGGGCTCAACCGGCATTTCTTACCGCAATAACCGGAGCCTGATCACCAATAACCCCGCGGCACTTTCCGCGCTCGACAATCAGTGGTTTTGCGGCGAGCTTGGCGTGAAAGGAAAGTTTGTCACCTATTCCGGCACACCGGTCAGCCCTACAGCCAAAACTTCCAGCGATATCACCTTTAAGCATTTCGTACTGGGTACAAAAATTTTTAAACACTGGGGAAGCGCTGCCGGCCTTACACCTTACAGCTCGGAGAATTTCCAATACAACGGCGAAAAACTTTTGGGTTACCAGGGCGCACAGATCCCCTACTACAATGAAGGTTACGGAGGGCTGAACCGCGTGTTCTGGGCAAACGGTTACGAGTTCTTTCATCATCTCTCCCTCGGAATTACTTCTTCTTATATATTCGGCTCGATCAACAACAAGAGCATTCTGCAGGGACCGACCGGCAGCGCGATCTATCTTTCCAAGAACGAGCAGACCTTCTACAGTAATTTCTATTTCGATTACGGCCTGCAGTATTACGGCGCTCTGTCGAAGCATTGGGATTTCTCAATCGGCCTCGTCTATGCCAATCAGGGCTGGATGAATACGGACCATTATATTACGGTGTTAAACATCGACTCGATGACGTTGAGAACAAAGGAAGATATCGGCACGTATACCATACCGACAAGCTACGGCGCCGGTCTTTCAATTACGCATAACAAGAAATATACTTTCCTCGCCGACTATCGTTTCCAGAACTGGGGAATCAATCATTCCAACTCTTCCGGTTTCGTGTATGAAAACAGTCAGCGGGCTTCAGTGGGCTTCGAGATTTCCCACAAGAAGATTTTTTATAATACCGTTTTTGAAACCAACTATTTTCAGTTCGGCGCTTATTATAACAAGTCGTATGTGGTCGTGAACGGCACGCCCATCGAAGACATGGGCCTTACGGCGGGCATGGGCCTGTCGTCCATGCGGACCAGAACCTTCGAGCTTGGTCTTAATGTCGTGCTGCAATACGGCATCCGCGGCACCACAGAAAACAATCTCATCAAAGAAAACTACGGCACCATCTCATTTATCTTCAGCTTCCGCGATTTCTGGTATACGAAGGGAAGGAGGTTTGATTAGAATGTGATAATGTGGAGATGTGAAAATGAAATTAAATGCAGCCCCGCATTTTCAGGTTCTCATTCCTTCTGAATTTTCAAATCTTCAAATTATCAAATTTTCAAATTAAAGTGCTCCTATTACCGAACCCAACGGCACTCCCAATCCCGTGCAGGCGTCCCATCCTTTGGCTGCCGAATAGCCTCCGGCTGTCGCGGTGATATTATTTCCCTGGGTAATATCTTTGAACACATCCGGTTTAGCAGCGTAAATTTTCGGATGAATCATCCCCACGTTTCGCTTCAGCTTCTGATTCGCCAATGCGATGAGTCCGGCAATTAACGGCGCCACGGCACTCGTGCCGCCGATCACGGTCCACTGCCCGTCGACGAGAATATTATAACCCGTTTCCGAATCGGCATTGGCCGCAATATCCGGAACACCCCTGCCCTTCCGCTGGGCTGAATTGACCGACGGCGGCAGTTTGATATTTTTCTGATAATCCGGAACGGGAAATGCATCGCTGATACCGCCTCCCGTAGCCCAGCCATCCTGATCGTTCCAAACGGTTTCGCTGGTCTTCAGCAATTTGGTTCCTCCGCAGGCCAATACATAGGGACTTCCCGCCGGAAAATCGACATGGGCCTGACCGTCGGTCTGACGGTCGGATGAACCGTTATCGCCGGCAGCTACAGTGATCGTAACTCCCAGGCCCGCGGCAGACATAAACACTTCGTTGAAATTCGTCAGCGCCTGTTCCGTCCATTGATTTTCAGCAGCCCCCCAACTGATGGAGATGACCGAAGGCTTGTTATCTTCATCGTGGATGGCTGTATTGATGGCATCGAGGAATCCCTTATCGGAATTGGTGGTGAAATAAACGACGATGCGCGCACCAGGTGCAATGGCGCCTGCCACTTCAATGTCGAGGGCCACTTCGCCATCGGCCGTATCGGGCGTGGAGGGATTGTTGGCTGCGCCGTCGACCGACTGCGCCGTGATGGAAGGCAACGGTATATTCAGCTTTTGAAAATAGGCCTGCATATCCGTACTGCGATAGCCGCCGCCCAGCTCGATGATGCCGATGCACTGACCGGAACCATCCACTTCTTTCGGATACTGATAAGCTTTAGCCACGTCGCCGGCATTATAGGAAACAGCCGCAGCCTGCGGCCGGATAACATGCCCGTTCTTATGCTGAATGCGGAACATGGGCCGGGCCTGCGGCCTGTCGTCGAGACCAAATACGCCGGTAATGATATCCTTCAGGCATTCGGGGACCCTGATCGTTCCCGTTCGGCCACGATAGCTGACGCCGGACGCCTGTACCATATTGGAGAGATATACGCCGAAAGCCTGGTTGAACTGCTGAATCGTTCCTTTCAGGATCACCGAACGTTTCGGGAGCGACACATCGACCACGGTCAGGTTGTGATATTGAGCGAACTCACGAACCAGCCGGACATCTTCGGAGGAAGCGCCATATCGATTGTTGTATGCCTCCCGGTTTATCGGTTTCTGTTTTCCGGTGCAAACACGCTTCACATAGTTGCCGATGGAAGTCTTTCTTCTCAGCATCACGGTAACTTCGATGATCTGTCCCGGCGCCGCATTACCCATGTTGTTGCCCAATGGAATCTTCCGGGCGCTACCAGGCAATTCGATCCTGGGTTCGAAATGTTCGGCCAGCCGGACCTTAGTTTTTTTAGATGAAGCCATACAGCAGATTTTAATAATTTTGCAAAATGAATAACCCCCTGAGGATTGCTATTCTCGATCTTTACGAAGGCCGTCCCAATGAAGGCATGCGATGTCTTCATCAGATCATATCGGAATACAGTGTCGCCCACCAGTTAGCCATCACCACCCAGGTATTTGAAGTCAGGCTCCGCGAGGAATTGCCCGACCTTTCTTACGATATTTATATTTCCACCGGAGGACCCGGCAGCCCGCTGGAAAGCGAAGGCCTGAGCTGGGATAATAAGTATATGGACTGGCTGCGTGAGTTGACCAAGCATAATCTGGTAGCATCGGATGCCGATAAAAAATTTGTGCTGTTTATCTGTCATTCATTCCAACTCGCGTGCCGGTTTTTTGAAACGGGCAGGGTGACCAAGCGCCGTTCAACGGCTTTCGGCGTTTTTCCCGTACACATGAAACCGGAAGGACGGAAGGAACCGGTGTTCCGCGGATTGCCCGATCCTTTTTATGCGGTGGACAGCCGCGATTTCCAGGTGGTCCAGGACGGGCAAGTCTTTAAAAAGAAAGGGGCAGCCATTTTAGCCATCGAGAAGGAAAGGCCGCATGTTCCGCTGGAACGCGCCATCATGGCGATCCGGTTCAACGATTATATGCTCGGCACGCAGTTTCATCCCGAAGCAGATGCTACCGGCATGAGCATGTACCTGCAGCGGGATGACAAGAAAAGGACCGTGATAGAAGGCTATGGCGAAGCGAAATGGAAGAGCATGATCGAACACCTTAACGATCCGGACAAGATCCGGCTTACTTATTCTACGGTAATTCCGAACTTCCTGAATTCGGCCCGCGGTAAAAATTAACCAGATGATCCCTGCATTCCGGGAAGCATATAACGAGGCATTCAGCGAGTCGAAGTACCAGGCTTTCCTGGAAGACCTGAATTCGAAGCATCCGAGCAGTATCGAGTTCCGCGTTGCGGAAACGCCCGTCTTTGTACCCGGCGACTTCCGCGATAAAATGATCAATGCCTGCGAGTTCATCGTCGACCTGATCGTCTCCCCGCAGTTCAAAGCACAGAGTGAGGCGGCCATTCCGCCCGGCGACAGGGTTCCGGGTGGAGAAGGTTCCTGTTCTTTTATTGCTTTTGATTTTGGCGTTTGTGTGAATGAGCGTGGGGAAACAGAGCCCCAGCTGATCGAGATGCAGGGCTTCCCGACTTTATATGGTTTCCAGGTTCATCTTACCGATGTGATGCGCCGGCATTTTCCCCTGCCGGAAAATTCCGGACCTTATCTTAACGGTTATACGCGGGAGACCTACTTAGAGGAGCTGAAGCGAACCATTCTTGGCGATTCGGCCCCGGAAGAAGTGATCCTGCTGGAGATCAAACCGCATGAGCAGAAGACCCGGATCGATTTCTATTGCACGCAGGACTATTTAGGCATTCAGCCGGTCTGCCTGACTGAACTGATCGCCGAAGGCGACCAGCTTTATTACGTGAATGAACAAACGAAAAAGAAAACCCGGGTGCGCCGGATCTATAACCGGGTCATCTTCGACGATCTGCATGCGCAGGCGAAAAAGTTAGGCCCGCATATTTCCCTGCAGAAGACCTGGGATGTGGAATGGGTGCCGCATCCAAACTGGTTCTACCGTATTTCCAAACATACGTTGCCCCTGATCCGTCATCCCTATGTGCCGGAGACTTTTTTCCTGAACGAGATCAAGCAGCCGCCGGCCGACCTGGAAAATTATGTACTCAAGCCGCTGTTTTCCTTCGCGGGACAGGGGGTAATCATCGATGTGAAGATGGAAGATATAGAAAAGATCGAGCAGCCCGAGAACTGGATCCTGCAACGGAAGGTGAACTATTCCCCGGTGATCCGGACACCGGGAAGCCCGGCCAAGACGGAGATCCGTATTATGTATCTCTGGCCTCCCGGATCGCCGCGGCCCAAAGCCGCGATCAACCTGGCGCGCCTCAGCAAAGGGAAAATGATCGGCGTTCGCTATAACCAAAATGAAGCCTGGGTTGGCGGATCGGTAGCACTGTTTGGTTGACAGATGATAGATGACGGATGACAGTAGTTTAAAGTCTGTCATCTGCCAACTGTCATCTGTCATCTATTATCCTCTCTCACTCAGCCCTCCAAGCATATATTCCGCATTCAGCTTGGCGATATTGGTCATCGAGATGCCTTTCGGGCAGACGGCTTCGCAGGCGGTAGTATTGGTGCAGCTGCCGAAGCCTTCCTTGTCCATCTGCGCGATCATGGCCGTAGCGCGGGTTTTTCTTTCCGGCACGCCCTGGGGCAGCAAGGCCAGGTGTGAGACCTTGGCGGAAACGAAGAGCATGGCCGAACTGTTTTTGCAGGCCGCCACGCAGGCTCCGCAGCCGATACAGGCTGCCGCGGCAAAGGAGGCATCGGCAAGATCTTTTTCGACCGGAAGGGAATTGGCATCCACGGCATTACCGGTGTTCACCGAAATAAAACCACCGGCCTGGATGATCCGGTCGAAAGCGCTGCGGTCGACGATCAGGTCTTTGATGACCGGAAATGCGTTGGCACGCCAGGGTTCCACGGTGATGGTGTCGCCGTCCTTATACGCCCGCATGTGAAGCTGGCAGGTGGTATTATGATGCCAGGGCCCGTGCGGCCTTCCATTGATATACATAGAGCAGGTTCCGCAGATGCCTTCGCGACAGTCGTGGTCGAACGCGATCGGTTCCTTCCCCTCGCCGATCAGCTTTTCATTCAGTACGTCCATCATTTCGAGAAAAGACATTTCCGAAGAAACATGTTCTACCTGGTAGGTTTCAAAGCCACCCCGGGCATTCGCATTTTTTTGTCTCCACACCCGCAGGGTGAGGTTCATGTGGTAGTGATCCATATTCTATTGTGTAAATGTGATAATGTGGAGATGTGGAAATGATCCGTGTCCACCTATCCCTTTTTAATTCTCTTTATATTTTTTTTAGCCGATATAATAATGCCGGACAAAATCCGGATTATCGCCTCCAGGTCTGCCCGATATCTTTCTTCAAAGAAATATCCTTCGCTTCGTTCACATAGGATAAGCCAGTATTTCGTTTCATTCGCTTCCTTGGCGGCAATTTTCATTTTATGAATAAAATCCATCCTGCTTTCGGCATGCTGTCCCTCGAATACGTTCGCTCCAATCGAAACGGCCGAACGGAGGAGCTGATCGGCAATGATAAATTTCTTTCCGGCTCGCAGTTGCTCACAATAAGCAAGTATTTCCCTCGAGAAGCTCACTGTTTTATCTACGATCAGGTTTGGTCGTTCGCCTGCCCAGGTCATGAGTATAAATTAACCGGCATGAATAATTAGACTACTGAATGCCGAAGTAACTTATCTAATTCCAAAGAACTTAAGTTAAAGCACGGTACCAGGAACCGTATTTTCACATCTCCACATCTTCACATCTCCACCCGCCTTCGCTTTTTGACGGCCGAAACTTTAGCAAAGGCCTCGAAGCTTCGGCGGGCAAAGCATTCCAATTTCCACATCTCCACATTATCACATTTCCACATTATCACTTATAGCTTCTCTGCGTCGGTTTGGCCACATCGAATTCAAGCTTTTCCTGGTGGAGCTTCCACTGATGATCGCCCTCGTACTGCCAGGCGGCGACGTAGGTATAATGTTCGTCATCACGTTTGGCCTCTCCTTCGGGGGTTTGCATTTCTTCGCGGAAATGGCCGCCGCAGCTTTCATTCCGGTTCAGCGCGTCGATGCACATCAGCTCTCCAAGCTCAAGGAAGTCAGCCACGCGGTTTGCCTTATCGAGCTCAGGGTTCATTTCCTGAATATCACCAGGGATCCGGAGATCCTCGTAAAATGATTTTTTAAGTTCCTGCACCTCTTTAATGGCTTCCTGCAGCCCGGCGGCATTTCTCGCCATGCCGCATTTCTCCCACAGGATCTTCCCGAGCAGCTTATGAAAATGATCTACTGGCTTCGTTCCATGTATACTCATCAGCCTGCTGATGCGGCCTGCCACAGCTTTTTCGGCTTCTTCGAAAGCGGGGTGGTCGGTGGGAATAGGCGGTGTGCGGATCTCATCGGATAGATAGTTCCCCACCGTATAAGGAATCACAAAATAGCCATCGGCGAGACCCTGCATGAGCGCAGATGCTCCAAGCCGGTTCGCCCCATGGTCGGAAAAATTCGCTTCGCCGAGACAGTAAAGTCCGGGAACGGTGGTCATCAGTTCATAATCCACCCAGAGTCCGCCCATGGTATAGTGGATCGCGGGATAAATGCGCATGGGCACTTCATAAGGGTTTTCCCCCGTGATCTTCTCATACATCTCGAACAGGTTGCCGTATTTCTCTTCCACTACTTTCTTTCCCTCGCTGATCACCAGTTCCAGCGCGGGGTTTTCAATTCCCTGCTTGTTGCATTCCACTTTTCCATAGCGCTGGATGGCTTCGGCGAAATCGAGGTAGACGGCTTGTTTCGATGTGCCGACGCCGTAACCGGCATCGCATCTTTCTTTGGCTGCGCGGCTGGCCACATCGCGGGGAACGAGGTTGCCGTAAGCAGGATATCTTCTTTCCAGATAATAGTCGCGTTCCGACTCCGGAATATCGCCGGGCTTGCGGTTGTCGTTCTTTTCCTTCGGCACCCAGATGCGTCCGTCGTTGCGAAGCGATTCGGACATCAGGGTCAGCTTGGATTGATATTCTCCCGAAACGGGTATACAGGTCGGGTGGATCTGGGTAAAGCAGGGGTTGGCGAAATAGGCGCCCTTGCGGTGCGCTTTCCAGGCAGCGGTGACGTTACAGCCCATCGCGTTGGTGGAAAGATAAAAGACATTTCCATAGCCGCCGGAGCAGAGCAACACGGCATGGCCGAAAAAGCGCTCCAGCTTACCATTGATAAGGTTACGGGTGATGATGCCACGGGCCTTGCCGTCTATAACGACAAGCTCCTGCATTTCGTGGCGGGAATAGACTTTCACATTGCCCAGCGCCACCTGGCGTTCGAGCGCCTGGTAAGCCCCGATGAGGAGTTGCTGACCGGTTTGCCCGGCGGCATAGAATGTACGTTGAACCTGAGTACCGCCGAAAGAACGGTTGCTGAGGAGGCCGCCGTATTCACGGGCGAAAGGAACGCCCTGAGCCACACACTGGTCGATGATGCTGGCGCTGACTTCGGCGAGGCGGTAGACATTCCCTTCCCGGGAGCGGTAGTCGCCTCCTTTTATCGTGTCGTAGAACAGGCGGAAGACGCTGTCGCCGTCATTCTGATAATTTTTTGCTGCGTTGATGCCTCCCTGCGCGGCGATGCTGTGCGCACGGCGGGGTGAATCCTGGAAGCAGAAAGACTTCACCTTGTAGCCTAACTCGGCGAGCGAAGCGGCAGCCGATGCGCCGGCCAGGCCTGTGCCGACAACAATAATCTCGATTTTTCTTTTATTGCTTGGGTTGACCAGCTTAACATGTCCTTTGTATTCATCCCATTTTTGTTCTAACGGACCGGCAGGAATCTTTGGATCAAGCATATGTTTAATTAGTCAATTTGAAAATTTGAGAATTTGAAAATTTAAGCATTCGGCACTTGAATTGAGAACTAACTGGTTTTATTCCCTCATTTTCAAATTTCCAAATTCTCAAATTTTCAAATTAGTTCTCAGCTCACCCACTCCAGGTACACCGACACCGGCATCATGGCGAAGGCAAGAGATACGATAATGGCGAAGCCGATGCCCACGCCCCGGATCAGGTTCATATATTTCCCCTTGGGCACGCCCAGTGTCCGGAATGCGCTTTGAAAGCCGTGCAACAGATGATATAACAGCGAAGCGCAACCGAGAACATACAGGATGTCCACTACCGGGCTTTGAAACACCCGGACGATCTCGGCGTACTGGTTGGGCAGCTCCCGTCCGTCCACGTCGATCGTCGGCAGTTCGCTGAAACGGGAAGGCACCCAGAAATGCGCGAGGTGCATCACCAGGAAGAAGAGCAGCAAGGTGCCTAAGAGGCCCATGCTGCGGCTGTACCATTTGCTTCCGCGGTTACCCAGCTTCACGGCATATCCCGTTTTTCTCCGGCCGCGGTTCTGCACTTCGAGCACGAGGCCCTGCACGATATGCAGCAGCAGTCCCGCAAAGAGGCCGACCTCGATAATGCGGATCACTACGGTGTGGCCCATAAAATGGGAAGCGGTATTGAACATAACGCCGCCGTCGTTCGCCCAGATGCAGGCATTGATGCCCACATGAACCACGAGAAAGAGAATAAGAAAAATTCCTGTCAGGGCCATGATCAGCTTTTTGCCGATGGAAGAGGTAAAAAATTCAGACCATTTCATAATTGTCTGGAAAATTGAAAATCAGAAGAATAAAGCAAAAATAAGTCAGGAAACGGGAAATCCCTATCTTAGCCGCTCAAAAATCTGTTTTTGATGAAGCGTGACGAAGATTTTGACGCCAATCTTTCAGGTGAGGAGGGAACAACGGAGGAGACAAAAACAAATTGGTTCAAACGGATCAAGAAAGGGATCCTCACGAGCACGGCAGAGAAAAAAGAAACCCCGGAAGGATTGTGGACGAAATGTCCAAACTGCAACTATATCTGCACGGTGACGGAGTTGCGGGAAAATCTTTTTGTCTGCCCCAAATGCGGCCATCATCATCGCATCGGCAGCGACGAATATTTCGAGATCCTGTTCAACGATAATAAGTACGATATACTGTTCGAGAATATCCGGTCAAAGGACTTTCTGCATTTCACCGATCTAAAATCGTATCAGAAAAGACTCGAGGAAACCTGGGCGAAGACCGACATCACGGATTCGATCCGGATTGCCGTGGGCCAGGTGAAAGAGCATCATATCGTAGTCGGCTGCATGGATTTCGAATTCATCGGCGGATCGCTGGGCAGCGTGATGGGCGAGCGGATCGCCCGCGCCATCGACTATTGCCTGGAGCACCGCGCTCCCCTGATGATCATTTGCAAATCGGGCGGCGCGCGCATGATGGAAAGCGCTTTCTCGCTGATGCAGATGGCCAAAGTGTCCGGGAAACTATCCCAGCTTACCGACGCCCGCATACCGTACATCTCATTACTCACCGATCCCTCCTTTGGAGGGATTTCTGCTTCTTTCGGGATGCTCGGCGACTTGAATATTGCCGAACCGGGTGCATTGATCGGCTTTGCCGGTCCGCGCGTGATCCGGGAAACGATCAAAAAGGACCTTCCCGAAGGCTTTCAACGCAGCGAATTCCTGCTGGAACACGGGTTCCTCGATTTCATCGTCAGCCGCAAGGAGCTGAAGCAGAAAATCGCCACAGTGCTCACCCTGCTGCGCGATTAGCCTGCGCGCTCAACCTCATTCACCCATGACGGAAATCAGGAACAGGTCGGCCTATCACGATTACCATATCGAAGAAAAATACGATGCTGGCATTGTATTGGCGGGAACCGAGGTGAAATCCATCCGGGAAGGCAAGCTGAGCTTTGCCGACAGCTTCTGCCTGTTCATCCATTCCGAGCTCTGGGTCCGCAACCTCCATATTGCCGAATACCGGTTCGGCACCACCAACAACCATATTGCCGTTCACGATCGCAAGCTCCTGCTAACCCGCCGGGAGCTGCGCAAGCTGGAAGGCCGCCTGAAGGACAAGGGTTATACTATTGTTCCCCTCCGGGTCTATTTTAACGAAAAAGGCCTGGCCAAGATGGAAATAGGCCTGGGGCGGGGCAAAAAACTGCATGACAAAAGGGAATCCATCAAACAACGGGACAGCGAACGGGAGATGAGGAGGTACCTGAAATAAGGCTCTCAGAGCCGGTAATTTTGTCATATTCAAAAGAAAGGGCAAAATAAAGGGAAGCTGGTATAATGATTGTCAGATTAATACGTTAGATCAGCGTGAACCCATATTGTTTGTAGCCCATGAAAAAACTGATCGTTCTCTTAGCCTTTCTTCCAATAGTAACCTGTGAAGCGCAGACCGTTACCGGATACTGGTATGGCCAGGCCAATGTGGAAGTGGCCGGCATTCAGAATAACTACCTCACTGAATTGATCATCGCCCAGAAGGGCAATAAAGTCAAAGGCTTTTTCGGATACTATTTCAAGGATGTTTACCAGAGCTTTGTGGTGAAGGGCACCTACGACAAGGAGACCCGGAAAGTAGTGATCAACGATATCCCCATTATTTTTTACCAGACCAACTCCACCATGAACAGTGTGGATTGCATCACGAGCTTCTATGGGACCCTGCGGGTATCGAAGGTAAAGACTGAACTTACCGGTTATTTCTACCGCGATAAGAAATATACTTACACCTGCCCCGACCTGCGGGTGAATTATACCCTTTATACAGAAGCCAAGGTAGAGGACAGTATTTTCAAGGACATGGTGAACACCCGTTCATTCTGGAAGCCTCAGCCACCGCCCGTTGAACTCGTGAAAGGCAATGAAGCCAACCAGGTTGCAGAGATGAAAGCGGTAGCCGATGCAAAGGATCCTTCAGCGAAAGCGGCCAGCGATAAAACAGCGACGAATAGCAATAACGGTTCATCCGCTTCCGGTCAGCCGGTTGCACAAACTCAGTCCGGCACTGCTTCGAACAATCCGGATCATTCGACAACCGCAGGCGTAGCAGCTGTCGCTGCGGAAAATAAGCCCGGCAATAGCCCGTCGGATAAGAACGACGACCCACAAGCAGCCGCCAAAGCGGGCGCTTCTTCCGTTGCGGTCGCGAGACCTTCCGATCCGTCGTCTCCGGTGATCAAAGAGGAGAAGCCGGTGCTGCCGCCGGATATTGTCAAGATCAATACCGAGTATAAGAAAAGAAAGCAGCTCGTCGGGAAGCTGATCGACGTGGCTTCCGACAGCGTCAGGCTGAGCTTCTACGATAATGCCGAGGTGGATGGTGACAGCATCTCTGTTTTCCTGAACGGTTCGCTGGTGGTCGCTCACCAGGGGCTTAGTGAAAGGGCTTTCAATGTTTATGTCAAGCTGGACAGCACGAAAGATGTGAATGAAGTGAGCATGTTTGCCGAGAATCTTGGAAAATATCCCCCGAATACCGCGCTGATGGTGATCAGCGACGGCGAAAAAAGATACGAGACCTTCCTGTCGAGCGATTTCAACGGCAATGCCACCATCAAACTGCGACACCGGCGGGATGGAGTGGCGGGGAATTAATGTGTAGATGTGGGAATGTGGAGATATGGAAATTAATGAAAATATTTTTCCGCTCCGGGAGCCGGCTTCCAGCCAAAATGCGGTTCATAATAATTCCACAACAGCGCCGATACTTTTCTGGCAAATACCCAGGCTTCATTATCGGGCTCCCAGCGCTGGTCCTTATTATCTTTCGTCGCCACATAAAATACATAATCCCCATGCGGCGCATTGACGAGCACAGCTTCCGAACGGGAGTCGTCGACCATACCCTGCTTTGATGCGGTCTGCACCGTAGGCGGAATTTCCGACAGAGCATATTCATCCCAGAAAACCTGTGTCAAAACGCGGTACATGCTTTCGCTGGCCGCCGGATCGATCACCTTATTTTCGCGGATCATCACTAAAAGTTCAGCCATTTCCCTTGGCGTGGTTTGTCCCCATCCATATTTCTCCCGGTCGGCTTCTCTGCCTGGCGTTCGTGCGTTCACCCGTGTATCTTTAAATCCGTTATTGGCAAGCCATTCATTGATGGTTAATCCCCCGCCGGCCAGGCGTTCACACCATACGGCGTCAGCATTGTCGCTATGAGTGATCATGAGGGTGATGATGGTTTTCAGATCGGTCTCCGAACTGTCTTTGTAAAACTGCATCAGGCCGGAGCCGCCGCGTTTGGCGGAATCGCGGTAGATGAGGGGTTGATGAAAACTAAAAGCGCCTTCGTGCATCTTTTTGTAGATGCCCACGAGAATGGGCACTTTCACGATGGAAGCGGTTGGAAAGATCGCATCGGCGCGCACGGCTGCTTCCTTTCCGGTTTTCAGATTACGCGCATAAACGCCGGCCACGCCATGAAAAGAATCGCAGAGGGCCTGCAATTGGGCCTGCAGCTTTGCATCCGTTTTGTACTGAGCAACCGTGGTTCCGGGTAAATGCAGCGCGAGGAAACAGAAAATACCAATGAGAAGAACTTGCAGGGGCTTCATGCAACGATTATTTCGCAAAAGATAGTTATTTGTGTGGATTTTCAAAGAATAACAGATTTGCATGATCTTGCTGCGCGCTTTACCTTTGCAGCGTTTTCAATACGGGATGTAGCGCAGCCCGGTAGCGCGCTTCGTTCGGGACGAAGAGGCCGCTGGTTCGAGTCCAGTCATCCCGACTTAACTGGACAGGAGGCACAAAATGGCCTCCTGTCTTTCTTTCTCATCCCCTGTAATGCAGTTTGGTATGAACGCTGCCGTTTATTTATAGTCTGCTGCGAGTTTAAGCGCATGGTAGGCATTTACTATACCCCCGCTTTGGCACTTATTTTTCAGCCATGTTGTTTTTACGACTGATTGCATGATAATCTCTTTCACCTGAACAGAAGTCAGCTGGGGATAATAGGTCCATATCAGGGCGGCGAGTCCAGCGACTACAGGAGCGGCCTCGCTGGTGCCGTCCCAGCTGGCCAATCCGGAATGCGGAATGGTCGAGGTGATTTGTACGCCTGGCGCGAATACATCCACCGATTTGTGTCCGTAATTGGAAAAGGGCGCCGCCAGGGTAGAATCGTCCCGGTAGCCCGACGCGCCGACCGTGATCCAGGCGGGAGCAACGCCTCCATGCAGGTATAGCGGTGAAGGAAAGAAGGAATTGCTGTCCACATCCAGGTCCATCCCGTTATTGCCCGCAGCATGCACCAGGAGTACATTCCGGGACATGGCATATTGCACCGCGCTGTCCACAGCCTCTCTGTGCCAGGAAAAGGTTTTCCCGAAGCTCATGCTGATGACCCGCGCTCCGTGATCAACGGCATAGCGGATGGCAGATGCCAGGTCATCATTACGCATTTCCCGGATATTACCATACAGCTTGAGCATCATGATCCGGGCATGATCGTCAATGCCATTGATCCCCTTCCCATTGTTCCTAACTGCTGCAATAATACCCGACATCATTGTGCCATGCTCAGATCCGGCAGGGTCCGAGATGAATCCCAGGGCATCGTTGCTGATATCGGCATTGACGCCTCCGGCAGGCGCGGAGTGGACGGTATCCTGTGCTGTCATTTTCATGTTTAATCCATGTTCCAGATGATATTGTCCGAGATCGAGCAGGTGGTCTACCTCGCAGAATTTGAGTCTGTCGAAATCCTGATACCAGGGCAAGCGTTCCAATACGAGATCGAGTATCCTTCTTTCGTCCTGGTTGCGGGGCTGATATAACTTAATATCTTCGGATGACGGATGCTCTTTCCCTATATTTTTCACGATCTGTTCCAGTATCTTTTTGGCTTCCTTCCATTGGTTGATGTAAGTGTGCAGCCTGTTTACATGGAAGTTGTAATCGTCCAGCGTCTTGCGGTACCCGGGGGTATTCGTTGCATTGGCCAGCATCGGGATAAAGTCTTCTTTTCCTGTCTCCGGTCCGATATAGTTTCGGCCATGCGACCCATCTTCCCGATCCGTCCACAAAACCGGGCGGAGGTCTTCCTGCAACGTATCTATGCCGCTGTCGATGACTGCAACAACCACCGTATTTGCTTTTTTGTTTTTCAGCAATTGGTCATACGCCTTTTCAGTGCTGATCCCAAAGACACCGTCTGTCTGAAGGTCCAGGTTTTGCCAATTGGGGGATGCCCCGGGGGAAGAAGGGTGTGAACAAGAAATTGTTACTAAGACTACCAAAGACGCCGATAGAAGGATTCTCATTGTCTTTTTAATTGCTGGTTTTCAATTGCGAGACACATTACATGATCTATCATTGGGTCTCTGCCAATATCAAAGGTAGAGGAAGCATAATGCAAAGAAAAGCTGTTGCAAGATTAATTTAAGCTCATATAATAAATGATTGCAAGGCTAAATCCTGACCTTTGCAAATTAATACATGAAGCCTCTGGCATTTTTTAACGATGAGGATTGATGGAAGATCTCGCGGCAAGCAAAGCGGCAAGTGTAATAATCGCGGCGATGCAAAGATAATAGCCGACGGCAGAGAGGCCGTAGTGTTCAGCCAGCGTAGTGGCCAGGTAAGGGGTTAGCGAGGCGCCCAGAATGCCTGCCAGGGTAAACGCCAATGAAGAACCCGTATAGCGCACAGCCGCCGGAAAAATTTCAGCGAGGGCTGTGCCCAGCGGGCCGTAGGTCAATCCCATCAGGAACATGCCGATCGCCAGAAAGAGGCTGGTCATCGCGAGGCTCCCTGCGCTGAAAAGAACCGAAAAAAACAGGCCGAAGATGAAAATGCCCGCGGTCGCTAATATCAATATGTTGCCACGGCCATATTTGTCAGCCCATATCGCCGAGAGTGGAATGCCCAGGCCGAAGAACAGCATGGAGATCATCTGGGCGATAAGAAAGCTGGTCTTGGAGTAGTGCAATACCGAAGTGCCCCAGCTTAAAGTGAAAACCGTCATCAGGTAAAATAAGAGAAAGGTAGTGATGGCTGCCGCCGTGCCCAATACCATTGCCCTGGTATGCTTAACAAATACATCAGCCACCGGTACCCTTACCCGTTCATTATTTTCCATGATCTTTAAGAAATCCGGCGTCTCGGTAAGCTTTAACCGGACATAGAGCCCAACCCACACCAGTACGGCGCTGGCAATAAAAGGAATGCGCCACCCATAATTGATAAATTGCTGATCGGTCAGGGTTTTGCCCAGGATGAGAAAGGCGCCGCTGGAGAGCAGAAAGCCGACAGGCGCCCCCAGCTGTGGAAACATGCCATACCAGGCTTTTTTGCCTTCCGGTGCATTTTCCGTTGCCAGTA
>DASZRP010000145.1:0-4743 GCA_035548895.1 Puia sp. | reverse complement strand
AAGCAAGGGAATGATCACCTCTATATCGTGGATGGGGTACCGGTGGTATCCACCCCGCTCAATCAGTTCAAGGGTGCGAATGGCGACCAGAGCCCACTGGTAAGCATCAATCCCAACGATATCGAACGGATTGATGTTCTTAAGGATGCCGACGCCACGGCTATCTATGGATCTCGAGGCGCCAATGGCGTTGTTCTGATTACCACCAAAAAAGGAAAAGCGGGTAAAACAGACGTGAACGTGAACGTGTTCACCGGAGCCAGTAAGGCCAGCCGATTTATCGATATGCTCAACACTCCGGATTACCTGGCGCTGCGTCAACAAGCGTTTCAGAACGACAGCGTCGCTCCCACGCCCGATAATGCTCCAGATCTGCTGACCTGGAAACAAGGCGCATATACTGACTGGCAACGTTACCTGTTCGGCAATACTTCCCAGGTTACCCAGGCCCAGCTCAGCATTTCCGGCGGCAATGAAGGCACCAGTTTTCTCCTCAGCGGAACCTTTCACAACGAAGGAACCGTGTTGCCTGGCAACTCCGGCTATAAACGAGGCTCAGCTCATTTCAATATCGACCATAGCTCGCGCAACCAGAAATTCAACATCACCGCTTCCATCAATTATTCGCTCGACAAGAACAATTCCATGCCGACGGATATCTCCCAGTTCTACAATTTGTCGCCTAACTATCCGCTTTATGACTCATCGGGCAATTACTATTGGTTCGGCAATATCCAGAATCCTGCTGCCTATCTGTTACGCACATACGAAACCAGCACAAGCAGCCTGATCGGGAATACGGTAGCGCGATATACTATCCTGCCCGGACTCAACCTTAAGCTTAGCCTGGGCTATACCCAGTCCGGCATGAACCAGTTGCTCACCCTTCCGGATAAGTCTTTCAGCCCGGCCAATTCACCGGGAAGTTCGGCGCAGTATGGCTTCTCAGATGTGAAATCTTATATTGCCGAACCTCAGGCTGATTATAATCTCCATCTCGGCCAGGGCAACCTGCAGGTACTCGCCGGCGCCAGTTGGCAGCAAAGCATCAGTGAGGGTCATTCGCTTTACGGCACAGGGTACTCCAGCGATGCGCTCCTGAAAAACATGCTCGCCGCCAGCAGCCTGAGCGTGCTCAACTATGATTATGCCCAGTACAATTACGAATCGGTATTTGGAAGGATCAATTATAATTGGGCCCAGAAATATATTCTGAACGCGTCCTTCCGCCGGGACGGTTCCTCCCGCTTCGGACCGGATAACCGCTTTGGAAATTTCGGCTCTGTGGGAGCAGCCTGGCTGTTTACCAACGAAAGCTTTGCCCATAAAGCCCTGGCTTTTCTGAGCTCGGGTAAACTGCGCGCCAGCTATGGCACTACCGGCAACGATCAGATCGGGGATTATCAGTATCTGGATAGCTGGAGCTCCGCATATTTTTCCTACGGAAATATCAGCGGGCTCTATCCCACCCGGCTGCTGAATGCTAAATACAGTTGGGAAGTGAACCATAAGCTGGAAGCCGCCATAGAACTGGGTTTTCTGAAAGATCGGGTCCTTTTTTCGGCCGACTATTATAATAACCGTTCCGGGAACCAGCTGCTTGGCTACAACCTCTCGCCACAGGCAGGATTCGACTCCTATATCGCCAACCTGCCGGCCAAAGTGCAAAACTCCGGCTGGGAACTGGAGCTGAACACCATCAATATCAAAAACCAGAACCTGACCTGGACCAGTTCCTTCAATATTACGATCCCCTCCAACAAATTACTTTCCTATCCCGGACTCGATCAGTCAGCGGATGCATACAGCTATGTGGTAGGACAGTCAATCCGTATTGTGAAAGGGTATCATTTTACCGGTGTGGACCCAAATACCGGGCTCCCCGGCTTCCTCGATGTCGACAAAGACGGTTCGGTATCGGAGGGCACAGATTATGTCGTGATCGGTAGCACCCTGCCACATTTTTACGGAGGATTTCAGAATGATGTTTCCTGGAAAGGATTCCGGTTGAGTATTTTCTTCCAGTTCGTGAAACAGGAAGGACCGACTTACGATTATGGTGCAATGGCAACGCCTTACGGAGCCATGTACAACAAGCCGAACATTGCCCTCCAGCGCTGGCAACAACCCGGGGACCAAACTTCCATTCCAAGGGCGACTACGACCAGCAGCAACGACGCATATGAATTGTACGGCGATTATTATACGAACTCCGACGCGGCCTGGGGGGATGCTTCCTATATACGGCTGAAGAACCTCTCCCTTTCCTACGATCTGACCCGTTGGACCCGGGCCTTAAAGATTAATAACAGCGCGGTGTATGTCCAGGTGCAGAATCTGTTCACCATTACACACTATAAAGGTTTTGATCCGGAAACCAAGGGGTTTGACCGCACGAACGTATCGCCTGTGCTGCCGTTCGGCACGATCATCCCGGTCACCGCGCCTACCCTGAAGACGTACACGGTGGGGCTTCGGTTTTCCCTGTAAATCCATTTACTAACAGTAAGCTGCAAACGAAATAAAAATGAAAAAGATCCGTCATAAAAAATTCCTGCAGACCCGGGCTTTTATGCCTCTTCTGCTGGTTTCATTAACCGTATTTTCCTGCCGGAAATATGTGGACATTCCGCCGCCTCAGGATCAGCTTGTATCCCAATCGGCTTTTGCCGACGACAACACCGCTACGGCTACGGTCGTGGGTATCTATACCGATATGAATTCTTTCAATTACCAGTTCACCAATACGCTGGGTAATTTCATGCCGGCAATGTCGGCCGACGAATTTTATTATGCTTTCACCAGCTTCGATGCTTTTAAGCTCAACAGCCTGTTGCCGTCGAACTCTTATGTAAGCATTTTGTGGTCCGAACCCTATTCTTATATTTATCACGCCAATGCCGTGTTAGAGGGACTGAAGAACAGTTCAGGGCTTTCTTCCGGGGTTAAAGACCGGCTGACCGGCGAGGCCGAATTCGTAAGGGCGTTCTGCCACTTCTACCTCGTCAACTATTTCGGCGATGTTCCGCTGATCCTGAACACCGATTATAAGACCAATACCAATCTGCCGCGTACGCCGGCAGCCGATGTGTATGCTGCTATCATCAGCGACCTCACGGATGCAGTAAACAGGATACCGGACGATTATCCTGACGGGGAAAGGATAAGACCGAACAAGTCGGCTGCCAACGCCCTGCTGGCCAGGGCCTATCTTTATACCGGGAAATGGGCCGAAGCGGAGGCCACCGCTTCCCTGGTGATCGACGACGCACAATACCAGCTCCTGCCCGATCTCACTCAGGTGTTCTTAAAAAACAGCGGGGAAGCTATATGGCAACTGCGTACGGTAAATACTTCCACCTACGGTGTGAATACCTGGGAAGGGTTCAACATCGTTCCCGCGACGCCAACCTCTAGAGCTTATTATAATCTTTATGACCAGCTGGTCAACGCTTTTGAACCGGGCGATCAGCGAAAGGCGCAGTGGACAGGCACTTATACCACTTCCGGCACTACTTATCATTTTCTTTACAAGTACAAAACGCGCACGTCCTCACCGGTGTCGGAATATTCTATGGTATTCCGATTAGCAGAGCAATACCTGATCCGCGCAGAAGCCCGTATCCAGCAGGACAAGCTGGACGAAGGCCGCGATGATCTCGATGCGCTGCGCAGCCGGGCCGGCCTGGCCGATCTTCCCACGGCCATGAGCAAGGATGACCTGCTGCTGGCCGTGGAACAAGAAAGGCGGGTCGAACTTTTTGGTGAATGGGGGCATCGCTGGTTCGACCTCAAACGCACTAATCGTGCAGACGCTGTACTGGGAGCGGAGAAACCGACCTGGACGCCGACGGCCGTGCTTTATCCGATCCCGAGCACTGCCATATTAACCAACCTGAACCTTAAGCAGAATCCCGGCTACAACTAATCCTGAAAATAACTGAAATGTGCATACGAAACTGCCTGTTCTTCCTGGCCACCTTGCTGGCCGCCAGGCATAGCCTGGCCCAGCAGCGGCTCACCGTTCTGCCACAGTTCCCCGAGCGGGGTCAACAAGTCAATATTGTGTGGCATCCTGACAGCCCGGAGCTTGTTCGCCAGAATACGGAAGGCGTACAACTGGTATTTACCTATTCCGATCTCTATAACCTGCCCTACCGGATGGAGATGCAGCCGCGCGGAAAGGAATGGACGGCTTCATTCACCATACCGTCTTATGGTACTTATGCCACTTTTTACTTACAGGCAGGCGATCGAAAAGAACGCCCGGGACCGGATAGTCTTTATGGACTTAATATCTATCAGGATCACCGGCTTATCGAGAACAGCTACCTTTACCGGGCCTACAGCCTGCCCTCGCAAATGGGAAAAAGCCCGGACCTCGCGGCAAAACAAGCGGAGCTTTTCGAGGAGGAATTGCAGCATTATCCTGAGAATTACGAGGCCCGGATCCGCTTGCTGAAATATCGGATTAATACCGCGGCTATGGAAGCTGAAAAGCAATCGCTGCTTGACAGCGCGCATGCGGTGATCGCCAGGAAATTCCTCACGGATCCCGGCAATATGGGAGTGCTGAACCGGGTTACCATGGCCTACCTTATTCTGGGTGAAAACAGCCGGCTGGATTCCATTCGGGACGTTGTCGTGAACCGTTATCCGGCCAGCCCGGCCGGTATTGAACTGCGGGCGGGCCGTATCAGCGGGGAAACTGATACCAGCAAACGGTTTGACCTCCTGAATGCC
>DASZRP010000144.1:0-4202 GCA_035548895.1 Puia sp. | reverse complement strand
GGTATTCCACTGGGGACCGGGCTTGCCGGTCTTCGCCAGGGGCTTGGTTAGGGAATACAGGGTGCCGGTGATATGATATTCGTTTTCGTTCGACAGTTCCGGGTGATTGTCGATCTGCACTTCATAACCATAGAATACCGGCATCCATTCCTCCTTCGGTTCAATGGGGATCCGGATAAAAACTCCCGAGTTGTCATTTTCATCTTTCATACGGAACACAACACGGATCGTGCAATGCCCTACTTTATGCCCCGTCCAGTACAGGAGGCCCATGCCGCCATGTCCGCGTATCAACCCGTTCTCCACGCTCATGCTGCCCGGGCCGACATGTTTCCATCCGGTCAGGTCTTTCCCGTTAAAAAGCTGGCGCCAGCCTGCGGTGTCGGATTGCGCATTCGCATTCAAAAAGCTAAAAAGACAGCAGGCAAAAACCGCCAGGCATGTTTTCGGGTTGAGAAAGTATTTCATTGCGTTATATATTTTCTTCTACCGGCAAAAATACGTTAGTCTGGAAATTCGGGATGGTTTTAAGGCGAGGTCGCCAGGCAAACGAATGAATCGGCCGCGCCGTAATAAAGGAACCACTTGCTGTTGAAGTAAACGAGCCCTTCCGAAAACGTGGTGCCGGCTTTATACTGCCCCTTCCTTTCTATCGGGCTGGTGGGCCTGAGCAGCGGTTGTGCCGACCGGGCGATCAGCTGCTGAGGGTCCCGCGCGTCGAACAGCAGTTGCCCGACGGAATAAGTTCCCCGGGGTAGTGATGGGTCCGCTTTTTCGCTCTCCGCGTTCTTCCCGTTATATAATAACACGATGCCCTTCGAAGTGAGTACGGCCGGCGGCCCGCATTCCGTCAGCTCACTGTCGAATTTCCCGAGCCTCGGTTCAACCGACCGTTTCAAATCTCCCTTCCCGTCGACCACCGGATGCCAGTCGACCAGGTTGGTCGACCAGGCCGGATTAACAAATTGCTCGCCCCAGTACATCCAGTATTTGCCATTGATCCGGGCGGCAATCAGGCGCCCATGCTGAATGGTGGTTACGATTGAACCGGACTTGGACCAGGTATTCAGGTATTTCCCGTCTTCAGCTTTTTGGAAGACCGGCCCCTGCTTCTGCCAGTGGACCAGGTCTTTTGAGACCGCCGCCGAGAGCCGGGCAGTCTTTCCGTCCCACGAAGTGTAGATCATGACATACCGCCCGTCCGGCGCTTCTACAACGCGGGGGTCTTCACAACCGCCGGGATGGTCAAATTCTGACATGGAATTATCCGGATACAAAACAGGCTGGGGGAATTTAGTGAAATGAATGCCGTCTTTGCTTTCGGCCAATCCGATCCTCGAAGTGCGCCCGCCGATGATCGCCGCAGGATTGTCCTCACTGCGGTAGAGCAAACAGATCTTCCCATTCCTTACAATGGCCGCGGGATTGAAGACATCCGCCTTCTGCCATTTAACTGCCTTCCCCGTTACCGGGTCTGTGAAAACGAAAGCGGAGTCCGGTCTCAAAATGGGATTTTCGTTGGCCTTGATGAAAACGGCCAGGCTGCTGTCGATGGTCTGGGCGGTGCAGAGCGTAGATAAGATCCCGAAAACGAAAAGGCAGAGCGAATTTTTCATTTCCCGTCGATTGGCCAAAATAAAAAGGCCAGGCAGCTCACCACTATTGCTTTAACCATTGAAGGGGTGCTTATTTCCCTGAATTGTTTAGTGCCGAACCTGCGCCTGACCTTAATTCAAATATAAATCGCTATCGTTAATTAATGATTAATTAAACCATTCTTCTTACTGTATTTTTTGTTTTTCCTTTCATTGTCGGCTAATCTGAAGTCATCCTTATTTCACCTTTACGATCCGGACATTATCGAACGCGGCATCAAATTCATCGATGGGGCCCTTGCCGTCGTTATAGAGCATGAGATCGCATTCCGACGAGCTGCCGCCCATCAGGGTCGTAAAATTCACCGCCGGGCTGCCGGAAGCGTTGTAGGTGGAATTGCTTGTCGACAGGAACTGCGTCAGTGGGATGGTGACCGTTGTCCAGCCCGACGTCGAGAACGACCCGGAGGAGCTTTTTTCCCAAGGCGCGTAACGGGCTATATAATCCCAGTTGGTATTCCTGATGATGAGCGCGCCGGCCGTCCAGGCCACTTTGGTTGACATTTCAAATTTCAAGGCATAGTCGGAAACCGCTGCGTTCACATCGGCAACCCAGGGGCTGGCGGCTACCATCACGGCGCGGTTATCGGCATACCAGGAGCCATCGCCGGGATTGATCGGTGTGCTGACGGGATGGACCTCGATATAAGAGCCCGTATTGCCCGGAAACAGGCCTCCGTCGCTTGACTGAATACCGCCCCACCATTGCCAGCCGAAATAAGTGCCGCAGCATTCGAAATCGGCTAAGTATCCCGGCGTTTCGGCCAGGTAGTTGTCGAAAACAAACATGGAAGTGCCCGTACCATATTGACCGGTGATCCTGATGCTGTCTCCCGTCGTCAGGTTATTGGCGGGCATGGTAAAGACGATCGTCTTTGAATCGGTTGAGACTTTGAAATCCGATACACTGACGCCGCCGGGCAGCGTAATGCCCGTTATTCCGTAAAAATTGGCGCCTTTCAGCGTAACGGTTTCTCCGGCCAACGCATTCTCATTGCTTGCCGAGTAAGCCACGGGTACCGGAGCCGTAATCGTGAAGGTATAGGAGGTTTTTCCCGAAGCCGTGATCACTTCGACTGTATTCAGTTTTCCGTCGGGAATGCTGTCCCAGGCAATGGTCGGAACAGTAACCACCATATTTTCATCCGAGAACAATGCAGTATTGATTGAAGCGGGAAAGCCGTCGAACAGGATTTCCTGGGTATTCGTGAAATGACTTCCCTGTAAAACCACGATCTGTCCCGGCGCAGCGGCGGTCAGCACACTGTCGTCCGGGGCCGGACTGATCGCCCGTATCCTGTCAATTTTCGGGGGATTCCCGTTGTTCTCCTTTTTACAGGCATACTGCGTCAGCAGCGCCCCTGCGGCAAGCAGGAGAAAGCAATATGTCGATATCCGATATGGTAACATGATAGTGAGTTTAAATGATCTGGTATTAATATTTTGGCAGTTTGCTGAAATCGAAAGGCACCGGGTCCTTTGCCAGGTCGGGCGCTGCGATCATTTCCGATTCGGGAAAAGGCAGGTAGACCGACTGCGGTGTCAGCGGATAGTAGGCAGAAGTATAAACCACCGTCCAGGTACGCGGATTGGAACCGTCGTTGTACGTAATGGTGTAGTTGCCCTTATCCTGCGCCGCGGTATACGCGATGGCTTTGGTGGGGTTGAAATAATATAACCGCATAATTTCATACCAGGCGCCGCCTTCCAGCGCTGTTTCCACCCGCTTTTCCTGGAATATATCGTCGAACGTGATCGAGCTCATATCGGAAAGGCCGGCTCTCTCCCGCACGGCATTGAAATATTTCAGGGCTTCAGGATCCGACGTGGAGGAACTGTTGCCCATGATCGCTTCCGCATAGATCAGGTAAACTTCGGCAAGGCGCAGCATATAGGTGTTGATATAGGCAGCCATAAAACCACCCTGTCCGCCGTTGTCTGCCGGTGAACCGACAATGTATTTCTTGATGTTCGAGATGCTGGTCGTTGTCACATTGGTGCCGCCGTCTTTCTGGTCCAGCTCGGGATAGAAATCGCCGTTGAACATCAGCGTGGCCTTCCGGCGGATGGAATCTTCGGGATGCGCAATATAATATTTCACGAGGTCGGCCGAACCACCCTGTGCAGCGCCCCAGCCATCGCCGGTCTGCGTGATCTTCGGGTCAAAAGCCAGATAGGCCTGGAAGGAATTGTTGATACCCCAGGGGCTGCTGGTCGGCATCCATTGCAGCGCAAAAAGACTTTCTGAATTATTGTTCGAGCTGTTGTTGTCCGCACTGGTGAACAGCATATTGTAATCGGGCATCAGGCTATAGGAGCTGTTCTTGATCACATCTCCCGCATAATATTTAGCGCTGTCGAGATCAGATTGCGTCCTGGAGCCTTCTGCCTGGTTAAGTCCCGACCGGGTCAGATACATTTTGGCCAGCATGCCCTCTGCAGAATATTTGGTCAGGCGTCCCTGCTGTTTGGCTGCCACCGGAAGATTATCCACCGCATAGTGCAGGTCCATGATGATGAACTGCCATACGCTTTCGATGGTATTTC
>DASZRP010000143.1:0-13914 GCA_035548895.1 Puia sp. | reverse complement strand
CTGCGCTATAATCCTCTCTTACGGTTGACCATTGCCTTTCGCTCAGGTAGGGACCCCATTTTTTCCAGGCAGGGTCAGCCAGTCGCTCTTGCTCTGCGCTCATAGAAAGAAAATTGAAAACGGATGCGGTTGCCTGTGGGTTCTGAACTAATTATAGATCCGGTCGATATCCTGCTGATAGCGCTCCATGATGATTTTTCTGCGGATATTCAGTTTGGGTGTCAGCTCGCCGGCCTCAACGGTCCACTCGCGCGGCAGCAGGATGAATTTCTTCACCTGCTCCACATGGTTGAATTCAGTGTTATAAGTGTCCAGAATGCCGCGGTAAAAGCGGATCACTTCCGGATGCGAGATCATGATTTCATGGGAATCGGTGGCCAGTCCCTGTTGTTTGCACCAGTCAGCCAACTGCCCGAAGGCCGGCACGATCAGGGCGCCGACAAATTTTCTTTCGGGGCCAACGACGATGATCTGCTCGATGAACCGCGATTCCTTCAGCTTGTTTTCAATAGCCGCCGGGGCAACATATTTCCCGCCGCTGGTTTTGAACAGTTCTTTTTTACGATCTGTGATGCGCAAAAATTTGCCATCTTCGAATTGCCCGATATCGCCCGTATGCAGCCAGCCGTCGATAACGGCTTCTGCCGTGAGGTCGGGTCGTTTGTAATAACCCTTCATCACGCAGGGACCCTTCACGAGGATCTCGCCGTCTTCCGCGATCTTCACTTCCTGTCCTTCAATGGGCGGCCCTACCGTGCCCATTTTGGAAAGCCCGGGACCGCGTCGGTTCACCGATATCACCGGTGAATTTTCTGTCGGCCCGTAACCTTCAAATATGGGAATGCCTGCCGCCGTGAATATGCGCAGCAGCCTTTCCTGGCAGGCTGCGCCGCCGGTGACGATGAACCGGATATTATTTCCAAGCGCCTCGCGCCATTTGCTGAATATAAGCTTGTTGGCCAGCGCGAGCTGCAGGCGGTACCAGGGACTGCCCTTTCGGTCGGGATCATATTTTTTCCCCAGCTCTACGGCCCAGAAGAACAGGCGCCTTTTAATCCCGGTAAGAGCCGCCCCCTTTGCCATGATCCGTTCATAGACTTTCTCCAGGAGGCGCGGCACGGTGCAGAACAGATCGGGTTTCACCTCAAGCAGGTTGGCGCCGATAGTATCCATGCTTTCCGCATAGTAGATGCCGTTACCGCTGAACAGGTAAATATAGCTGACCATCTTCTCGAAAATATGGTTCAGCGGCAGGAAGCTTAAGGTCTTGTATTCGGCATTATCGTCGAAAGGAAAACTCTGCTTCGACAGCAATACATTGCTCAGAATATTGCGGTGGGTGAGCATCACGCCCTTGGGGGTTCCGGTAGTGCCGGAGGTGTAGATGATGGTGGTCAGGTGGTCCGGCTGAATGGTATCGCTGACGGCCTTCACCCGCGCGATGCCCTCGGTGGTGGCTAAGGCCGTGACAGACGACCAGTGTTCGGCATCCGGGATCTGGTTGAAGGTGAAAATGTTTTTGATCGAGGGCACTTTATCCCGGAATGCAGCAACTTTCTGATAAAGGTCTGCGCTGCTTACGAAGACATATTTTACCGCAGCATCGCGGAAGATGAATTCTATTTCGAGGGGATTGCTGGTGGGATAAATAGGAACCAGCACGGCCCCGGTCTTCTGCACCGCGAGGTCGGTGGTAAGCCATTCCGCCCGATTATTGGAAACGATGCCGATCTTATCCTGGGTCTCTTCGGTCATATCGTTGCCCGACACGCCGAGGGCCAGCAGACCGGCGGCCAGACGGTCCACCTGTTCGGCAATCGCGGCCGTACTGTATTTCTTCCAGTTGCCATTTTCCTTGGCAGCCAGCATATCCTCTTTCGGGAATTTCTCCAGCTGATATTCGATACAGTCAAACAATCGCGTAGGCCTGATCATGACAGTCATTTAGCGGTTACGTCGCGATAATGCTGATTGGGCGGCATTTTAAATACCCTTCCCTTCTGAAAGTTAATGAAACGATTGTAATCTTCTGCATGTTGTGCGGTCCAGCTCTGAAAAGCAGGCAGCCCCGCGGGTGCGCCGAATATCCATTCGTTATAAGAATCGAAAAGCCCCTCTTTCATGAGCTGCTGCTGATAGTCGAACAGGCGATAGGGATATTTCGCGGCATATTTGTCAAACCATTCCAGGATGAACTTGCTGCGCAGGTCGTTGAGCGATTCCGGTGTGATGCCGATAGAAACCGCTGAAGACTGATCGTTCAGTGTGGCCAGCACCGCGGCTACAAAAGGATTTTTGTTTTGCAGCATCCGGGCGTTTTTCAGATCGATGAACAGCTTCTTATAGGTATCGTAGAGCAGGCTCTTGATTTCCGGCGTCCGCTTGCTGTAGCTTTCCATATTGACGAAGATCTCTCCGTAAAGGATCGCCCAGATCTTGTCGCCGCTCTCTGCATAGAATTTGGAAGCATTATAGTAGTTGGAAGGATAGGAGGGATCCACGGCAATCCCTTTTTCCCAGAGGTTGATGGCTTCGGGATTCTGCTTTGTTGCCCAGAGAATTTCGGCGTATTCATTGTACAGCACACCGCTGTTGGGAAATTTTTTCAGCCCCTGGCGATACATTTTATCCGCGTCTTTCCGCTCATCGATGGCTTTGTAGGCAATGCCGAGGATCTGGTAGCACTGCTCGTCGGCATCTTTCCGATTGACAAGCTTGCGGCCTTCTTCAACGGCGGCGCTGTAATTTTTTTGCAGATAGTAAGTAAAGGCCAGGTCCTTTTCGAGATCGAGATTATCGGGATCGAGTTTTAAGGCATTGTTGAGCACTACGATGGCATTGGGGTAGTCGCCGGTCCACATATAGTTTCTCGCTACCTTATGCAGGGAGTCGGTTGACTGAGCACGGCCCGACAGGCAAAGCAGTAAGAGCAGGCCGGGGAAAAACAATTTTTTCATGCAATGAATATAGGCTGAACCGCTTTAAAAAGCGAGTCCGGGTAAATAATTGTTCCCTAAAAATACAACGGCTTACCGGATCAGATGTGTTAACAGGCCATCCCGGAGCTTGGGCTCGAACCAGGTGCTTTTCGGCGGCATGATCTCGCCGCTGTCGGCAATGGCAAAGAGCTGTTCCATGCTGACAGGGTAAAGGCTGAACGCGACCTTCATATTGCCGCTGTTCACTCTTTTCTGCAGTTCGGCAAGTCCCCGGATGCCGCCGACAAAATCTATTCTGCTGTCCGTTCTCGGATCCTGTATGCCCAATAGTGGTGAAAGCAGGTTCTCCTGGAGGATCGTTACGTCCAGCACGCCGATCGGATCGGTGCGATAACTGCCTTCGCGGGCTTCCAGCCGGTACCACTGTCCTTCGAGATACATGCCGAATTGGTGAAGCTGGTCCGGAGCAAAAGGAGTCGCCGATTTTTCGACTTTGAACGATCCGTTGAGTTTTTCCAGGAACGAAGCAGTGTTTAGGCCATTCAGATCCTTCACCACCCGGTTATAATCGAGGATCTTTAGTTCATTAGCAGGGAAAAGCGTGGTCAGAAAATAATCCGCATCAGGTCCTGCATCGGCGCCCAGCGCTTTCTTTACTTTGGCTGCGGAAGCCGCGCGGTGATGACCGTCGGCAATATAGGTGTAGGGAATCTCCTGCTCGAAAATATCGCTGATCTGGTTGATCGTTTCAGGATTGTCTACCACCCAGATCACATGCCCGATCCCGTCTTCCGCAGTGAAATCATACTCCGGTTCATGCGTGGCCTTCCAGTTTTCGATAATGCCGCTGATCCGCTTATTAGGCTGATAGGCCAGGAATACATTACCGGTCTGTGCGCCGGTGATGCGGATATGATTGATCCGGTCCTGTTCTTTCTCCGGTCGCGTCAGTTCATGTTTTCGGATAATATCTTTCTCGTAGTCGGCTACCGCACTAACGGCAACAAGCCCTGTCTGGCTGCGACCATTCATCGTGAGCTGGTAGATATAATAGAAAGGTTGTTCGTCGCGGAACAGGATTTTCTGATCACGGTAGATGAAGAGGTTGTCTTCTGCCTTGCAATAGACCTTTTCGCTATGGGCGTCGGTATCTTCCGGTAAATCGATCTCGGCCTTGGTGACGTGTAGAAAAGAGTAGGGATTATCGCCGGCTACTGTTTTTGCCTCCGCGCTGTTCAATACATCGTAGGGAAGGGAAGCCAGTTTGGAAGCGAGTTCGGGTTGGGGTCGGAGAGCTCGGAAAGGAGCAATAATGGCCATTCGGATCGGGTATTATAATTGGTTAATGAGTGTGCTCAGCGCCTGCACGCTTTCGAGCGGCAGGGCATTGTACAGGGAAACGCGAAAGCCGCCCACACTGCGATGTCCTTTCACGCCCACCATGCCCTCGCGCTGGCATTCGTCCAGGAATTTCTTTTCCAGCAACGGGTCGGCAATACGGAACACCACGTTCATGCGACTCCTATCGGCTGCGGGTACCGGCAGCTCGAAGTCCTTCCGGGCATCGAGGGTTTTGTACAGCAGCTCTGCCTTGGCTTTATTTATTTTTTCAATACCCTGCACGCCGCCTTTTTTCTTCAGCCAGCGCAGGGTGAGCAGGCATACATACACCGCGAATACCGGCGGGGTGTTCAGCATGGAACCGGCTTCAACATGCTGGCGATAGTCCATCATGGCCGGCAGTTTGCGGTCTACCCGGCCCAGCATATCCTTGCGGATGATGACGAGGTTCACGCCTGCTGCGCCAATATTTTTTTGTGCGCCTGCATAGATCAGGGCAAAGCGGTTGAAATCCATCTGATGGCTCAGGATATCGCTGCTCATGTCGGCTACGAGCGGAACCGGGGTCTCGGGAATGTCGAACATCTCCGTTCCTTCGATGGTGTTGTTGGTGGTGTAGTGGAAATATTTGACATCGTCCGGTATCGCATATCCCTTGGGGATATAGCTGTATTGCTTATCCTTCGAAGAGGCGACCACGTTCACCTGGCCAAAGAGCCTGGCTTCTTTGATGGCCTTAACGCCCCAGACGCCGCAGTCGAGATAGGCGGCGGTTTCGGTTTCATTCAGCAGGTTCATGGGGACCTGGAAAAACTGGGTGCTGGCGCCGCCATGCAGGAAGAGCACGTCGTGCTGGTCGTCCAGGTTCATCAGTTCTTTTACGAACGTAACGGCTTCATCCATAACTGCCTGGAAAAGAGCCGTGCGGTGACCGATTTCAAGAATGGACAGGCCGGTGTCGTTGAAATTAAGGATTGCTTTTCCTGCTTCTTCAAAAACTTCCCGCGGCAATATGCTTGGCCCGGCATTGAAATTGTGCTTCATCGGTCAACTTTGGTTAAGGAGTCGCGAATTTACGAAAACCTCATGGCAAGCGGGAGGATTTCAGGCGGGTTTGGCCGGAATTTGCTATTATTTTCTTCGCAATGGATTAGATATTTATTGGGGGTAAGTCCATAGCCACAATGGACTTACCCCCAATAAAACCCGAAGGCCTTATGGACTCGTTCCGGCAGAAATCTGTTCTTCGCAGTCCGGCCCCTTGATTTTCCCCTTTTTCCAATCCAGATTCAATTGCTCATATTCCTGCCTTTCCGGCAGAGCCAGACTGTCATAGTTTAATCCCTGAAGGATCGGTTGCCCTGCATTCACCCAGGCCGTATACCAAAAAGAGGCTACGGCGAAGATGGACTGCCGCATTCTTCGTTCCACCATATCCTTCAGTTTTTCGTTATAGAGCAGGGTGTAGAAAGTGGAATACTGTTTCAGGAGCACGCCGTTTCGTTCTTCGAAGGCATAGCGCTGGTCGGGACTAACCCTTTGACTGATCTCTTTTTCGATGCGCAACACCGTATCTGCGGCCGCAGCGCTTTCCAGTAACCGGGCCCAGATAAAGGCGCCGGGATCTTTGATATAGGCGGCCTTGCCGATAAAAAAATCCCAGTCTTTCAATGCCAGCAGTTCCGGTATGCGCGATTCCCAGAAAGCGTGTATCCCTTCCTGATGGGTGAGCTGGCCGTTGTGATTGGTGCAGGCGTGCAGAGGCACATGAGCATCGGCGATATAATGCCCGGTTTCGGCGGCGTATTTCAGGATGAGCCGGCTGTCTTTGTCGCGGAAGGCCTTAGTCAGCCTGGCCAGCATGGTCTGTACCCACCAGGGAACCGTACCGTAGCTGCGCAAAGTGTCGGCAGAAAACTTTGCGACAGCCGCCTGGTAATTTCTGGGAAGATCGGAGAATGGATAAGTTCCGTAATGATCGATATCCATGAAATGGTGGGCGCCTTCGCCGGCAACGATATATCTTCTTTTATCCGGGTCGACGGCATGGACGGCGAGAAAATCGATATGCGGTTTGAAGAAGACCATCATTTCCGGCGGCAGGAGAAAAACCGCATGGTAGTTGATCTCTTTATGCGCGAAAAATCCCCAGCAGAAAATTTCCTGGTGCAGCAGCATAGCGCAGATCAGCAATAACCCTTTTTTCATACACACTGATTTCAACTGCTACTTCTCCTGTCCTTACCCGGAAAATTAATCGTCGATATTCGTCACGCCACCCGAGATCGCGAATTTCATGGCCTCGGTGGAATTGATATCGGTAATGAGCCGCACGCGTTCTTTTTTTACAAAATAGAGATGGCCGGCAAAAGCATAAGATTGCGGCACATAAACAGCGAGATAGTCCTGCAATCCGAATTCGGTAAGCTCTTCATGGGTGATGAACCCGATGCGCCAGATATCGGTCGATTCAATGGCTACCAGCACGGCCCGGTCGAATTTGCGTTTGTTGCCGGCAAAGGCTTCAAAGAAATCCTTGATGGTGGAATAGATGATCTTGATGCCGGGTGTCTTCTCCAGGATGCTGTCGAAAAGGTCTACCATCTTGCTCACGATAAATGAGGAAGAAACATAGCCCACCATCAGCACGATGAAAGTGACGACGAGAAAACCCAGTCCCGGGATCCGTTTCGGTTCACCATTCTCGTCGAGCGCGAGCCTGGGAAAGAGGCGGTGGATAAAATCCGGAAGGATATGGTCGATCCAGTCAAACAGGGAAAGGACGGCCCAGAGCGTGATAGTGATCGGGGCCAGGATGATTAGTCCCTGCAGAAAATATTTAAACAGCTTGCCGGCGAAAGTTCTCAGTTTCATGAGCAGATGGTTTGTATCCAAAAATAACTAAACATTCCCCCGGCTCCATGGGTAAGTCACTTGAAACTCACCGCTTTTTGCCGGGGAACGAGAAGGTGAAATATCCACTAATTTCCAGAGCATGAATCCCCGGTTCACAAAAAAATAATACAGGAAACTTTGGTAACGAAAAAAGTTTCCATAGTTTTGCTGTCCAAATTTGACGGTTCCAATGGAAATCAGAGAGAAGACGGATATGAAAGAGCGGATTCTGGCCAAGGCACGGGATTTATTTATGCAATACGGCATTCGCTCCATTACGATGGACGAGATCGCCAGTCAGCTGGGGATCAGCAAAAAGACTATTTACCAGTTTTTTACCGATAAGGACGAGATGGTGGAGGCGGTGGTGACCAATGAGATCAGGGAGAATGAGCAGGGATGCAGCTGGGCTGAAGAGAATGCCCGTGATGCGGTGCATGAGATATTCCTGGCCATGGAGAATGTGATGGACATGATGAAGAGCATGAACCCGCAGCTGCTGTACGACCTGGAAAAGCATCATCCCCGAGCCTTCCAAAGCTTAAAACAACACAAGTACCAATTCCTGCTGAATAAGATCAGGGAAAACCTGGATAAGGGCATCCGGGAAGGACTTTACCGCGAAGACCTGGATACGGACATCGCCTGCCGCTACCGGATCGAATCCATTTTCATGGTGTTCAACCAGGAAGCATTCCCGGTCAGCAAATATCCGATGAACCGGACCTGCGAGGAGCTTGCCCTGCTATTTCTTCACAGCGTATGCACGCCGGAGGGGAAAGAGCGAATCGCACAGTATTTGAATGAAAGACAAAAAACCATGTAGCATGAGTTTAAGATTGTGTAAGACGCTGACCTTTTTGATCCTGATCGGGATCACCGTTGAAAAAAGCCGGGCACAGGTACATAGCCTGTCTATTCAGGACGCGATTGCCCTGGCGACAAAGAACAATGCAGCGGTCAAGAATGCCATCCTCAATTTACATCTGCAGGAACAGGATAACAAGTCGGTTACCGCGGGAGCGCTGCCTACCGTTTCCGGTTCAGCCGGAACAACGATCTTCTTTCAGACGCCGGTCACCATCGTACCCGGTGAATTCTTTGGCTACCCTCCGGGAACTACCCTGGCGGTCAGTTTCCAACCTAAGTATGTGGCCACGGCCGGGTTCACGCTGGACCAGACCATATTCGACGGACAGGTATTTGTCGGATTGAAGGCCCGGAAAACAGCGCTTGATTTCTATAAAAGTCAGCTGAATACCACGATAGAGTCCATCACTGTAAATGTTTACAAGATATACTATCAGCTCGTCGTAAGCCGGACCCAGATGACCCTGATCGACAGTAATATCGCCAGGGCGGACAAACTGTTGCACGACACAAAGATCATGTATGCCAACGGCTTCATGGAGAAGCTGGACATGGACAAAGCAACGGTTCAACTGGCCAATCTGCAAACGCTGAAAACCACTACACAGACCACGATCGATAATGGATATCTTTCTTTAAAATTCCTGATCGGTCTGCCGTCAGCCGATTCTGTTGTGCTGACCTCGAGTTTCAGGGAGGAAGATCTGACAAGAAGTTTTTTTCTGGACTCGGGATATCGTTACGAGAACCGGCCGGACTATCAAACGATGCAGTTGTCGAGGCAACTGGATGATTTCGACGTCAGGCGTTATAAGGCCTTGTACTATCCTACGCTTAGTCTGAATGGCGCTTTTCAAAAAAATGCCTACAACAATACGTACGATTTTTTCTCTAAAGGCGGTAACTGGTACAGTACATCCTATGCAGGGATTTCTTTGCATGTACCCATATTCAGTGGCTTTTCGAAAGACGCCAACCTTCAGAAAGCCAGGCTGCGCAGGGAGCAGACGGATGTTGCCATGGAGAATCTCCGGCAAAGCATCGATCTCGAAGTGGGCCAGGCAAGAAATACATTCCTGAACGCCATCCATACGATCAGTTATCAGAAAGAGAATGTGGCCCTGGCGGAATCAGTATATAACCAGACGAAGAAAAAGTTTGAATCCGGCCTTGCCTCGAACACGGATCTGAACGATAGTCAGACCTCGCTTATCGAAGCGCAGACCAATTATGTCAACGCCTTATACCTCGCAGTGATCGCAAAGATCGATTACCTCAAAGCCATCGGTAAAATTTAAAACGCCAAACCAGTTTTTATGAATAAAGTTTTCCTGTCCCTGCTGTTTGCTTCCAGCCTCATGACCTATTCCTGCTCTTCGGGAGGGAATGAGCTGGAAAAGAAAAAAGCCGAACTCCAGAAACTGAAGGACCAGCAGTCCGATCTTTCAAAGAAAATACAACAGGCGGAAGACGAGCTGGATAAGCTCGACACCGCTTCCGCAAAAAAAGAGAAAACCAAGCTGGTAGCTGTAGGAACGGTTAAGCCGACTCCTTTCACCCATTATATCGACCTGCAGGGGAAAGTGGATGCACTGAACATTGCCTATGTAACGCCAGCCAACGGCCAGGGCGGCCAGGTTAAGGCCATTTACGTGAAACAGGGCGACGTGGTGAAGAAAGGACAGCTTCTGCTGAAGCTCGATGATGTCCTGCTTCGCCGTCAGCTGGACCAGGCGAAAATACAGGTTGGCTTTGCGCAGGATCTCTATAACCGCCGCGATAATCTCTGGAAAGAAAATATCGGAACCGAAGTGGATCTGATCGACGCCAAGAACAAGCTGGATCTGGCCAATAAGCAGGTTGACTTCCTGAATCAGCAGATCCAGATGACCAATGTGTACGCCGATATCTCCGGCGTGGCCGACCAGGTGAATGTCCGTATCGGCGAGATTTTCACCGGGAACAATCAGATCCGGATCGTCAACACCGACGATCTCAAGGCGGTGGTGCAGGTGCCTGAAGCTTATCTCGGGAAAGTGACTGTCGGAACCAGGATCAAAGTGGTGATACCGGAACTCAATAACCGGACGATCGAT
Source organism: Puia sp. (assembly GCA_035548895.1). GTDB lineage: Bacteria > Bacteroidota > Bacteroidia > Chitinophagales > Chitinophagaceae > Puia. Next base: position 3,773 of record DASZRP010000143.1, on the reverse strand, counting down.
GCCCGGGTTTCGGTGGTGGGCAAGACCATCGATCCCAGCAATCGGAGTTTCTATGTGGAGGCTAAACTGCCTTACGATAAAGCTTTTTATCCCAACCAGGTGGCGATGATCAAAATCCAGGACTATAGTTCACCCACCGCATTGACGGTTCCGATAAACAGCCTGCAGAATGATGAAAAAGGAAAATACGTGATGGTAGCGGGGCAGCAGGGAAGCCGCCTGGTGGCAGTCAAAAAGCCCGTTACCATCGGTCACGCCTATGGCGACAGTGTGGAAGTGCTTTCGGGCATCCAGACGGGCGATAAAGTGATCACCGAAGGTTACCAGGGTCTCTACGATCAGCAGCCGATCACCACGCAGGTACAGTAAAAGAGGATTCATAACCAACCGCATTTTATGAGCGCACTTGAAAATATTAAAGGAAAGTTCAAGGAGTTTAAGCCCACCAGCTGGGCGATCAACAATAAAACTTCGGTCTATCTGCTGATCCTGTTTGTTACCCTCCTTGGCGTATACAAGTTTGTCAGCACGCCGAAGGAGCAGTTCCCCGATATCGTGATCCCGCAGATCTATGTGCAAACGACCTATCTCGGCAACTCGCCCAAGGATATCGAGAACCTGGTGACCCGCCCCATCGAGAAACAGATCAAGGGGATTACCGGGGCTAAAATAAATAAGCTCACCAGTACATCCGTTCAGGACTACTCCGCCATCGTGATTGAATTCGAATCGGACGTTGAGATCGACGTTGCCCTTCAGAAAGTAAAGGACGCAGTAGATAAAGCGAAGACCGATCTGCCCAACGACCTGACCACCCAACCGAATGTGGTGGAGATCAGCCTGTCCGATCTCCCGATCATGTACGTGAATGTGAGCGGCAACTACAATGGCCAGCAGCTGAAGAAATATGCCGACGACCTGAAAGATAAACTGGAAGAATTGTCTCAGCTGAACCGGGTAGATGTAGTGGGCGCGCCCGAGCGGGAATTCCAGATCAATGTCGACAATTTCAAAATGCAGAGCGCGAATATCACGTTCAACGATATCGCCAATGCCGTCGCCAATGAAAATATGGATATTACCGGCGGTCTTCTCGATGTCGGGACGATGAAGCGCACCATGCAGTTGAAAGGTCAGTTTCATACCGCTGCCGACATTGCCCAGATCGTCGTTCGCAATACATCCGGGGCGCCAATTTACCTGAAAGATATTGCTACCATTATCGACACGGTCAAAGAAGCCGAAAGCTATTCCCGCCTGGACGGTAAAAAAGTGGTAACGCTGAATATCATCAAGCGAAGCGGTGAAAACCTGATCGAAACTTCGGACGAAGTAAAGCGGGTTGTAACTGAAATGCAGCAAACGCAGTTTCCGAAAGACCTGACGGTGCAGATCACCGGCGACCAGAGTAAGACCACCCGCACTTCGTTCAACGACCTGGTCAACTCCATCGTGATCGGTTTTATCCTGGTCTTGCTGATCCTGATGTTTTTTATGGGGGTGACGAACGCGTTTTTCGTGGCGCTCTCCGTTCCCCTGAGCATGTTTGTCGCCTTCATGTTCCTGCCGGCGGCGGATATCATTATCGGCGGGCATGTCACGCTCAATTTCATCGTGCTCTTTGCACTGCTCTTCGGATTGGGAATCATCGTGGACGATGCCATTGTGGTGATCGAGAATACCCACCGGATTTTCATGGAAGGAAAGGGTAAGGTGAACTCGGTGATTGCGGCCAAGATTGCCGCGGGAGAGATCTTTATTCCCGTACTTGCGGGAACGCTGACCACATTAGCGCCATTCTTCCCCCTGCTCTTCTGGCCCGGGCTGATCGGCAAGTTCATGATCTACCTGCCCGTGATGCTGATATTTACATTATCGGCCTCGCTCATCGTCGCTTTCCTGATGAACCCGATTTTTGCAGTCGATTTCATGAATCATCCGGAAAATGAAAAGCCGGAAGGCAAGTCCGCCGTATTCCGCAAACCCCTGTTCTGGATCATGCTGGCGGCGGGTGTATTGTTAGATATTTTTCATCAGACCTTTTTCGGCAACCTGCTGATCTTTTTCAGCATCCTGATGGTACTCAATCGCTATGTGTTCAGCGGTATGATCCATACTTTCCAGAACCGCAATCTCCCCTGGATTATGCGCCATTATGAGAACGGATTGCGCTGGGTACTGAAAGGCTGGCGGCCGGTCTGGATGGTGATCGCCACCTTTTTCCTGCTGATCTTTTCTTTTGTTTTCCTTGGCGCGCGCAAAGTGCCGGTGGTATTCTTTCCGAAGGGAGATCCGAATTTTATTTTCGTCTACCTCAAGTTGCCGGTGGGCACCAATGTGGATTATACCGATTCGGTTACCCGCGAGCTGGAGCACCGGGTAAATAAAGTGCTGGGCATAGAAAACGGGAAGATGAACCCCATGGTGGAAAGCATCATCGCCAATGTGGCCGTTGGCGCCGGCGACCCGAACAGCGGTGACCGGAGCACGCGCCCGGAGCTTGGACGGATACAGATATCCTTCGTGGAATATGAAAAGCGGAACGGCCGTTCAACCACACCCATTATGGACTCCATACGGGCTTCGCTGAAGGGAATTCCCGGGGCAGTCATTTCAGTTGACCAGGAGCAGGGTGGTCCGCCCACCGACCCTCCGGTGAACATCGAGGTGAGCAGCGACAATTTTGAGCACCTCACCGCTACGGCCACGGCATTAAAGAACTACCTGGATTCGATACAAACACCCGGCGTGGAAGATCTTAAAATGGATGTGGACCTCTATAATCCTGAGATCACGCTGACCATCAACCGCGAACGGGCGATGATCGAAGGTGTCAGTACGGCGCAGATCGGGCAGCAGATCAGGACCGCGCTATTTGGCCGGGAAGTTTCCAAGATCAAGGAGAATAAAGAAGAATATAAAATACAATTACGGAACAATGAGATCCAGCGAAAGAACCTGACGGATCTGTTGAATATGCGTATCGTGTTCCGCGAGCCTACGGGCGCTATTAAATCGATACCCATTTCCAACCTGGTGAAAGTGGACTTCACGACAACGTACGGAAGCATCAAGCGTAAGTCGCAGAAGAGGGTCATTACCCTTTACTCGAATGTGCTGACGGGATTCACGCCGCCGGCGGTCAATGCACAATTAAAAAGGGCGATCGATAATTTCCAGGGCAAGGCGGACGATGTAACGATCACCCAGACCGGCGAGGGAAAACAGCAGCAGGAAACGGTCACCTTCCTCGGCCAGGCATTGGTGCTGGCGCTGATGCTGATCCTCTTCATCCTGGTATTGCAATTCAATTCGATCAGCAAACCTGTGATCATTCTCACGGAAATCATATTCAGTATCATCGGCGTGCTGCTTGGTTTTGCCATCTCCGGTATGACCATCTCTGCGGTGATGACGGGACTTGGCATTGTGGGCCTCGCCGGTATCGTAGTAAAGAATGGTATCCTGGTGATCGAGTTTGCCGATGAGTTGCGGCAGCGAGGGCTCAAGACCAGGGAGGGCGTGATACAGGCTGGTAAAACGAGAATCATTCCCGTGTTGCTCACGGCGATGGCGGCCATACTGGCGCTCATTCCGCTGGCGGTCGGGTTCAATATCAATTTTGTAACGCTTTTCTCCGAATTGAATCCGCATATCTTCTTTGGCGGCGACAGCGCCGTGTTCTGGAAGCCGCTGTCCTGGACGATCATCTTCGGCCTCGCCTTCGCATTCTTTATGACGCTGTTTATCCTGCCGAGCATGTACCTGATCGC
>DASZRP010000142.1:0-7046 GCA_035548895.1 Puia sp. | reverse complement strand
AAGAGAACCGGCTGATCCAGGATGCGCTTAAGAAAATGCTCACGGATATTCATGAAGGCCGTTTCCAGATCGAGCCGGGAGTGGAGGATATTCACTCACAGGTGGAATTCAACCTCACCAGGACAATTGGCGAAGCCGGCAAAAAAATCCATAGCGGAAGAAGCCGCAACGACCAGGTTGCCGTTGACATCAAACTTTACCTGCGCGCCGAAATAAAACGGGTTAAGGATGCGGTCAAAGATTTATTCGACTTGCTGATTTTTAAAAGTAATCAGCACGAGCAGGATCTGCTTCCCGGATATACGCATTTGCAGATCGCGATGCCCTCTTCCTTCGGCCTTTGGTTCGGCGCTTATGCCGAGAGCCTGGTGGATGATCTGGAGATGCTGGCCGCCGCCTATCGTGTCGCTGATAAAAACCCGCTGGGCAGCGGCGCGGGCTACGGTTCATCCTTTCCCCTGAACCGGAAAATGACAACGGAACAGCTTGGCTTTTACAGCCTGCATTATAATTCCGTTTACGCCCAGATGAGCCGGGGCAAAACCGAAAAGCTGGTTTCCTTTGGATTATCGGCCATAGCCGCTACCCTGGGTAAGCTGGCCATGGACTGCTGCCTCTACATGAATCAGAACTTCGGGTTCATTTCTTTTCCGGATGAACTGACTACCGGCAGCAGCATTATGCCGCATAAGAAAAATCCAGATGTATTCGAACTGATCCGCGGCAAATGCAACCGCATACAGGCTGTTCCGAACGAGCTGAACCTGCTCATGAGCAATTTGCCTTCCGGTTATCACCGGGATATGCAACTGACCAAGGAAATCCTTTTCCCGGCCATTGAGGAACTGAAAGCCTGTCTCCAGATGGCGGTGTTGATGCTTTCCAACATCCGGATCACCAAGGATATTCTGAAAGATGAAAAATATAAATACCTCTTCAGTGTGGAAGCCGTGAATGAATTGGTGAACCAGGGCGTCTCTTTCCGGGAAGCATATAAAACTGTCGGTAATCAGATTGCCAAAGGAGAATTCTCTTTCGACTTAAGCCGTCCGCTTCATCATACGCATGAAGGAAGCCTGGGTAATCTTTGCAACCCGGAGATCGTCGCGGAGATGACTCGCGTGCTGGCCAGGTTCAGCTAAGTCCTTCCGGAGCCGCTCGCCTCATGAACTGACCTTCTTCTGGATCATCCAAAGATGCCCGAAAGGGTCTTTGATCTTTCCCTGCCGATAGCCATATTCGTAATCTCTTAGCGGGCTGATCTCGATGGCTCCCGCTTTCACAGCATTGAACATAACCTCGCCCACGTTGTCAACAAACAATCCGACAAGCACCGTAGTACCCTGATGTTCTCCGGGGGTAAAATAATCCCTGGCCGTTACTTCGTGCAAATGAAAGATAGCCCCGTCGATAGATAGTTCGGCGACATGAATGCTGCCATCGTCGTTGGTCAGCACCAGTTGCTCCACCGCGCCAAATGCCCGCTTATAAAATGAAATATCCTTCACGCCGTTAGCTATAAAAAGCTGTGGCGCAAAGAAGGTTTTGGAAGTTCCGCTGATCATAAAAAATTTGTTGATGATTGGCTAACCGGTCCCTGACCGTTATCAAATTTACCAAGTCTTTGGCTTTCGTCCCGGTTCAGCTTCTCTCCCTCTCAATTTTGGGCGGATTACTTAACTTTAATAAAAAAGCTTTATGAAAATCAGGATACTGCTTTTCGCATTGCTTTCGTTGTTTCTCACCAATATGCTTTTTGCGCAATCCACCAAGGAGGATAAGAAGAAAGCACAGTACGAACAACTGAAAGCCATGATCGATTCGAAACAATATACTTTTACCGCGCAGCAGGCTACTGCCCAGGGCGGAAGGACCAAACAGCTCACCAGTACTTATACCCTAAAAGTTCATCAGGATACGCTCGATGCCGATCTGCCGTATTTCGGCCGGGCTTATTCGGCTACTTACGGGTCAGATAATGGCGGCATTCAATTTCAAACCACTTCATTCGACTACGATGCGGAGGATCGCGGCGACAAAGGATGGACTATTATAATCAAACCGAAAGACCAGTCAAGCGCCAGCAAGATGACGCTGAGTCTTGGCACCAGTGGTTACGGGACCCTGATCGTGAACAGCAATAACCGGCAGATGATCTCGTTCTACGGCTGGATCTCCACGAAAGGTAAATAAATCAGTTTTTCACGCGCTGAGGCGTATCCTTACCGGAAATAATGGTGCCGGCACTGAGCGCGATGGACCGAATAATTGCGGTCATATTCTCCATGTCGAGGGTTTGAATTTCGTCGCCCCGCTGGTGGTAATATTTCTCGGAATCCATTTTGGAAGTAGAAATCGTATGGGCAGGCACACCAAGCTTGGCGAGAGTAGCGTTGTCGGAGCGAAGGAACAGCTGCTGCTCCGGATAGGGATCCGGATGAAAAGTAAAAGGCGTATGCTGCAGATTCCGCTGGAGGATCGTTCCCATATCCGTTTTGTCGAACCCGGTGATATAAGCTGAATTCTTTCCCCACTTGCTTTCCGTTCCGATCATTTCGATATTGAACATGGCCATGACCTTCTCCGGCTCTAATTGTTTGGAGAAATAAGATGAACCGAGTTCGCCGATTTCTTCCGCGGTGAAGGCAGCGAAGATCAGGGTACGTTCGTTGCCTTTGAGCCTGCTATAGTATTTGGCAAGCTCGATCACTGCCGTGGTACCGGACGCATCGTCGTTAGCCCCATTAAAAATGGAGTCGCCCTGAGCATCCGGCGTTCCGATGCCCAGATGATCATAGTGAGCCGAGAAAATGACGTATTCCTGCTTTAGCGTTTTGCCGGGCAGCACACCCACAATATTGGCTAACTGCTGCCTGGAGATCTTTTGTGTACAATGCACTTCGTATGTTGACGGGTCCTTATCCGTTAATACAAAAATGCGGTTACCGGAGTTTTCGAACTGCGGGCTATGAAAACGGGCAAGACGGGCAAAGCGTGCAGAAAAGCTGGTATCTACCAGCACAATGACATTTTCTTTCGACTCGAAATAACCAAATATTGTCGCGCTGAAGTTGTCACCCTTTTTTACAAATACTTTCTTATAGTGGTCATTCTGGGTAATGGTGAGATTTGCAGACGGAGAAAAGACAACGATCTGCTCGGGGCGTAGTTCTTCGCCATCCAGCTTCGCAGATTTTTCCATCGTTTCCGGTTCAATCAGGCTAAACGGCTGCCGGTACGAATCAGCGCCCGGCAATGGTTGAAGACCGGCGGATTTGAATTCCTTAATAATAAAATCAGCGGCTTTCTCAATGCCCGGCGTGCCCACTTTTCTGCCCTGCATATCGTCGGACGAAAGCGTTTTTTCTACCAAAGTGACATCGTCGGCAGATATCACGGCCTGAGGCGCCTGGGCAATAGCTGTACTGGCGAAGAGTATTAATAAAACAAAAAATCTCCATTTCATGCTGAGCATATATACGGGTTAAATGACATTAAACTCTCCCTGCCAAGTTCTATATCCCACATTTCCAAATTTCCAAATTATCACATTTGTCTTTCTACAGGCTCATCATCTCTTTAAACTTCACTGTTTGCCGGCGGCTGACTTCAATCTTTTCGCCTCCCTTGAGTTCGAGCAGCAATCCGCCGTTGAAATAGGGTTCTATCTTTTCTATGAGGCGCAGATTGACAATGTGCTTCCGGTTGGCCCTGAAAAAAACCTTTTCATCAAGCCGTTCCTCCAAAGCATTCAGCGATTTCAGGATTAACGGCTTATTCCCGCCGAAATAAATTTTGGCATAATTCCCCACGCTCTCGAAGAGCCGGATCTCGCTAAGCTTGACGAACCAGCAGCGTTCGCCATCTTTTACAAACACCTGATCATTTTCATGCAGCAGAGACTTGTTCACCGCGATCTCCTCCTCCGCAAGGCCTTCCTGGTCGCGGTTTTCATCCAGGTGCAGTTTCTGCAGCGCGTCGGCAAGCCGTTTCGGTTCGACCGGCTTCAGGAGGTAGTCGAGTGCATTTACTTCAAAGGCCTTAAGGGCATAATCGTCGTAAGCCGTAGTGAAGATAACGTCGGGCGCTTTCTCCAGTTCAGCCAGCATATCGAAACCGGTTTTACCCGGCATCTGGATATCGAGAAAAACGAGATCGGGATTCAGGTGCTCGATCTTTTCAATTCCTTCGTTGGCGTTGGCTGCTTCGGCAATCACTTCGATCTCCGGGAAATCCTGGAGAAGCTTTTTCAATTCGTTCCGGGCAAGTCTTTCGTCGTCGATGATCACTGCTTTAATCATATCATTCGGTTTTAAGTCAACGGAATATGTAAAATAGCTTCCACGGTATTGCCATTTACTTCACGGATATCAAAGTTCGCCGCGTCGCCAAACAATAATTGCAGCCGGTTCCGGGTACTGGAGAGGCCGAAACCCTCCTCACTGCCTGCATCGTTCAGGCGACCGGTATTGCGAATGACGAGTTCATGGTAACGGTCCTTCAGATCAGAAATGATGGTGACCGTTCCACCGTTCACCGATTTACTGATACCGTGTTTGATGGCATTTTCCACGAGGGTCTGAAGCATCATGGGCGGGATCGGCTGATTGAGGCTTTCATCGGCAATTTCATACCGGACCTGCAGCCGGTCTTCGAACCGGATATGCTCCAGCGCCAGGTAGTCCTTTACAATCCCCAGTTCCTTCTCAAAAAGCACGGTTTCCTGCTTTTCTGTTTGCATGCTGCTACGCAGGATATTGCTGAGTTCTGTGATCGCCGTTCTCGCCCGCGCCGGATTCTCATCGATCAGGGCGCGAATGCTGTTCAGGGCATTGAAAATAAAATGGGGATTGATATGCGATTTGATCGTTTTCAATTCAAGCTCCTTGACCAGGGCTTCCAGCTTCAGGGTATCAAGCTGCTGTTTCCGGCTTTTCTCGATATAGTGATAGAAATAATAGATCAGCGTCCAGGGTATGATGGAAAGTCCGCTCTCCAGGTTCAGCAGTAAAAAGCGCGTCTGCAGCGGCGTCTTTCTGCTCGACAAATGAAAGAGATCGATAGCGAGAAGACGAAGGGAACTGGCCAGCAGGCAGACCACCACAATACCGATCAGAAATTTGGGAATTACTTTCTCCACGGGCATGAGCAGCCATCTGGAACCGCGGATATATTCCCGGAAAAGATGTGTGCTCAGAATATTGGCGCACATCATGATAAGGATCTGCTCCAGGTAATGAGGTGTTACTTCCTGGCGGAACAGGATGCTCACCAGGATATTCATCAGGGCAAAAAAACTCCAGCCGCCAAGCTGAAGCCACCAGTAATATTTATTCGACCTGGGCATTTTGGGCTTAGAGACAAAACTAACCGATTAATCCGCTCCTCGATACAATTTAGTATTAGTGGGCATTTCGGGGGATTTGGCGGTTGACGGTTAGTGGTTGACGGTTGGCGGTTAACGGTGAACGGGTGACGGCTGGCAGACGACGGTTGGTTGATGGTCAACAGGAGAACAGCCAGAACGCCGGATATCTGCTGAAATTTGTTATTTTTACGCGTTAAATCAAGCTGATGGACCTTATCCCGGGCCCCCTCTTACAGACCATCGACTCACCGGCAGACCTCAAAAAACTGAACCGGGAGCAGCTACAGCAGCTAACCGACGAACTTCGACAGTATATCATCGACGTGGTCAGTCTGCATGGCGGTCATTTTGCTGCCAGCCTGGGCGTTGCCGAGCTGACCGTTGCACTCCATCATGTTTTCAACACGCCGTACGACCAGTTAGTTTGGGATGTTGGTCATCAGGCTTATGGACATAAGATACTCACCGGACGCCGCGACAATTTCGCCACCAACCGCAAGTTCAAGGGACTGAGCGGTTTTCCCAACCGCAATGAAAGCATTTACGACACATTCGGTGTGGGGCATTCTTCCACTTCCATCAGCGCCGCGCTTGGCATGGCGATGGCCGCGAAATATAAAGGAGAAACAGACCGGAAAGTGGTTGCGGTGATCGGCGATGGCGCCATGACGGCCGGCCTGGCTTTCGAAGGAATGAACCATGCCGGTGTTGCGGATACCGACCTGCTGATCGTGCTGAACGATAATTGCATGAGCATCGATCCCAATGTCGGCGCACTGAAAGAATACCTGACAGATATCACAACTTCGCAGACCTATAATAAATTCAAGGACGATATCTGGAAGGCGCTGGGTAAGCTGCCTGTCGGCGGACATTTCAGCCGGGAAATTGCGAGCAAGATCGAACACAGCATCAAAAGCTTCGTCAGTAAAAGCAGTAACCTGTTTGAAGCGCTCAAGCTTCGTTATTTCGGTCCTATCGACGGTCATAATCTGAACAAGCTGGTCGATACCCTGAACGACCTGAAGAATATTCCCGGGCCCAAATTACTTCACATCATTACCGTGAAGGGCAAGGGATATTCCCTGGCGGAGAATGATCAGACCAAGTGGCATGCACCGGGCCTCTTCGACAAGATCACCGGCGAGATATATAAAAAGAAATTCGATACGGTTCAACCCCCGAAATACCAGGATGTTTTCGGACATACCATTATTGAATTAGCGGAAAAAAATCCGAAGATATTCGGGATCACGCCGGCCATGCCGAGCGGCAGCTCGCTGAAATTCATGATGGAGAAAATGCCGGACCGCGCCTTTGATGTTGGTATCTGCGAACAGCATGCGGTAACCTTAAGCGCGGGCATGGCCACTCAGGACATGCGGGTGTTCTGTAATATCTATTCCAGCTTCATGCAGCGGGCATACGATCAGGTTGTTCATGATGTAGCCATACAGGATCTGCCGGTTATCTTTTGTTTAGACCGGGCAGGCCTCGTGGGCGAAGACGGCCCCACACATCACGGCGTTTACGATATTGCTTACATGCGTTGCGTTCCCAATATGATCGTCAGCGCGCCGATGAACGAATCCGAGTTGCGCAACCTGATGTACACCGCCCAGCTTGAAACGACCACACATCCTTTTTCGATCCGCTATCCGCGTGGCGAAGGCGTAAT
>DASZRP010000141.1:0-5489 GCA_035548895.1 Puia sp. | reverse complement strand
GGCAGTTTGAAGTGATCAAACACTCGCTCGACCAGGTCCTTCCTTATCCCCTGATCGTTATTGCCCTGATCCCGGTTCGCTGGCAGTACTATATCTCGCCCGAGAACCTGCAGCCGGAGTTTGTCGGCTTTCCAAACGCGGAGAACAGGATTCACATTACTAACCTGCAAACTGATTTTCCGGTCCGGAATCTGGCCGGCAAGCCGCTTTTCTATCTTCAAAAGAAAGAGTCATTTCACGCGGCCAAATACAGTATTGGATTGCTGCTGGTGCTCCTGGTTGCCATCCTGGTCCTGCTCGTCATCCTGCACAATATGGCCCATGCCATTTCGGAAAAGTATGGCCGACTGAAGGGAATATTTTTTCTCGTCGTCACCGTATTGCTTTTCCGCATTGTCATTTACAGTTTCCCCAACCTGCTGAACCTGCGCCAATACGAGCTATTCGACCCCACCATTTATAGCTCCAACTTTATACTCCGGTCGCTCGGAGATCTGCTGATCAATGTCTTGCTGTTTTGCTGGGTTGTACTGTTTGTGCGGCAGGAGGTTGGTGAATATACCCTGCCGGAATTGAAAGGCAGCTGGAAACGCTGGATGGTGATTACCGGCGCTATGCTGCTGTTGGTGACCATCACGTTCCTGTTTGCAGATATTGTGCAAAGCCTGGTTGCCGACGCCCGGATATCCTTCAATGTGACCAACTTCTTCAGTCTGTCTGTTTATAGCTTTGTCGGGTTTATTATTCTGGCCTCGCTGGCGCTCAGCTATTTTTTCTTCACCCAGATCCTGATGAGGCTTGTCCGGAATTTTGTGCAGGGTAGTGGTCTAATCGTCATGATCCTCGTGGCGACCATTGGGCTGAGCTTTCTGACGCTGCACACCAAAACCGCCATGGTGGAGCTGGATATCTATGTGTTGGTATGGCTGCTCGGCTATATCTGGCTGATCATGCGGAACCGTTTCTTTGGCCTGCACTATCGCCTGAATGCGTCTGAAACGCTTTTCTGGCTTTTTATTTTTTCCAGTTCCATTTCGATCATTATCATTTTCGAAAACCGGAAGATAGAACTGGAAAAGCGCGAAAGTTTTGCCGACCGCCTGGCGGAACAAATCGATCCCTCCAACGAGAAACTGGTCAGCATGTCGCTGATCAGTTTTAGCAATGATTTTCTGCTCCGGGAGTTTGACCGGTTCAAAGACCCGATCGAGAACCGGCAAATCAAAGACAGCCTGGTGAACGCGAACTTCAGCGTTTACCTGAGCCGGTACGACACGAAGATCTTTACCTACGATTCCGCCGAGAAGCCGCTTTTTAATCAGGTCAATATTTCTTTCGACACCCTGAATACCGTTTTTAAACTTCAGGGCAAACCCACGGCCATTCCAAACCTGATGTACTATGAAAAGGCTTACGATAAGTTCAGCTATATCTACAAGACGATTATTTCCGATCATCAGGGTAAAGTGATGGGCTATCTTTTTGTTCAGGCCGAACCGAGAAATTATAAAAGCGATGGGCTGGAACCCATGCTGACCCAGCAGCGCAAAGAGTTTCTTCCCGAATATTCTCCTGTTTATTCCTATGCCATTTATAACAATAAGGAGCTGGTTCACTATTACAATAACTACCCCTTTCCGACGACTTTGAACGACAGCCTGGTGCACAAGACCGATTTTTATCAGCGGAAAAATAATGGGTACGATGAACTGTGGCATAATGTATCGGATAATAAAGTGATCGTAATCGCAAAAAAGGATAATCTATTTGTCGAGGCTGCCAGCCTGTTCTCCTACCTGTTCAGCGCTTTTCTGATCCTGATCGCCTTTCTGTGGTTCAGTTCGGTGCTTATTCAAACCGGCCTTCACTGGAGTCACCTCAAAGAATACCTTCAGCTTAATATCCGGTCACAACTTCATACCACGATCATTTTTATCAGCCTGTTTTTGTTTCTGGTGATCGGTGTTTCCACCATCCTGTTTTTGATCAACCGCTATAACCGGAATAACCAGGACCGGCTCAGTGCATCCCTGAAGGTCATGGCCGGAGAAATAGAGAGCCGGCTGGCCAATTACGGTTCAGCCAATCCGGAATCGAATCCGATCCTTTTTGTTCCGCGGGAAGATCTGGAAAAGATTGTGAATAATGCAGCCGAAATTCACAATGCTAGTATCAATCTTTACGATTTAGGCGGCAACCTGATCATTTCATCCAACCCCTTCATTTACACCAAGGGTATTTTAAGCGATCAGATGAATCCGCTTGCCTACTACTATATGAACCGGTTGAGCTCGGTGGAGTTTTTCAATCAGGAAAAGATGGGACGCCTGACTTTTCAGAGTATTTATTGCCCGATCAGGGTGGGAACTCATCGCACGAGTGCTTATTTGAATATACCATCCTTCAATACGGAGGATGAGCTGAACGATGAGATTTCCCGTTTCCTGGTGACCATCATGAACCTGAATGTGTTCATTTTCCTGATCGCCGGGTCGATCGCACTTTTTCTTACCAACCGCATCACTTCATCCTTTACCCTGATAAGCGAAAAGATGCGGGAAGTGAATCTCACGAAAACGAATGAAGCGATTGAATGGACGAAGAACGATGAGATCGGCGTATTAGTTCGTGAATATAATCGTATGGTGGCCCAGCTTGAAGAAAGCGCCGCCGCCCTGGCCAAGAGCGAGCGGGAAGGCGCCTGGAGAGAAATGGCCCGGCAGGTGGCTCATGAAATAAAAAACCCGTTGACGCCGATGAAGCTGAGCATCCAGTACCTGCAGAAGGCAAACAGCAGCGGGGCCGGAAATATGCATGAGCTTACGGCCAATGTGGCCCGGACGCTGGTAGAGCAGATCGATCACCTGTCGAAGATCTCGTCCGATTTTTCCCAGTTTGCCAATATCGGCAATCCGCGCCGGGAAGTTTTCGATTTGCACGAGATGCTTCACTCCCTGGTTTCCCTCTACGAGACCATGGAAAATCTGCTTTTCAAATGGGTTCCCGTGAGGGAAAGAATATTAGTATATGCCGATAAGACCCAGCTGAACCGGCTTTTTACCAACCTGCTTCAAAATGCCTTCGAAGCCTGCCATGAAAAGGACAAATGCGTGATCAGCGTGAGCGAGGAATTATTAGACGACCGTATTCTGATCAAGATTACCGACAATGGCGAGGGAATTCCTGAGCAGATGCGGTCGAAGATCTTTACGCCGAATTTCACAACAAAGACTTCGGGAACCGGCCTTGGACTGGCCATGAGCAAAACCATCGTGGAGCAGGCTAAAGGAAAGATCTGGTTTGAAACTGCCGAGGGGATCGGTACCATATTCTTTGTAGAATTGCCGGTGTACGCTCCGGGTCAGCCGCCTGCGGATACTGCGGGTTAGCCTCGCCATTCTTTTTACGCAATAAATAGCTGCAAAAATCGCCTGTTACACAGTTGCCGGAGTCCGTTTTGAAGCGGCAAAAGATTTCAACTGTTCCAGAGAAAAGCTGCTCAGGTTCCGGCTGGCGGTCAATCCGCCTTTTTGTGCAACGAGCACGCCATAGTGAATATCGTGGTATCCGGCAATGGAATGGGCATCGGGATCTATGGAGATCAAAACATTTTTTTTCAGCGCATAGTCGATCCATCGCCAGTCAAGGTCAAGACGACGCGGATGGGCATTCAGCTCGATCACAACGCCATGAGCGGAACAGGCATCGATGAGCTGCCGATGATCCACGGGATATCCCGGGCGGCTTAATAAAAGCCTTCCGGTGGGATGGCCAAGAACCCTTGTATATGGGTTTTCAATGGCGCGCAACAGGCGCTTCATTGCTTTTTCCTCATTCATCTTCAAGTTGGAATGAACCGAAGCGATGACCAGATCAAATAACTGAAGAATGGAATCGCTGTAGTCCAGATCACCTTCATACAGGATATCGCACTCAATGCTTTTGAAAATGTAAAATGGTGTGAGCTTTCGGTTGAGCTCTTCAATATAAGCATGCTGCTCCCGGATGCGTTCTTCGGTCAGCCCGTTTGCATAGAAAGCCGATTTGCTGTGATCGCTGATAACGAGGTATTCGAACCCCTGCTGAATGCAGGCTTTTGCCATTTCTTCTATTGTGTGAAGCCCGTCGCTCCAGTTGCTGTGACTGTGAATAATGCCCCTGATGTCGACAGTCTGGATGAGTGGGGGGAGCGAATTGCCGGCCTCGTTCAATATATCTGCGGTTTCGCGCAGTGCAGGGGGTATAAAGGATAGTCCCGCAGCTTCGAAAATGGCTTCTTCCGAATTTGCTCCGTCAGGAATGCTATATCGGGCTTTCCAGCTTTCCAGGAATTCGGAACTGCAACTGGTCTCAAAAAGCCTTTGGTAGAATGAACCGCCTGATACCGCATCGAAAGCCAGTCTGATGTTTTCCGCCCCGGTTGCCACCAACTTTTTCGTGTCGGTCTGGTCTATGGCAAAAGCATTTGTTTTAAAAAACGATTCCAGGCCGGCTATCGGAATGGTAGTCACCCACTCGGGCGTATCGATGATTTCGAGTTGACGGCGAAAAGCGCCGGTGGTCGACAGAAGATGTTCCGGGAAAGCGGTTCGAAGCGTATCGGTTATCTGGTTGACATAAGCTTCTACTTCCGCATGGAGAAAGCGGTCCTGGCTTTTGAGATAAAAAGAAATGGTCTCTTTAATGCTTTGCTGGGTCTTTTCGCCAAAGCCTTTATACAGGAGCAGGCGATTCTCATTACAGGCATACATTAATTCTCCGATCGACTCGATCTCCATTTCTTTCCAGACGGTGGCAATTTTCTTGGGCCCCAATCCCTTGATCCGGAGCATTTCGATGATGCCGGACGGGGTCTTCTTCAGGATATCCTGAAGCTGGGTCAGGTCGCCCGTGTCCAGGATTTCCAGCACCTGCTTGCCAATACTGGGCCCGATGCCCTTCAGGGTATTGATGCTGTCGCGGGGGATCAGGGCAAGATCTTCCGTCAATCGGTCGATATTGAAAGCGGCTGCGGCATAAGATTTAATCTTAAAAGGATTTTCTCCGTGTATGTCCATCAGCTTGGCCAACAGGGAGAATTTTTCTGCGATCAGTCCGTTATCAACCGCCATGGGCCTGTGTTTGAGCGTGGTGAGGAGGTAAAGATACAAAACGAAAAGTCCCCCGGATCAGACCGGAGGACTTTGATATTTTAGTCAGACTAACGAAGAAATTATTTCTTCTTTGCAGACTTCTTGGCAGCTTTTTTCTTGGGAGCTGCTTTCTTTTTCGGAGCTGCTTTTTTCTTAGCTGCTTTTTTTGCTGTTGCCATTGTTTGAGAATTTAAATGGTTAGTAAACTAATTTACGTAGTAAAAATATAAATTCTTTAGAATTATCCAAAAGTTTTTTTGGAATATTCTAAAGAATTGCTAACAGCTAAGATGAATGATTATGCCGTGGCAGGCGCGGGGAGAATATGGACGAAGGTTTTATCTGCCCTTCCTTTCC
>DASZRP010000140.1:0-7541 GCA_035548895.1 Puia sp. | reverse complement strand
AACACTCCCATCACCTTCACGGCATTAAAAGCAACGGCGCCCACTGCGCCCGTGGTTCCTTCCTCAACAAACCAATTGATGGTCCTTGCCCCCGGCGCCATCGGCGCTGCCTGGAGCAGCTTCAGCTATGTGCTTCCCACCAATACGGCCAATTTCAACAACTATGGTTCCGAGCAGCATGCGCTGGCGAACGCGACCGTAAAATTATACGCAACAGATTCCACCCAACCCGGCGCCCTGCCTGTTTTCGCAGGAAGCGCTACAACGGATGCTGACGGCAATTTCCAACTGTCATTTGTTCCGCCGGCCGCATTTGCAAACTATCATGCGCTCAAATACATGGTCCGCATGCAGGATAGTTATTTTGTGCTTCCTGATTTCTCATTTTCACTGCCTGCCAATACGCAGGAATACGATTTGGGAGAACTGAAAGCGCTGGCCAATACCTATCGCTTCGTTCCCTTTGCGCTCGACGAATCGAAAGCGGAAGTCCAGTCCGCCTTTATCGGCATTTATCGCAGAAAGGATTTTTATAGCAATCACCCTTCATTAAAGACCGAAGGCAACCAGGATCAAAACAACCGGCCGGATACAACGATCGACGGGCAAACCTACAGCCGCATATCTACTATCGGCGACGGATACACGGGGTCGAGGCTTTTCTTCAGCAACGGCGCCGACGACGAGTATAAGATCGTGGTCTATGCAGATAGGTTCTCTAACTATACAGCACATTTATCCATTCCCTTATTTGTTCCGGATCCGAAATCGCCGGAAGTGATCTACGAGAGCTATCAGCTGCAGAACAAGCCAACCACCCTCACCGGGCAGGTATCGGAAGTGCTGGGGCAGAGCGGCATAAAACGGGGGCTTGCAGGAGCTACGGTTACCCTGTACCTTTCCGCCGAAGCCTACAAGAAAGCGGTCAATGAAAAAAAACAACATCTGCTCCTGCCGCTCAATACTGCGGAAAAATCAGTCGCCAACAACAATGCAATAGCGCCTGCCCAAACCACGAATCAATCCCTGGTCGCAAAACCAAATCAGGCATTGGCTGCCGTTTCGGCAAAGCAGCCGACAAAAACCACTGCTTCGGGAAACGCGGGGAATACCGGTCCCGCACAACTGACCGCAAAGGCAGTCATCTCCGGCATCACAAACAACATTATCCAATATGCAGATCATATCACGGTTACCACCGATTCGAACGGAAATTTCACCATATCCAATATCCCGGTTTGCGATACGTCAAGAAAAGTAGTGGCGGAAGTTCCGGGAACCGTTCTTACGGAAACGCAGGATCTGCAGGTAGTAAACCCCGGCACTCAGCTACCGCAGATGAATTTTGACTTCAACTATAAAATGTACACGGTTACCGGGAGAGTGGTCGACGAGAAACAAAATGGCATTCCTTTCGCATCTTATCAATGGGCATCGGGCGGAAGCGAAAGCCTGACCGATTCAAGCGGATATTTTGTTACGGTCAATAAAGCAGGACAAGACACCCTCATAATAAAAAAACTGGGATATGAAGTGAACCGGGTTCCCGTAAGTATTGACGGAGACCTGCTCGAAGCGACCACGCAAACTCCGGAGCAACCGGGGCAAAAAATAATCAAGATCGTCGCGTTGCCTTCGTCGGACAAGAACAGCGCCGGCAATAACAAAGAAACGGCCTTTTATGGGAGCCTGCAGAATACCTCGACATACAAGCTGGCCTCACAGCAGGGCACGCCGATCTCGCCGCAGGGGTTTGGATATTATACCGGCAGCTCCAATGCTTCCGCCATGGCAAAGTCAGCGATGGCGAATACCCTGCTGGGCGACCATGGCAATCCTTCCGGAACTGTTGACCTGAAATCCATCGTGCTGAAAAAGCAGACCGGGCGCATGCTGATCTCCGTGAAAGATGAATCCGGTAAACCGGTTTCCGGCGCCAATATCCGCATCGAAGGATTGGATTCTGCCGGATGGTTTACGGATCAATACGGGAACCGTTATATCGAGGGGCCTGCGGGTAGCCTGACAGTGGATGTGTACGGCCCTTCCGGCTCTTCCTATGCGCCGGGTCAGGTATCCTTGACAGTTAGCGAAACTGACACAACCAGATACACGGTTCAATTAATGCAGGGGGCCGTGCTGACAGGACATGTGCGGGTGAACGGCGCCGGAGCCGACCAGGCTGACATCACCGTGGACGGCGTCGATTATATACATGCCGTTTCCGACAAAACAGGAGCTTACACGATCACCATTCCCAAAAATGTCGAATACACGATCCGGGCGGCAAAATCAGGATATATATCAGACAGCAAATCGCAAACCTTCACCGGCAATGCGACCGTCGACTTCTCACTGGGAACGGCAGGCTTCAACATCAGCACCCTGCTCGGATTGCCGGTGGAGATAGATAAGATAGACGATGAACCGAACGGCAACAAAAAACTGACCGGTTCATTCGTGAACCTCCCCGGCAATACGAATTTTTCGGCAGCCAGCGGAACAAAAATTCCATTCAGCGCTGTTGAGATCAGGGTACAGAACAACCTGGCCGTGCCGGTTAATGATGCGATCAATACGGACATCACCGAGTTGTCGCTAAAGGCATTTAATTTTCTCCCGGTAAAACTAAATAACGGAGGCAATCCCATTATTGTCCGCGAAACAAACAGCAATGGAAGCTCCGGACAATTGGAAGGTTTCGCGCAAATCGACTACAGCAACTTCATGCCTTCCGGCATCGAACCTTATATCGATGCCTCCGCAAAACAGTATTTGCAGCCGGCCGGCGGCGCATCTCCGCAATCCGTTCCGGTGATCAGCAGCGGCACTATTTCTTCATCCAGCCTCTCCATTTTCAGCACGAGCCAGCGTTTCAACCTGTATGGTTTCTCCGTTACGCTCGACCTCGCAAACAGCCTGGTGAAATCGGACGGCCTGCATTTGAAAGGAACGCTCAGCCTCAATAATATTCCGCTGATCAGCAATACCGCTCTCCAGATACAGGACCTTTGGATCGGCGCCAACGGATATATCAGCAATGTTTCCGTGAACATGAATCCGGCGCCTTCATTTAAGATCGCGTCCTGGAGCGCCACACTGACCGGGCTCAGCTTCAGCGACCACGGTTTCAGTGCAAGCGGAAATGTGCAGGTACAGATACCGGGTTCGCAGCAGTCGTCGATCGATTTTGCGAATCTGAATATCTCTACCGATCAGCTGTTCGGCGGTTCATTCACCATCCCGGCAAGCGGCATCGACGTTTTCGGGATCGTCAAATTCGTCGGAGGGAGCACGCCGTTGAGCTTTGGGAAACTGGGTTCATCGGATGTATATTATATCGGCGGATCGGGCAGCATTAAATTCCCTGCTTTGTTCGATAATATTTCCCTGAAATTCTTCCAGGTGCAGACCAACGGTCAATTCAACGCCACCGCGGAGACCAATATCAACGAAGATTTTTACGGTATAGCCAAAGTGCAGGTAACCGGCATCGGCTTTCACACGAACAATGGAGTGGGAGTAGATGTAACCGGGAATTTTCTGCTGAGCGCGATTCCCTGGCTGAAGGCCTCGGTAGGCGGTGTGCATTTCGGAACGGGAGGATCGGTGAGCGTCGACAATATTGGCCTCGATTTCGATATGGTGGGAATAGCCAATGTAAAAGCGAGCATTGTTTTTGTCGATCAGCCTGACAAAAAAGGATTTTCAGGCGACGGCAGCATTACCATCATCGGGTTGCCGGGTGCAGAAATCGGCTTTGGTTATTTCAAAGTGCCTAATGGAATTTCCGTATCGGCAAATTTCAAAGCGAATATCACGATACCGCTTGGCGCCATCGTTTCCATCAACAACCCCGGTGGCGGTTTCAGCCTGAATACGGGCGATCATTCCTGGTCGGTTAATATCAATGGAAACGTTTCGGCTACCGGCCTGGGCACTGCCGTCAACATGAGCATCAACGTTACGGTAAGCAGCGGCCCGGTTATTT
Source organism: Puia sp. (assembly GCA_035548895.1). GTDB lineage: Bacteria > Bacteroidota > Bacteroidia > Chitinophagales > Chitinophagaceae > Puia. The sequence goes on along the minus strand of DASZRP010000140.1, from coordinate 3,550 downwards.
CCGGAACGGCAGGCCTGAACGTGCTTACGATCAATGTGGCCAATGCAAACTTCAACCTCGATGTACCGAAGTCCCTGCTGACGATTACGATCAATGCAGATGTCAGCCTCATACCGAAGGTGATCACGTCAGGCGGTTCAGCCATATTCACCCTGAGCTGGGCGAAGAACGATGCTTATTTCATGATCGCCGCCCAGTATCAATCCTCGTTGTTAGGCATCTTCAACGAGCGCGTCAATATCGCTGCGGGGTGGGGGCTGAATGTTCCCAATCATCCGGAATATGCGGAGTACACGAGCTTCATTGATCCGGATTTCCTGGAGAACGGAACTGTACTGAAAGGGATCAGTCTCAGCGCCGTGTCTGATATCTCATTCAAGGCAACGGGCGATATATATGTTGCCAGCGGAAGCATCTGGTATAAAAATAACGGAACCGCCAAGATCAATATGGGCTTCGGCGCCGGAAATTACGGACTTAATATCAGCGCTTCGTGGGACTGCGGAGCGTCTCTCTCTGTTTCTCCGTTCGGGCAAATTGCCAGTGTTGATATCGGCTCCGATGTCGGGATCTACCTGAATTATTCCAACGGATGCTTCAGCGCCGGCGGCGATCTCGCCGCGCATCTTTCCGCCAGCATCGGAGATTGCGATGACGGATGTTTTACCGGTATATGCACGGACTACGATATACCTTCCGGCGGAAAAATATGCGTGCATCCCGGCTTGCGTATCAGTTACGATTGCAACAGCGGGTTCAGCTTCGGCATCGATCTCTAATAAATAATACGTCATGGTATATAAAAATATTTCCCTGGTTTTGCTGTTCGCGATGTTGATGCACAGTGTTAAACTCAATGCGCAAAAAAGCCTTTCGCAGAACCCGGTCTTCAACTCACCGCAGGGGCCCGTTCTTTTATTTGGCACAACCGCTATCTCCGCAAACGGAACCGACGCGCACGGAACAACCTTTTCGATCACCCGGACGGAAGCCGGAACCGGCAATACAAAACCCTTAAGACTGCCCGGCATGGTCGCTAACTTCCCGGCATTCAAAAAAACCGCCGGCGCCTCCGTCGTACAGCAACTGCAAAAGCAACTGAAGCTGAAAACTGAAGATCAGCTTTGGGCGTTCATCAGGCAACATCCTGAATTGTCCGATTACGGGCTGATGGCCTTAAGCATTCCCTTCCGCCTTGCCATGGGCGCGGCCTGCGTTGATGAAGAAGTGAAAGACCGGCAGGGCAAAACTTATGAGTATGCGATATCTGTTCAAGGGAACAACCAAAACATCAGCAGAACGGCGACGATCACCATTGGAAGCGTCCCGGAATTTGCCTCTCCGAAATCCGTGCAGTCGAAGGCCGGCGATTCGACTGTCAATATAAAATGGGTCTCTACCGCGAATCGCAACACGCCATACCTGGCTTTTGTGTACCGGCAGGCCGGAGGCCATGGCGCGTTCTCAAAAATACCTGCAAGAATACTGGTGATCCACAAAAAAGACAGCGCCTATTTTCTTTTTTCCGAGAAGGTAAATACAAATACAGCTTACCGTTATTTTATCAGGCCCGCCGACCTGCTCGAAAATGAAGGAAAACTAAACTCGGATACCGTCAATCTCGTTACTGTTGATTACAATAAACTACCGGTGATCACCGGACTGCGTGCAGCAGACACGCTGAAAGGGATCCTGCTGACCTGGAAAACGCTTCCGGCCAATGCGCTGCTGACCGGCATCGAGATACAGCGTTCGCGCGATTCGCGCGGAGACTATGTAGCGATCGATACGATCCCGGCTTCCTCCGGTTCGTACCTCGATACCAAATTATTACCGCACGTGGCTTACTATTACAGGCTCTGCGTGCTGCATGCGGGACGGGCGCCGAAAGAAAAATACTATGCAAAGATCGGCCTGGCGAAACAAAAAAGCAGTCATACACCCGATGCTCCCTATGGTTTACACGCGACCACTACCGATCAGGGTGTACGCATTACCTGGAAACCGGTCGACGACCTGGACCTCTATGCCTATTATGTTTATCGCAGCACTTCCCTCAATTCTCCTATGGAAATTATTTCTCCATCCATAAAAGACACCATATTCATCGATACAACGCATAACTTAAGCCGTCAGGTTAATTACGTCTATGCCGTTAAAGCAGTGAGCAACGCAGGGAATGCCAGCGATTTTTCCGAAAAAATGGCCGCCCGTATGACCGGTGGAAAAGAAAAGCCGCTGACTCCCGGCGGCATACGGGTTGTTCCGGATAATAACCACCTGCTGGTACAATGGGAAGACGTGCAAAAAAACGATCCTTCCGTTCTTGGATATATTTTATACAAACATGAAAAAGGAAGCCAGCCCCTGAAATATGCAGTCGACAAACCGGCATCGGAAGAAGCCATCAGGTTAAACTTAACGCCCGTTGTCAATGGCGTCATTACCGTTCCGTATTATGAAGATACTGTTCCGGTTAACAACAAACGATATGAATACTTCGTGTCGGCCATCGACAAATACGGTGTGGAAAGCGGGTTGTCGGCCTCCGCTGCTTCGCCGCAATATCAAGCCGGCAAAATAAGTCCTCCCGCAGCAGTATCCGTCCGAAATGTAAAAGACGGCGTTGCATTGCAATGGAACCAATCGCAACCCGTAAAATCATTCACTGTTTACCGGCGAAATATCACCGAGAAATCCTTTACGCAGGTGGCTGTAATTGCGGGCAACAAAAATACCTATCTCGACAAACTGCCGCTACGCAACAGTCTCTATGTATATATGGTCGCCGCAACATCGACAGGCGGCGAAATAGAAAAAAGCGACGAGAAAACTGTAAGAAGATGACCCGGTCACGCTTTTAAACTTATGTTATGAAAAATAGTTTGCAGCTATCGAAAATCCTTTTTATTCTTATTCTGCTCCCCGCCCTCTTCCAGGGCTGTGCAAAGAAATATGACAACGCATTCAACGACCTGCCGCTCACGATCGACAGCATTGTGCCTTCATCCGGCAGCGCCGGCACCCCGGTACGCATCTACGGTCAGGGCTTCGCTTATCCCGCTGCAAATAATAAAGTGTTCTTTAACGGAGTTCAGGCTACTGTGGACAGCAACACAGTCTTAGGCGTTTTATTGTCGTATGCGCCGGCAAAGGGCACTACGGGAAACCTGAGCGTGGAAGCCGTGCCGTATCATGATTCAGCAGCCGGGCCGGTATTTACCTATTTTTCAATACCTGCGCCTGTTATCACCGATGTGGAATACAACGGGCTTTTTGAAATCCTTGGCCAGCACTTTGATCCAACCGCATCCATAGTCGCCATCGCCGGGCAGGTTGTTTCCGGGTTCAGCTATGCCGATTATGGCAATGGGACAGCCGCGCTGACCAAAGCAAGCTATACGCCGCCTTTAGCCCTTGATAACCCGGTTCAGGTGACTGTTACCGTTAATGGGGTGAGCAGCGCGCCATATACTTATCTATTTTACCCCCGGGTAAGCCAGGTAACCCCGGATACTGTTTACTATAACGCAACCGTAACGCTGCAGGG
>DASZRP010000139.1:0-2448 GCA_035548895.1 Puia sp. | reverse complement strand
AGGGCCTGGAAAAAGACTTGTCGGCTGAGATACGGAAGTAAACAAGAATCTGGCCGGAAACATACCAATCCCCCTTTTCTCGCGTTATCTTTAACAGATGTTGCCTGTAGAAGCACAGATAAAAAATATCCAGGACAAACTCCAGCAGTTGGTGAAGCGGCAGCAGGCTATGCGCCGGGATAACCAGCGATTGCAAAAAGAACTGGAAAAAGCCAGGGCAGAGGTCAGGGAGAAAGAGGCAACCCTGCAAAAACTGCAACAGCAGGTGGATGCCCGGCAGATCGGCACCGGCCCCTTCAGTGAGCCGGAAAAAGCCGCCCTGCAAAAACGGATAGATAACTACCTGCGTGAAATAGACCGCTGCCTGGCCCTATTAAATACCTGATATGACAGACCTGATACCTGTAAATATCCTAGTGGCTGACCGGACCTACCGCCTGAAGATTGAGCCGGGCGATGAGGAAATGATCCGGAAAACGGCGGCACAGATCAATGAAAAAATAGCTGAATTCAGGACGCATCTGGCCGGTAAGGATATGCAGGATTATGTAGCCATGGTATTGCTTTGGTTTGCCACGGAACAACGCAGCAAAGGAATGGAGTGGCTGCAGCTGGAAAACCTGTCCGGATCTCTTTCCGCTATCGAAAAATACCTGGATAAAGCCCTGCTTGATCAGCCGGAAACCGGCGTTTAGCGGGCGAACTGCGAAGCCGGAATCCCGAAGTATGACACCGAGTCCTGGGATCCTCGATTTGTATATTTCCTTGTACCCAGTACTTCGTACTCCGTAATTCGTACTTGTTAACTATCTTCGCTAATTATCATTTATTCATTATAGAAAAATGAGATGTGAACAGCCTTATAGGATTGTGAACTCTTTTAAAACTTGCCAACACCATGGACCAGACACTTGTCAACATACTTGTGGGAGCCGGAACACTAATTGTGGGACTCATAGCGGGTAAATTCATTTTTGCCAAAAACACCCAGAAAAAGATCGCCGAAGCCGAATTACAGGCCCAGACCCTGCTGAAAGAGGCCGAACTCAGGGCTGAGACCATCAAGAAAGAAAAACAACTGGAAGCGAAGGAGAAGTTCGTTCAGCTAAAAGCGGAATATGACCGCGATGTGCTGGAGCGCAACCGGAAAATGGGTGAGTCTGAGAACCGGATCCGCCAGAAAGAGATCAGTATTAACCAGAAGGAGGCCGCCCTCGATAAGCAAATCAAGGAGAATGAGACCATCAAGGAAAATCTCAATCGCCAGATTGAAGTGGTGAACCACAAGCGCAATGAATTGGAAAAGCACCAGGAAGAACATATCCGGCGGCTGGAAAAGATAGCCGGACTCAGTGCGGAGGAAGCGAAATCTCAATTGGTGGAAAGCCTGAAAGCAGAAGCGCATACCCAGGCACTGGGATTGCAACAGGAAATCATTGAAGATGCCAAGCAAAAAGCCAACAAAGAAGCCCGTAAGATTGTGATCCAATCCATTCAGCGGACTGCGGCGGAAGTAACCATTGAAAATACTGTGACTGTTTTCAACCTGGAATCCGATGAAATAAAAGGCCAGATCATTGGCCGGGAAGGCCGGAATATCCGCGCAATTGAAGCTGCTACCGGGGTTGACCTGATTGTGGACGATACCCCGGAAGCCATTATCCTGTCCTCATTTGACCCCCTCCGTCGTGAAATTGCCCGCCTGAGCCTGCAAAGGCTGGTGTCAGATGGCCGTATACATCCTGCCCGCATTGAAGAAGTGGTGGAAAAAACCCGCCGCCAGCTGGAAGACCAGATTCATGAGATCGGAGAGCGTACAGTCATCGAACTGGGTATCCACGGGCTGCACAAGGAACTCGTGCGGATTGTCGGAAAAATGCGTTTCCGCTCTTCGTATGGTCAAAACCTGCTGATGCACAGCCGCGAAACAGCTAATCTTTGTGCCATCATGGCTGCAGAACTGGGGATGAATCCCAAATTGGCCAAAAGAGCAGGCTTGCTGCACGATATCGGCAAAGTGCCTGATGAGGAAACAGAACTGACCCATGCGCTTTTAGGCGCCAAGCTGGCGGAGAAATATGGGGAAAACCCGGCTGTGGTCAATGCCATCGGTGCGCACCATGATGAAATGGAAATGCAATATGTGATCTCTCCGATTGTGCAAGCCTGTGACGCCATCAGCGGTGCCCGGCCCGGTGCCCGCCGTGAGATCATGCAGCAATACCTGCAACGCATCAAGGATCTCGAAAACCTGGCCATGGATTATACCGGGGTGGAGAAAGCGTATGCCATTCAGGCTGGCAGGGAATTACGGGTGATCGTGGAAGCCGATAAGGTAACGGATGCAGACAGCGATAAACTCAGTTTTGAAATCGCCCAGAAAATCCAGACAGAAATGACCTATCCCGGTCAGATCAAAGTAACCGTGATCCGGGAGAAAAGGGCTAT
>DASZRP010000138.1:0-13513 GCA_035548895.1 Puia sp. | reverse complement strand
AGCGGGGAAATAATATTTGATATGCTGAAGCCCGGGTCTCAACGCATTTTCTACGCGCTTCATATTGTCGAATTGCAGGCTGAGCGAATCCTTTACGGGCAGATAGCTGCTGAGGAATTGCCGGCAGGCCATAAAACTGTTCACACTGGTATCGGAAAGCGGCGCGGCGCCAAGGATATTGACGACAAAATCGTTCAGGAAATAAGGGTACTCCTGGCTCAGCTGCAGCAGGCCATCACGAATATGATTAGTGTCTAACGCAAAGAATGCTTTATCGAAACGCTCGATATCTGTATTTACTTTTATACCGGAAACATCCGGTTCATTCGTGTTTTGGCAGGAAAGGAAACAGATGAGCGCGAAAAGGGTAAAGTATTTCATTGATGACACACTATATAGATGACAGATGACAGATGATCGATGACAGTAAACGTCCCTGTCATCTGTCATCTGTCATCAATTAATAAGGTAAATTTGCCCCATGAAGATAGCGCTCATTCAGCAAAACTATCATATTGGCAATTTCGAGCTCAACACCCAAAAGATCATCAGTGGGATGCGGCAGGCTAAGGAGGCCGGGGCTGACCTGGCGGTGTTTTCAGAGCTCTGCGTTTGCGGGTATCCGCCGCGCGATTTCCTGGAATTCGACGATTTCATCAACCGCTGTTATCAGGCGATAGACGAGATCCGGGAGCATACCGCAGATATTGCGGTGATCGTCGGTTCACCGGCGCGTAATCCGGTGCCCGAAGGAAAAGACCTGTTCAATGCGGCCTGGTTCCTCCATGAAAAAGAAGTGAAGGCGTTGGTCCATAAAACCTGCCTCCCCACCTACGATGTATTCGACGAATACCGGTATTTCGAACCGGGATACGAATGGCGGCTGATCCCTTTTAAAGGAAAGCGTATAGCCCTGACCGTTTGCGAGGATATCTGGAACCTGGGCGATAACCCGCTGTACCGGGTCTGCCCGATGGATCAATTGATGCCGCAGCAGCCTGACCTGATGATCAATATTTCCGCTTCACCCTTCGACTACGATCACGAACGTGACCGCCGGGCCGTGGTTCGCGAGAACGTGCTGAAGTATAAGTTGCCGATGTATTACTGCAATGCTATCGGTTCACAAACGGAAATCGTTTTCGACGGCAGCAGCGTGATCTACGATGCCGCCGGCAACCTGACGCACCGGCTGAAAGCTTTTGAAGAAGACTTCTGCATTGCCGACACGGAAAAGCAGTACAAGGCATTGGAAGATGACGCGGCCCGCACGGTGCTTCCAGGCTACGTCGATCTGTCAACGATTACCGATGAACCGTCCACCGATCCCGCCTTTGCTGAAGCTTCGGCGGGCGAAGCCGTCAACCGCCCACTGTCATCTGCCATCCCGCCTCCGCAGAGCTACGGCGGGCAAAGCCGTCCACTGTCATCTGTCATCTATCATCTGTCATCTATTAACCAGATCATTTCCTATCTCACTCGCTCATCCAACATCGAGGAGATCCACGACGCGCTGATCCTCGGCATCCGGGATTATTTCCGCAAGATGAATTTCTCGAAAGCGATCCTGGGTAGCAGCGGGGGTATTGATAGTGCGGTCACCCTGGCCCTGGCCTGTGAAGCTCTCGGTGAAAAGCAGGTGCGGGCTGTAGCTATGCCATCCGGATATTCAACTTCGCATTCGGTGTCCGACGCAAAGGAATTGTCGGCGAACCTGGGCAATCCCTTCGACATTCTTCCCATTCAGCCGGTATATGAAAGCCTGCTGGCGACCCTGAAACCCGTATTCGGTGATCTGCCTTTTAATATTGCCGAGGAAAATCTGCAGAGCCGTACGCGGGGCAATCTGCTGATGGGGCTGGCCAATAAATTCGGATATATTCTGCTGAATACTTCCAACAAGAGCGAGCTGGCGACGGGCTATGGCACGCTGTACGGCGATATGGCCGGAGGCCTCAGCGTGATCGGCGATGTGTATAAAACCCAGGTCTATGCGCTGGCCCGGTTCATCAACAGAAATGGAGAGATCATTCCCAATCATATTCTGACCAAAGCGCCTTCGGCGGAACTGCGGCCGGATCAAAAGGACAGTGACAGCCTCCCGGAATACGACCTGCTCGACAGGATCCTCTATCTCTATATCGAGAGAAGAAAGGGACCGCGCGAGATCGTTGCGATGGGCATGGAGGAAGGACTCGTGGCCCGGGTGCTCCGGATGGTGAACAGCAACGAATACAAGCGCAACCAGTTCTGCCCCATCATCCGCGTCAGTTGCAAGGCATTTGGCGTGGGGCGCAGAGTGCCGATTGTGGGGAAGTATTTAGGATAATAGATGACAGATGATAGATGACGGATGACAGAAAAAAACTGTCATCTGCCAACTGTCATCTGTCATCTACTCTTTCGTCAGCGTCGTCGTCACGGTCACCGGAAAGCTACTAACGGTCTCGGAAGTCGTTACGACCAGCACTTTTCCGTTGAAGGACTGAATAGCGTTTGCTTCACCGCCCAGGTAAATGGAGTCGCCTTTGGACGAAAGGCTCCAGGTGCTGGAGGAATCGCTGGGTGGTGCGCAGACGGTACCGGCGTCTTTGAACTGTGCGTCGCCATTGGCGCTCAGGATAATTTTATTGTCCTGTTCGCAGGCAGGGAGGGAATCGTATAAGTTGATTGTTTGACCGAGCACGGAACCACTGATTGCCGTTAGATCGTAAGTGCCCGACATATTAGCCATGGTCCTGGCGTCGCTCGAGCCGCTGCTGCTTTTCTTGCAGGCCAGGAACCCCAGCAGGGCGAGCCCGGCGATAAACATAAAGGGATAGCGCATCATAATTAAAGTTTGTAGTTATCCCACCCTAACTACGTATGTTAAAGTTTATTGTTCCCCCCGCCGAAGTTTAACAGTTCCGGGAGTTCTTATTAACGAATTCGTATTTTGCAGCTTAATTTTTTACATCCATGTACACGGCAGAGGATATCCGTCAGCTCAATGAAAAGATCCAGCATGAAAGCCTGTTTATCGACCGCATCCGCGAAGAGATCGGCCAGGTGATCGTCGGACAGCGGTATATGCTGGATCGCCTCCTGATCGGCCTGCTGAGCAATGGCCACGTGCTGTTGGAAGGCGTGCCCGGGCTGGCTAAGACGCTCACCATCAAGTCACTTTCACAGACTATCAAAGGCAAGTTCAGCCGCATCCAGTTCACGCCCGACCTGCTGCCGGCTGACGTGATCGGTACCATGATCTTCAACCAGCAGAAGCATGAGTTCGTAGTGCGCAAGGGACCGATATTTGCCAATTTCCTGCTGGCCGATGAGATCAACCGGGCGCCGGCAAAAGTGCAGAGCGCCCTGCTGGAAGCCATGCAGGAGCGGCAGGTAACCATCGGCGATCAAAGTTATGTGCTGGAAGAACCTTTCCTGGTGTTAGCCACCCAGAACCCATTGGAACAGGAAGGCACTTATCCGTTGCCGGAAGCGCAGCAGGACCGGTTCCTGATGAAAGTGATCGTGGGCTATCCGACGAAAACCGAAGAGCAGCAGATCATCCGGGCGCACATGAACGGGATGAAACTACCCGACCTGAAGCAGGTAGTGGCCATGCAGGAGGTGTTGCAGGCCAGGGACCTGACCCGCAAGATCTATATGGACGAGAAAGTAGAGCAATATATTCTCGACATTGTTTTTGCCACACGAAGTCCCGAGAAATACAAGCTTGAAAAACTGAAGCCGCTCATCGCCTATGGCGGTTCACCCCGCGCCAGCATTAACCTGGCCCTGGCTTCCAAGGCTCATGCCTTCCTGAATAAAAGAGGCTATGTGATACCGGAAGATGTGCGCTCCATTTCAAAAGATGTGTTGCGCCATCGCATCGGACTGACCTACGAGGCGGAAGCAGAAAATGTGAATGCCGAACAGGTGGTGGATGAAGTGTTGAAAGCGATAGTGGTTCCTTAGAATAGATGACAGTTGATAGATGACAGATGACAGAAGGTTATGGGGAAAACACGTTGTTTGAGGTGTTTTTTGGCTTAACTGTGATTATTTGTGTTGTGTAGTTTTGGTGCTAAAACTATACAATGACAAATTATAAAAAGCTGGATGCCTGGATATTTTCGATGAAAATGTTTAAGGAGATTTATCAGATAACCAGGACATATCCGAGAGAAGAACTGTTTGGATTGGCTTCCCAAACTAAAAGAGCTGCAGTTTCGATTCCCTGTAATATTGCCGAGGGAATGGGAAGGAGATATAAAAGGGATTGTCTTCAGTTTCTTCATATTTCAAGAGGGTCATCGTATGAAGTGGAGACCTTATTGAACATTGCCTTAATGACGGCGATTATTGATCAGAAAAAATACGATTATATAGAGAAAATGTTAGTTGATACTGTCAGATTGGTTAATGGCCTGATTAATTACCTGGAAAATGAACCGGGTTTGCAATAACTACTGTCATCTATCAACTGTCATCTGTCATCGAATATGTTAACAGCGACCGAAATATTGCGAAAGGTTCGCGAGTTGGAGATCAAGAGCAAGCGGCTCACCCGGCATCTTTTTACCGGGGAGTATCACAGTGCGTTCAAGGGCAGGGGTATGAGCTTCCGCGAAGTGCGGGAGTATTATGCCGGCGACGATATCCGGTTCATCGACTGGAATGTGTCGGCGCGCTTCAATCATCCCTACAGCAAACTTTTTGAAGAAGAAAGGGAGCTTACGGTGATGCTGCTGGTCGACGTAAGTGGCAGTTCTCTGTTTGGCACAGTCAAGGCCAGGAAAAAAGACCTGATCACCGAGATCTGTGCCGTACTGGCTTTTTCCGCAGTGAATAATAACGATAAGGTCGGCCTGATCTTTTTCAGCGACCGCATTGAGCGCTATATTCCCCCCAAGAAGGGGCGTGACCATGTGCTGCACCTGGTACGCGACCTGCTGGTGACGGAACCCGGTCACCGCAAAACCAATATCAGCGAAGCCCTGCGTTTCCTGAACAATACCGTGAAGCAAAAAACGATCAGTTTCCTGCTCAGCGATTTTATCGATGAGCGATATGAAGAAGCCCTGCGGGTGGCGGGCAAGAAACACGACCTGATCGGGATCAAGGTTTACGATCGCATGGATATGGAATTACCCAAAGCCGGAATGATCGAAGCGGAGGATGCCGAAACGGGCCGCATGGCCTGGATCGACACGAATGATTTTATGCAAAGAAATGCTTACCAGCAATCTTTTTTTCAGATGACCGATCAGAGCAAGGCCATCTTTCTCCGTTCCGGCTGCGATCTGCTTCACATACGGACCGACGAGGATTACGTGAAGATCCTGCAGAAATTTTTCATTAGCCGCAATAGGTTGGGATAGGATGCGGAAATGGAAAACATATAGAATAGATGACAGTTGGCAGATGACAGATAACAGTAGGGGTCTGCGAACCGTCATCTGTCATCTGTCATCTGTCATCTTCTTCGCCTTCCTCGGTCTCTCCGCTTTCGCCCAGGACAGTCCTTCCGTCAAAACGACGGTGGACAAGTCGTCAATCGTCGTGGGCGAACAGCTTCGGTTTGGGATCGATGTCAGTATTCCTTCGGGCATGAGCGTGCAGTTTCCACAGCCCGACACGATCCCGCATTTCGTGATCGTTGGAAAGCCTGCATTCGATTCTATTGCCGAGCCGGGCGGTATGCGTTATCATGAGGAATGGAAGCTGACCAGTTTCGATTCGGGGCTTTTCAAGATACCGGCGCTGCCGGTCGATATCGGAGGCCGCCACTATTTCAGCGATTCAACCATGGTGGCCATTGGTTATGGCAGCGATGCCGATTCGTTGAAAGATTACCACGATATCCGAGGCATTATCGATATTCCGAATCCGGCAGTCAAATATATTTTCTGGATCCTGTTAGCATTGACGGCATTAGCCGTTTATCTGTTCGTCCGTTACGGCTCGAAGCCCCTGATGAGATTGATCAAACCGGAAGCAGGGAAAACAGAAAGGCCGGTTTTGGGTCCCTTCGAAGAGGCAATGGCTTCTTTGGATCAGTTGAAAAAGCTACCGTTGGAGGATGCGGCCTCCATCAAAAAATATTACTTCGGCATGAACGACACCCTGCGTCTCTATCTGGGCCGCAGCCGGGGACTGAAGGCCATGGAGCATACCAATGAGGAACTGATCCTGGAACTTGGAGATATTGGTTTGAAGACGGAAGACTATACCCGGCTGATCGGCGCTTTAAGGATGAGCGATTTCGTCAGGTTTGCCAAGTACCTGCCGGACCAATACGATAATGAGCGAAACCTGGATATCATCCGGTCGTCGATCGTTTTAATTCATGAAATGCGAAATTAGTGCTGTACGACTGGCTTAGAAATACTCATTTTGCCCAACCGCTGTTCTTTGCGCTTTTCGCATTGATGCCGGTATTCATTTACTGGTATATCAAACCGCCTCTTCGTTTGCAGGGCACTTTCATCGTTTCCGGTATCCGGAATCTCGGCGGCGGCAAGTCCTGGAAGACCATGCTTCGGCATGCGCTTTTTGTTTTGCGCCTGCTGGCAATCAGTTCGATCATTATCGCCCTGGCCCGTCCGCAGACCGGGAGTGAGCAGCAGACGACGACCGGTGAAGGCATCGATATTGTACTCTGTCTCGATATCAGCGGCAGTATGCTGGCGCAGGATTTCACCCCCAACCGGATGGAAGCCGCCAAGCAGGTTGCTGCTGCATTCATCGACGGGCGCCCGACAGACCGGATCGGCCTGGTCATCTTTGCGGGAGAGAGTTTCACCATGTGCCCGCTGACCACCGATCATGCGGTGCTGAAAAACCAGCTCTTCAATGTGCAGAGCGGGCTTTTGGAAGATGGCACAGCGATTGGCTCCGGACTGGCTACCGGTGTTGAGCGTTTACGGGCCTCGCAGTCGAAAAGCAAAGTGATCATACTACTGACCGACGGCGAGGATAATGGCGGCCGGCTCGATCCCAATACGGCCAAAGAGATCGCCAAATCGTTCGGGGTGCGTGTCTATACGGTGGGCATGGGTACGGAGGGATTTGCACCGGTGCCTATCCAGACACCCTCGGGAATAATCATGCAAAGGGAAAAAGTGAGCATCGATGAAAAACTGCTCACGCAGATCGCCAATGAAACCGGCGGCAAATATTTCCGCGCGAAAGACAATGAGAGCCTGAGCGGGATCTATAAAGAAATCGACCGGCTCGAGAAGTCAAAATTCGAAGTCCACACCTTTACGCATTATACCGAGAAATTTCTTCCCTTTGTGATTGCCGCAGCAATCTTTGTTTTGCTGGAATGGGTGTTGCGGTTCACCATATTCAGAAAATTTCCATGATGGAGGGTCTTGTTTACAAGTCAACCGGGAGCTGGTATACGGTAAAATCCGGAGATGGCAGGGTATTGAATGCAAGGATGAAGGGAGCCCTGAAGATCGATGGCATTACGTCCACCAATCCCATTGCGGTAGGGGACCGCGTAAAACTGGAATTTGAACAGGACGACGAAAGCGGTCTGATGATTACGGGTATTGAAGACCGTGATAACTATATCAACCGGCAATCGCCTGCGCACCGTCACCAGCATCATATTATTGCCGCCAATCTCGACCAGTCGGTCCTGATCGCTACCCTGAAGGATCCCAAAACCTCGCAGGGTTTTATCGACCGGTTCCTGGTGGCCGGCGAAGCCTTTCATATTCCGTCGGTCATCGTGTTCAACAAAGCCGACCTCTACCGGCAGAAAGAGATGGACCTTTTTGAGTTCCGGCGGGCCATGTATGAATCGGTCGGATACCGGGTGTTGCTGGTCAGCCTGCTGGAAAAAAAAGGGCTGCAGGAAATAGGGCAGTTACTGCAGCATAAGACGACCCTGCTCAGCGGCCATTCGGGGGTAGGGAAATCTTCTTTCATCAATGCCCTGGTTCCGGAGATGGAGCTAAGGACGGGCGGCATCAGCAACTGGAGCGGGAAAGGCATGCATACTACCACGTTCGCAGAAATGTTCGATCTGCCGCAATGGGATGCGCGCATTATCGATACGCCGGGCATCCGCGAATTCGGGCTGGTGGATATTTCCCGCCAGGAGCTCTCGCACTATTTCCCGGAAATGCGCAGCCGTTTAAACGACTGTCAGTTCAATAATTGTCTTCACGTGAATGAGCCCGGTTGTGCCATAAAACGAGCAGTAGAGGAAGGAGCTATCTGGGCTGAGCGATATGTTAGTTATTGCGCGATTTTGGATAGCATTTAGTAATAGATGACAGATGACGGTCATCTGTCAACTGTCATCTATCATCAAATAAAAAGCCCCCAAAATCTGAGGGCAAGTAATCGTTATAAAAGCTCTTGCATTTTCACCGTCAACTGTCTGTCATCTGCCATCTATCATCTGTCATCTTCTCAGGATGCCAGCCGGTTAGCAGTATGGATCATCAGCTTACCTTCCAGGAATCGCGCTACTTCTACTACGGCATCGTTGTCTTTGCGCGGCGCTTCGCGGAATTTCCTCGGATAGATCGAGATCCCGGTGTAGATATTGTAATGCAGGGTGAGCAGGTGGCCTTTGAAGGCAAAGTCCCACATCAGTGAATCGAAATCGTCGGCCTTGTGATTGAAGTTGACGTCGAGATCATCGGAAAGGATGTTGGCGACTTCATAAAACCGTTTCAGGCCGCAATCATCGTCGATTACCGCTTCGGTGCAACCGAAGTCGGTTCTTAATGTCAGGCTCATAGTGGTAGGATTTAGTGGTTTATAATTGGGAATCGTTTTCATATGGCATAGGGGGGTTGGATTGGTAATCGTATTGCTGTTGAACCGGGTTAGGCCTTGAACTTTGGCGCTTTGGGGACCTTCTCGCCGCTCAGTATCCTTTCTGCACCCACATTCTTGCCGTTGGCAGGGCATCCGTACTTCGGGCCGAACAGGCTGCAGGAACTTGCGGTCATGCTCATGGCCAGGAGAAAGAAGAACCAGGTTTTTCGGATCAGTTTCATCGGACTATCCTTGTTTTTCATGGATTAAAAATCAACAATTTAAATCTACAAAAAGGATCCCGCATTTGCAATCGGGGAGGCCTTAAACTCGATGAAATTGCGTATTTGTTCGATGAACGGATTTGCCGGCGGATTATTATATGTCCATCAAAAGATAGATGACGGATGACAGATGACAGACTTTCGGTGAATCAGGTCGGTTGATTGCAAACAACCCGTTATTCAGAAAAATACTGTCATCTGTCATCTATCATCTGTCATCCATTGCGAACAGGCTGTATCACTAAAAGTCTGTCATCTGTCATCCATTCCTGAACCAATCCGCATACTGAACATAGTTATTGGCGATGCGGTCTATTTCCCCGGAGATGAGGTCTTTGGGAATGTCTTTTATTTTTCGGGCGGGAACGCCTCCGTAGATAACGCCCTGTTCGATCTTGGTATTTTCGAGCACTACGGCGCCAGCGGCAATAATGGAATTGCTGCCCACTTCAGCGCCGTCCATAATGATCGACCCCATGCCCACCAGCGCATTGTCGTGCAGGATGCACCCGTGTACAATGGCATTATGCCCGATAGACACATTGTTGCCAATGGTGGTGCCTGCTTTCTGAAAAGTACAATGGATAATGCAGCCGTCCTGGATATTAACCTTATTGCCGATCCGGATCTTGTTCACGTCGCCGCGCACTACGGCATTGAACCATACGCTGCAGTCATCGCCCATCACGACATCGCCCACCACGGTACAGTTCGGAGCGAGATATACATTCTTACCGAAAACAGGCGACACATTTTTTACCGGGAGGATAACAGGCATAACAGAAATTTAATGTTGATGAAGAAACAGGGTTAACTTCGCATCAGCGCTAAAGTAAGTTAAGCAAAAAATAAAAGCAAAAGCACTTTTCGGGCAATGACGCATCATTCATGAACCAACGTCAATTATTCTTTCAGCATCTTGCTCAAACCTCACCGGCGCCGCTTGCACTGGAAATCGTTCGCGCCGAAGGCATGTATCTCCACGATGCTTCCGGCAAAGCTTATCTCGATCTGATCGGCGGCATCAGCGTATGCAATACCGGTCACCGTCATCCGGACGTACTGGAAGCCATGCGCAGGCAGATGGATCAATACCTGCATATACTGGTTTATGGCGAGTTGATCCAGTCGCCGCAGGTGCAATATGCCCGCCTGCTGACGGAGCAGCTGCCGGCAAACTTCGAATCGGTTTATTTCACCAACTCCGGCGCGGAAGCCGTAGAAGGCGCTATGAAGTTAGCCAAGCGCGCTACCGGGCGAACGCAGATCGCCGGGTTCAACAAATCTTATCACGGTTCAACCCAGGGAGCTTTGAGCCTTTTGGGCGATGAATACTGGCGAACCGCCTTCAGGCCTTTATTGCCTGATATACTTCGTCTCGATTATAATGATTTCGCTCAGCTGAACGAGATCACGAACAGAACAGCCTGCGTGATCGTCGAAACAGTGCAGGCGGAGGCCGGCGTTATTAAACCCGCCGTCCACCGTCCACCGTCTACCGTTAACCGTCAGCTGTCATCTGTCATCGGTCATCTGTCATCTAATAACTTCCTCCAATCCCTTCGGCAGCGTTGCGACGAGACCGGTGCACTGCTCGTGATGGATGAAGTCCAGGTTGGCTTTGGCAGAACGGGGAGTCGATGGGCCTTTGAACAATACGGGGTGGTGCCGGATATCCTTCTGTTGGGCAAAGCGCTGGGTGGCGGTCTTCCCCTGGGCGCGTTCATTGCGTCGAAAAAACTGATGGACACCCTGATGGATAGGCCGGTATTGGGGCATATCACCACGTTCGGCGGGCATCCCCTGAGCTGCGCTGCGGGCATGGCTTCGTTGCAGGTGATCCTGAAGGAAAAACTTTTTGAACAGGTATCTGCCAAAGAAAAACTTTTCCGGGAGCTGCTGGTTCATCCCGGAATAAAAGCGGTGCGCACGGCAGGACTGCTGATCGCGGTAGAATTCGACAGCTTTGAAATGAATAAGCAGATCATCGACCGCTGCATCCGGAATGGATTGCTGACCGACTGGTTTCTCTTTGCGTCGAACTGTCTCCGCATTGCACCGCCGCTGATCATTTCGGAGAAGGAGATTAGGCGCGCGAGTGGGATTATTCTAAATGCCATAGATGACAGATGATAGATGACGGGCCCTATACTGTCATCCGTCATCTATCATCTGTCATCTATTCTAGAACGTAAACCTGAAACTCCCAAACACCCCGAACCGTTCGTAAGCAAACCGGGTGCTGCCGACAGGCAATACGCGCCAGATAAAATCGACACGAAAAAATTTCAGGATATTGTCCACTCCGGTTCCTACTTCCATATAAGTTTTTCCGTCGAGCGACTTGAACTGGTAGTTGGCAGAGGTATTGTATTCCTTATTGGCATCCGAGAGTTTGCCCCAAAGTGTTTTGACAGTGTAGAACTGCCTGAACTTGAGTTTCCGGGTCAGCGGTATGAAGCGGAACAAACCGTTGCCGATATTGTGTTCGAAGTTGACGCCGAGATACTGGTCATGCAGGTATTCAAACCGGTTCATCAGGCTGAAAGCATACTGATTATAGTAATAGGTCTCATTCCCCGGAGCCAGGTTGAGCAAGGGATAAGGGAGGGTGCCAAAGGTCTTTCCTCCAAAAACATTGTAATAGATGCTGCCGAAGGGAGGCACTTTGATGTAGTCGGAAATGCTGCCGTCGATCTTGTTGTATTGTAAGGTGCTGCCGAATACACCGGGCAGGCCGTGCGTAAATTTCACAGCAACGATCGGGTAATCGCTGCCGAGGCTGGTGCGATTGAAATTGGTTTCGAAGAATTTCTCCAGGTAACCGAAGCGCAGCTTTACCGAGAGCTCAAAGGCATTGAGCGGGTTGCCATCCTCGCCGTCGAAGATCTCCTTGGGCGGAAGGTTCTTTATCGGATCAAATACTTTGTGATCGGCGCCAAGGGTGATGGAGAATCCCGAATGCCATTCCTTGAAGAGCTCGACCTTTTCCTGCTCGAGGTTCAGGAACTTGATGGGAACATCGGGTTTGCGGACCGCCAGGGCGAAGATATTATCGGGCGTAATTTCGTCGTAGTACTGCTGACCGTAGTCGAGATCCTGCCGGTACATGACATACAGCGAGGTTCGCGGATGGTGTTTGAAAAGATATAGCGCGTCGGCCTGTCCATGCCATTGCTTATCGAGAAAGCCATAGGCTAAATAGCCATGCAGGGCAAGATTTTTATTGAACCCGCTGTTGGTTCCCAGGTCGAATCGCAGTCGAAGCCCCTGGAGCTCGTTGGCATAAATCCAGTTGTACCAGGGACCGATCTCAAAATTCCCGGTTTCCAGATAACCACTGACCAGGAAACTGATCCACCGCGCATAGGTATGAAAGATATCCATCTTCATCAGTGAATCCACCATGGCGTATACGGCCTTTTCATTGTGGCTAAGATCTTCGTGCCTCCGGTCAACCCAGAAAGAATCGGGACGGTTTCTGGCGCTGTCGGGCAGAATGACCTCCTCGAGCACCCTGTTCTTTTCAAGCTCGCGGGTAACGGATGAATCGTTGTACCGGATATCGCGATAGGTGGTCGTTTTGCGGGCAATGGCGCCCATCCTGTTCTTGCTGAGGCCGACCAGGTTCACCACAAATTTATCCTTCGATAAAAACCAGGTGGTATCGTTCAGCAGGGTGAATTCCTGGATCAGGCTGAGCTGCTCTACGAAGTTTACGTTGGCGGAAGCATCGAGCCGCAGGGTCATTTTCTGAATCGCGAAAGTGGTATCGTGCACCCAGCAGTCGCCCTCGAAAGTATTTTCGCCCTTATGCTTTGGCGTGAAAATAAGATGCAGGAACCGCCTTGCATTGACGTACTGCGTGTCGACGATCTTGTAGCGATAGTAGTTGTCGCCGTTATCGCTCAGCGGGCTCACGAAGCGGCGGTTGAACACCGGAATGAAATTTCGGTAGAAATCGATATTCTGATCCATGCCGCCAAGAAACTTGCTGATGCTTTCGTTATCGAGCCCGACCGTTTTGCTTCCCTTGATCACTTCCCGTCGTTTGAGCGGCGACCGCTGATAGTAATAATCAGAAAGTGTTTCGGTAACGTAAATGGGCAGAAAGGGCGCTTCTTCGGTGCTGTCGATATTATTCAGTATAAAATCGAAGGGGCGCAGCAAACGCATTTTCTCCAGCTTTTCCTTGTTCACCCGGTTCAGGTCGAGCTCAAGCTTATTGTACAGTTCGTAGGAGAAATTGTTGAACCGGTAACGGTCGTTGAATTTTTTTCGTCGCACGATCTTTCTCCAGAGCAGGAGACCGAAATCGACTTTCCGGCTCACCACCACTTCATTGGCGTAAGCGCCGCGCTGCAGCAGAACCACCACATTGATGCTGTCGTGTCTTGCCCGGCGCAACAGGGAGTCTGAGATCACCAGGTGGTAGTCGAGGAAGCCCACATAGGTTATTT
>DASZRP010000137.1:0-8400 GCA_035548895.1 Puia sp. | reverse complement strand
AATCAAGTATTCTAAAAATGGGGGGAATGGCACTGATCGGCCTGGCCGCCGTACTGAACAGTCCTGCTCAGGATGTCGCTGCACCGCCTCCTCCGCCCCCGTCGGCCGATCAGGTTTCCCCGGCGCCGCCAACCCCGCCCGTAATGGCTCCTGACCGGTCGGAGATCATCATACGGCCAAAAGGGGATAAGGAAGGAAAAGTGACCATCGAAATCAAAGACGGGGAGTTTCTTGTCAACGGCAAGCCGGTCGACAAATTCGAAGACCCCAACGTGGAGATCGAGCTCAGGGATGAAGGCGACGGAGCAGTAAGCATTTATCATTCTCCTTTCCGCGGCAATTACTGGGACAGTGAACGGTTCAACCGCGACCTTCAGCGGAAGATGGCCGACGTACAAATTAAAATGAAGCGGATGCAGTTCGATGCGAATGCCGCCTTCCTGGGAGTTTCCTCTAAAAAAACAGAGTCGGGAGGCGCCACTATTCTCGAGGTCACCAAATCGAGCCCCGCCGAAAAGGCCGGGCTGAAGAAAGGCGATCTGATCACGAAAATAAATGATCAGAAAATCGAAAGCCCCGACAATCTCTATGAAACCATTCATCAGTTCAAGCCGGGCGACAAGGTAAAGGTTGGCTTCAAACGCGATGGTAAAGATCAAACCGTTACTGCGACGCTTGAAAAATCGGAGAACGAACCTTTTGCTTACAAATACGATTACCGGGTAGCACCGATACCGCCCATGGCTGACGCCTTCGTCTGGGGTCCTCCTGCTCCCCGGCTCGGCATCAAGGCCCAGGATTCTGAAGACGGCAAGGGCGTGAACGTGCTGGAAGTGACGCCCGGTTCATCGGCAGAAAAAGCGGGTTTGAAAAAAGGCGATGTGATCACGGGCGTAGGTGGGAACACTGTCAATAGCACCAACGAGTTGGTGGATGGCGTCCGCGACGCCAGGGATAAGGCCAGCATAAAGATGAAAGTGCTCCGTAATGGCAAATCGCAGGATCTGGACATTAAAATTCCCCGGAAGCTCAGGACTGCCGAGCTCTGATCCTTCATAGCAAAGGATTTTAGGGAAAACCTGTCCTTTGTTTTAACTTCGGGCTGTATTAATCGGTTTGGCAAAGCGCAAAGAACCAATCACGATCTTTGCGCTTTTGCTTTATGAAAGATTCTGGTTGTTTTGATGAGTGAGCTTACAAAATATGAAACGGTCGTCGGTCTGGAAGTGCATGCCCAGCTGCTTACGGAAACCAAGTTGTTTTGTGCCGACAGCACCCGGTTCGGCGCTGCCCCCAATACACAGATTAGTCCCGTGAGCCTGGGTTATCCGGGCACCCTGCCCGTGCTGAACAGGCAGGCGGTGGCTTTTGCCATCAGAATGGGGTTTGCCTGCCACTCGGAAATCGAGCGGCATAATTTATTTGCCAGGAAGAACTATTTCTACCCCGATCTTCCCAAGGGATATCAGATCTCGCAGCACACGACACCCATCTGCAAGGGTGGCTACATTACAATCGAATCCGGTTCATCCGAAAAGAAAATTCTGCTGAACCGGATTCATCTTGAGGAAGATGCCGGCAAGAGCATTCATGACCGGGACCCGGACTATACCTGCCTCGACTTTAACCGCGCGGGCGTGCCGTTAATAGAAATTGTAACGGAGCCCTGTCTTTCCAGCGGCGAAGAAGCGGCGGTCTATTTGACCAACCTTCGCCGCATGCTCCGGTACCTGGAGATCTGCGACGGAAATATGGAAGAGGGCAGCATGCGTTGCGATGCGAATATTTCTGTCCGCCGAAAAGGAGAGACCGGGCTCGGTACCAAGGTGGAGGTCAAGAACCTCAATTCGATACGGAATGTGAGACGGGCTATAGAAATAGAGGCAGCCCGCATGATCGACCAGTTAGAGCGGGGCGAAACGATTCAGCAGCAAACCCGGCGCTTCGATGCGGTGAAGAATATCACGTATTCCATGCGCAGCAAGGAAGAGGCAAATGACTATCGCTATTTCCCCGATCCTGACCTTCCGCCTTTCGTGGTGACCGATGAGTTTCTTGAGTCAATAGCCGCGGATATTCCGGCCCTGCCCGAAGCATTGATCGCCCGCTATACGGAAGTTTACAAATTGCCGCAATACGACGCCGAAGTGATCACCGACGATAAAGAGACTGCCGTTTATTTCGAGTCGCTGATAGCGGAAACGGCATCTTACAAGGCAGCCGCCAACTGGTTATTGGGACCGGTAAAATCCTGGCTCAATGAAAATAATGCCTCCATCGATCAATTTCCGGTTCGTCCCCAGATCCTGATTCAATTGATACAATTAGTGGAAGAAGGCAAGCTGAGTTTCTCCATTGCTTCTTCCCGGGTTTTCCCGGAACTGATAAAAAATCCGGAGAGCGCCCCGCTGGAGTTAGCCACGAGGATGAATTTATTGCAGACGGGCGATGAAGACCAGATCCAGCAATGGGTGAGCGAAGCTTTGTCCAAAATGCCGGAAAAAGTAGCTGAGTATAAAAAAGGAAAGAAAGGCCTGCTGGGCTTGTTTGTCGGCGAAGTGAAAAAGATATCGAGGGGAAAGGCCGATCCGAAACTGACCAATCAACTGCTGATCGAAGAGCTGGAAAAATAATTTTATCCATTTTAAGTAAAACGATATGCTCAGAAAATATTTTGCTTTTGTATTGCCTTTGTTAGGTCTGGCGACAGCCTGCAAAAACACGGGAGGCAGAAATTTCCACGTTTCCCTGACCTATACCAATGCGGATAAGCTCGAACAGGCCCAGCCGGCATTTCCCGGCAATGGCGCCAGTTGGGTCTATCTGGCTCAGATACCCTATGGTAAAAATCAGGCAATGACCTATGTCGATTCAGCCAAACTGAATGGCTCGACCGGCAAGGTGGAACTGAAGGGCAAAAAGGGCGGGGAAGGAATCTACGAACTTATTTTTGGTGAAAACGCGTTAGGTGTTCCCTTTATCAACGATGAATCCGATATCCGGATTACGGCCGACCTGGCGGGGAAAAAAGATTTTTATTCCGTGAGCGGATCAGCCGCAAGCCGGCAATTGCAGGACCTGCTCAAAGCGGTGGGCGGCAAGAACCAGGAAGTCGAAGCATCCTTTGCCGCGCTCGACAGCCTGAGCAGGATCAATGCTCCGGATAGTCTGCTCAAACCGGCCACGGAAGCAAAAGATGCTGCGATTAGCGGATTGAACGATTATTTGAAGAAATTTATTTCTTCGACGCAAAGCGGCACCCTTGGATTTCTTGCCCTGAGCTGGGCTTCCCGCAGCTTTTCGCCGCAGGATATGGATGAATCCATGAAGGATCTGAATAAAAGATTTCCCGGAAATGCCTACCTGAGCGAACTGCAAAAGGATATGGCCCGGCAACAACAGGCTCAGCCTTCCGGCAATTCCTGGGTCGGCAAAACCGTGCCCGAGCTCACGCTTCCCGATGTAAATGGTAATCCGGTTTCCATTTCCTCTTTCAAAGGGAAATATCTCTTAATCGATTTCTGGGCAAGCTGGTGCGGTCCCTGCCGCATGGAGAACCCAAATGTTGTTGCCGCTTACAAGAAATTCAAAGGCAAGAACTTTGCGATCCTCGGCGTTTCGCTTGATAAAGACAAAGAGTCCTGGAAAAAGGCCATCGCTGACGATCACCTCACGTGGACGCATATCAGCGACCTCAAATACTGGAGCAGCGAAGCCGTTCAGATCTTTGGCTTCGAAGGCATTCCCTTCAACGTATTGGTTGATCCTTCCGGAAAAGTGATTGCCCAGGAACTCCGCGGAGGAGAACTCGAGAGTAAACTGGCCCAGGTGCTTAACTAAGCCTGTTGCTTGCGCCGCCTGGCGTTTATTGAAATCAACAGAGCCGGGAGAAACAGCAGGTTGGTCAGCGTGGCCATGATCAGGGTCAGCGAAGTAAGCCATCCCAGCGCTTCGGTTCCTCCAAAACCGCTAAAACAGAAAATAACAAAGCCGGCGATCAGCACCAGCGAGGTGTAAATAATACTGATGCCCGTGGAATGTATGGTGCGGGCAACAGTTTCTTTTACGTCTTCGTTTGGCTGACGGTCCTGCTTAAAATTCACCAGGAAGCGGATCGTGATGTCGATGGCAATGCCGAGCGCAATGCTGAAGACTAAAACGGTGGAAGGCTTCAGCGGAACGCCGGCCCAGCCCATAACGCCTGCGGTGATCACCAGGGGAATCAGATTTGGCAGGAGGGAGCAGACCAGTATGCGCAGGGACCTGAACAAATAAAGCATGCAGACGGCGATCAGCAGAAAGGCCCACAGAATACTTTCCTTCAGACCGTGAATGATGAACGCGCTTCCTTCAAGAAAGGTCACCGTGGTTCCGGTAAGCTGAACATCATATTTTGTACTGTCGAATAATTCGCGGGACTTCTTCTCTATTGAATTCAAAATAGCGGGCAGACGGATGCTGCCTACATCGGCCATATTTACGCTGATGCGGGTGGTTTGCCGGTTACTGTCGATAAAACTATTAGCCAGCTTCATGACATTATTGCCCGATTTCGCGGTGTCGCTTTTCACGTTCAGGTAAGGAGCGAGGAAGCTGATGTCGAATTCATTTGGCAGGCCGTAGTCGGTCGAATCGTTATGGTAGTATGCCTGTCGCACGAACTTCAGCCCTTCGACAAGCGAAAGCGGTCTGGCCATGACCGGGCTCGAATCGATAAAGCTGGAAAGCTCGTCGATTTTTCCGAATGTGCCCAGCATGTTCGACCGCAGGCCGTTCTTTCTGCGCGAGTCGATCAATATCTCCAATGGCATTACGCCTTTGAAATTTTGCTCGAAAAATTTAAGGTCAAGGTATACGGGATCTGTCTTCGGCAGATCGTCGAGTATATAGGTCTCGGATTTCAGGCGAAGCATGCCCATCACGGAAAAAACCACGACGACCAGGGTGGTCAGATAGATAATGGTTTTGTGGTGAATGGTCCAGCTTTCCAGTTTATCGAGCATATTGGTGAGCCAGGGATTGCTGAGATAGGTCATGTGCCGGGGTTTGGGATTCGGCAGATAGCTCAGCGCCGGCGGAAGCAGGAAGATGGAAATGAAAAAAAGCAGCATGATATTGATGCCGGCCACCACGCCGAATTCTTTCAGGATGGCGCTCTTGGTCAGCGCAAAAACGCCAAAGCCGATGGCTGCCGTGATATTGCAGAACAGCGTTACGATGCCCATCTTCCGGATCATTTCATGCAGAGCTTTTTTCTTTTCTCCGGTCTCAAGAAAAGAGGTATGGTATTTATTCAGGAAATAAATGCAATTCGGAATTCCGATCACCACGACGAGCGGCGGGATCAGGGCATTCAATAAGGTGATCTTATATCCGCAGAGATGTATGGTGGCCAGACTGAATACGACGCCGATAATAACTACCGTCAGTGAGAGCAGCGTGGTGCTGACGCTTCGGAAGAAGACGACCAGGATAAGCGCAGAAAGTAATACCGATCCCAGCAGGAACCATTTCATTTCAGATGCGACTTTGGTCGCCATATTGGTTCTTATGAGTGGCAGACCGCTGAAGTGCATTTGAACGTTATGCTTCTTGCCGAACTCTTCTCCCTCGTTTACAATTTGTGCGACGACTCCCGTTCGCGCCGCGGAATTCATTACGTCGCGATTTACGTGTACGGCAGACAGGTAGGTATGTGTATCGCCATTATATAAAAGATCCTGGTAGAAGCGCTGGTTTTCAAATGCGCTCCGGGCACTGTCCAGCAGGGCCTGGTCGGCATAGGATGCTGAAAATATCGGTTTCGGAACCAGTTTCTCCGAGCTGTCCTGTCTCACGAGGAGAATGGCATCAGGTATGCTCAGCACCTGCTCCACGCCTTTGATCTTTTTGAGATTCCGGTTCAGCAGGATATAATCGTTGAAGAAATCTTTCGTGAACATTTTGTCGCTCTGAAGTCCGATGACTAACAGATTACCATCGTCGCCGAATTTCTGACGGAACTGCTGGTAGGCCTGGTATTTTGGATTGTCGGTGGGAATGGCCCGGGTATACTCGTAACTCAATTCAACTTTGGAAGCCTGGTAGCCCATAAAGGCGCAGGCTAAGAGCAATATGATCAGTAATCCGGAGCGAAATTTTAAAACGAGATCGGCGAGGGTTCCCCACATAGACGATATTATTTGGTAAAGGGCCTGCGAAGCCCAGTTACAAAGAAACTTATTTTAACCGAATTTCGCCGGAATCGCCGGCTTATGGTTCAGAAAACAAAAGGCATTGTATTGCGAACGGTAAAATACGGGGAAACCAGTGTCATTGTTGCCGTGCTGACGGAAATGTTCGGCCTCCAATCTTATCTGGTGAATGGTGTGCGCGCCGGTTCATCCAAAGGCCATTCGAAGATTGTTTTTTTTCAACCCGGCGCTATATTGGACCTGGTGGTTTATCATAACGAGATCAAACACCTCCAACGCATAAGGGAATATCAATGGGGATATCTGTACAAGAAGAATTTTTTCGATGTAAAGCATCATGCGGTCTCGATGTTCCTGGTGGAGCTGCTTCAGAAATGCCTCAAACAACCGGAAGTGAATCCCGAGCTGTTTCAGTTTGCCGAAGATTCACTGATCGGGGTTGATGAATCGGAAGGCCTGGTGCTGGCTAATTTTCCACTCTATTTTTCTTTGCATTTAGCCGGCCTGCTGGGTCTGCGGATAGATGATAATTATTCATCCGAGCGGAGATGGCTCGACCTGCAGGAAGGTTTTTTTTCAAAGGAGAAACCGGTTCATCCCTATTTCCTGGAAGAGCCTTACAGTGCGCTGGCGGCGGACCTGCTGAAAGTGATGCAACCGGGTGAGTTGCCACAGGTGCCCCTCAATCAGGAGAAGCGGAGGATTTTGCTGCAGGGAGTTATGGATTTCTACAACCTGCATATCCCTGGTTTTGGAATCCTGAAAAGTCTGCCGGTGCTCAGGGCGATCATTGAAGAAGGCTCATAATAATCGCCGGCAGCGGCTTTCGGGACCGAGCAGATCCTGCCCGGGTGAACCGATCAGGACGATACCCGGCTTTTTCCCTTTGGTAAAATCGCCAAGCGAATGTTCCATTTGCAGGGCCCTGGCCCCATTCGAAGTGGCCCAGGTCAGCAGGCGTTCAATCGCAATATGGGGCTGATTTTTGCGGATCGTTTTCAATTCTTCGAGCACGCTTAACCGGGAGTTGCTGGCCAGGCTGTCGGTCCCGATCACTATCGGCATGTCGAGTTTTTCCATGGCTGCTATATCTGGCAGCCGGCCTTCAATATATTCATTGGCATTCGGGCAGAGGCAGCAAAACAGGCCGGGCCCCATTTCCTTCATGCGTTGCAGGTCAGCCGGGGTGCTGCAGGTATTGTGAACGAGAATTATTTTTGCAGCTCCTTTCAGCTCATCCAGGTAAAAATCCAGGCTGCCGCTGCCGGTCGGGTTGAACCAGCTGTTGTCAATTTTCATCATTTCATACATCCGGGTAAGCTGGCCGGTAGCAGCAGTAAAGAATTCGTCTTCCGCTGCCGTTTCCTGATTATGGATCGTGATGGTCTTGCCGGCAAATCCCGGTTTGAGGCAGGCCCAGAGTTCTTTGGAAACGGAATAGGGGGCGTGGGGAACCAGAGCAAGGCGATCGGGATCTGCGCCGGCGACAATAAAATGGTTGTACAGGTTCCTGGATTCGGTGAACCGTTCTCTGGCCTGGGAAGGGAGCCAGCCAATGGATTCGATGAAATTATAATAATCCAGGCGTGCCGCCGATTTTAGGGGAATGGTGTCCGCCGTATTGCAAATATCTCCGACGGCGACGATGCCTTCCGAGATCATCTCCAGTTCCGCATTGGCAATGGCTTCCCGGATCTGGTCAGGGCCGGTCCTTCTCCTGCTCACCACGGCGAAGACGAAATCCACCAATCCGGTCTTTCTGGGTATGAGCCCCCGCAGATGGCTCAGTTCGAGGTGGCAATGGCAGTTGATGAAGCCCGGGCTGATCAATCCGGGGAGGAATTCGATGCCTTCACCCGCATCTTCTATTCCGCATACCTGGTGGATCATTCCCGCCTCGTCGGTGATCAGCACCTGATCCTTCCCTAATAACCGGTGCCCGTCAAACAAATAATCTGCACTGAATTTCCGATAACTCATGGTTCGGTTAACTTTGCAGCAATTTAAATTTTTAGGCAGTATGATTGATAAACTGGAGGCTATACGGGCGAGGTTTGAAGATCTTGGCGTGGCGCTCACTAATCCGGACATTGTAAACGACAACAGAAAATTCAGCGCGACCAGCAAGGAATACAGGAGCCTGGAAAAGATCGTGCAGGCTTACGATAAATATAAAGCGGTGCTCGACGATCTGGCCTTCAATAAG
>DASZRP010000136.1:0-17997 GCA_035548895.1 Puia sp. | reverse complement strand
GACGGCATTGGGCGAAACAAATCGGAAGTATTGAAGAGTAAACTATCGACCCGGTTTAAATCACTGGGCATTGAAATTTCTTCTGAAAGAATAAAGAAGCTAAGAAAAGATGCCGGTATTAACAATCCGGTGACCGTAATGGATCTGGTTCATCCGGATGGCAGCGCGGCAGGCACAGAAGTTACTGTTATAATACCCATAATTTATGGTGAAAGCGATACTCATTGACGACGAACAACATTGCCTGGAAACCCTTGGCTTATTGTTGGCGAGACATTGTCCGGATGTTGAAATAATCGAGACCTGCCGAACAGCGGAGAAGGGTATGAACGCCATAGAAAAATTCAAACCGGATATCGTGTTTTTGGATATCGAGATGCCGGTCATGAATGGTTTCGAAATGATTGAACGATGCGGGGAAATTAATTTCGAAATTATCTTTACCACCAGCTACGACCAATATGCGATCAAGGCAATCAAGTTAAGTGCGTTGGACTATTTGCTCAAACCGATCGTCCCCAAAGAGCTGATTGCGGCTGTTCAGAAGATATCGAGACAACCGATGGCCTCGGGAGAGCGGCTGGAGCTGTTGCTGGATCGAATAAAAAACAAGGAAAATACATTTTCGAAAATTGCAATTCCCACCGCGACCGGGTTTGAGATGATTCCAGCCGACCAGATTCTCTATTGCGAGGTGGATGACAACTATACCCATATTACTTCAAAGGGCAGGAAGGCAATTATGGCCTGCCGGTCATTAAAAGAGATCGAGGAGCAGTTAAAGGGCTTTGGCTATTTTGTCCGGGTGCACAATTCCTTTGTCATCAACCTGAATGAGGTTGAAAAGTATAACAAAGGAGAGGGAGGTTACGTAGTGATGAGCGATGGGAAAACGATCGATGTGTCCCGAACACGCAAAGATTTCTTTCTAAAGAAAGTAATGCGCGGCTAAAGAGATCTCAAATTACCCGTTCAATTGGTCGATTTATCCCGGTTTTCTTACAATCCACTGATTCCTGGTTCCAACTGGTGATATCCTCCTGTACTTTTAACGCTTATAGCACAGACGGAAAGACATTCATTTCCGTTTTTTTACGGTCATAATCAAACAATAACGGGGTTTCTTTCCAGAAGCCCCTTTTTTGTAGTCCGGTCGGGAATCCACCGGTTCATCCGGGCAGGAATTCCAGGTTTGCAGCCCCAAATCTCCCCCTATTGCCTTACCTTGCAGCCCGCAAGCCAACTTAGCTCAGCTGGTAGAGCATTTCATTCGTAATGAAAGGGTCGTCGGTTCGATTCCGATAGTTGGCTCTAAAATATCATTTCTGTCCGGATCACGCCGCAGGGGCGGAAGTTCAGGCGGGGATCGATCACCATGTTCCCATTCCGGTTCCGCTCATATTCCGCAGCCGCTACCGTCAGTAATAAATTCCCCGGTTCAGCCGAAGTCTTAAAATCAAGATCTTCCGGAGAAAATGGTTCTTCCCCAAAGGGTATTTGCCAGTCTGCCTCTCCCAGCAAATGCGCGGTGCATCGGTCCGGTTCCGCAGCGATCACCTGCACGCGCAAATAGATTTTCGTCGTGTCGGATGGGACACTGCCAAAGATCCGCGAGGGAATAAAAGAAGAGAACTGAAGTCCGCTCCGACGGTTGTCCAGCAACTTTGGTTCCATTTCGATTCGCTCCAGGCAGGAGTAGGCGCCGTCTTTATTGAATTGAAAATGATCCAGGTAGGCGAGAGCCGACTGGTTCTTTTCCGGGCTGGCGGGGTTTTCATCCCGGCGGTGGACGAGCAGGTTCAGCGTTCCCGTTAGCCGGAACATCACCTTTCGATCGTCGCGGCAGGGATTGATCGGTTTAACGATCGACCGGATATGCTTTCCCAGCCGGCTCGCCTTGCCAAATTCCTGTCCCGTTTTCACGGTGGCGGAGGTTTGCCGGATGCGGTTCGGTTTGGAACGCATAACTCCCTTACCGTCAAGCGCATAATAGATAACATTGCCGACGGTGGCCCTTACAATAACACCTTTCTGACTTCCCATAACATAGGTTTTAAAGTTTTCAAGATATCGGATTACGGTTGAACCGCATTTGCCTCCGGACCGAGTCCATAAAAGCTCTATGCCATCTGGGGGGTAAGTCCATTGCGGCTATGGACTTACCCCCTACAAGGATAGAAGCCGGTAAGAAGCAAATACGGCAACAACCTGGACCAAACCGGCCGGCCTTGACCCGCCGGATGGTCCCAGACAGTTTATACCGGAAACTGTTAAAGGTCACCCGTTTTTTAACGGCGATCCTGAATCGGCCCGATGCCGGTCTGTTCGGATCGAAGCGGTTCAGTGTATCAAAGCCGAACAACTTTGTCTGCTTGCAACTATTCAAATTATTGAAGATCAAAATGGTAGAGAAATGGCATGCTTCTTAGGAGAATGTGGAGATGCTTTGCAGGAAAGAATTTGAAAATTTGAAGATTTGATAATTTGAAGATAATTCAACCAATATGCTGAGAAATTATTTCAAGACCGCCTGGCGGAACCTTTTAAAGAATAAAGCATTTTCCTTTATCAATATTCTTGGTCTGGCGGTTGGCCTGGCGTCCTGCCTGCTCATCATGCTCTATATCTTCGACGAGAGCAGTTACGACCGGCATCAGAAGGATATCGACCGCATTTACCGCATTGCGGCCAGTGGAAAGGACGGCGAGTGGGTAGCCCTTGCAGCCCCGGTAGGACCGGCCGTAAAAGCCAATTTCCCCGAAGTGGAGCAGTCGGCGCGGCTGCTCACTTTCCCTGATATGACAAAAATGCTGGTGAAGTTTAAAAACGGTTCCGATCAGAAACAATTCATTGAAACAAACGGCTATTATGTCGACTCGACGTTTTTCAAAATCTTATCCTATGATTTTGTTTATGGGAGCGGCGCGACGGCCCTGGATGAACCGAATACGATGGTTATTTCGGCGACCATGTCGCGAAAGTATTTTGGCCATTCGGACCCGGTAGGGAAATTGCTGCTGATCACCACGCCCGGCGGTGAATTCCCTTACACGGTGAAAGCCGTGTTCGACGATCAGAAAAATAAATCGCATATCCCGGGAAATTTTTTCCTTTCCATGCGGAATAACGATATGTGGAACTGGGTAAAAACCAGAACGGCCTTTGTCAGCAACGCGCTATTCTATACCTATGTGAAGCTGAAGCCCGGCAGCGATGCGAAGGCTTTCGAAAGAAAGCTGCAGTCCTGGTTTGAAACACAAATACGCGAAATTGTCAGGAGCTCCGGCATCTCGCTACAGATCTTTTTGCAGCCCCTGAAAGATATTTACCTGCATTCCGCTGCACCGAATGAAATTGCGGCCAACGGAAATATTACCTACCTGTATATACTCGGTTCCATTGCGGCCTTTATATTGCTGATCGCCTGCATCAATTTCACGAACCTCAGCACCGCGCGCAGTGAAAAGCGCGCCCGGGAAGTCGGCGTCAGAAAAGTGATCGGCGCCCGCCGGGGATGGCTGATCATGCAGTTCCTGGGAGAATCTTTCATGCTCTGTATCATTGCCCTGATCCTTGCACTAATGCTGGTTCAGCTCTTTCTGCCGTTTTTCAACGGACTAACGGAAAAGCATATCCGTTTTATGGATGAACCCTCGCTGCTATTCTGGGTTGCCGGTCTCACGTTGCTGACCGGCCTGTTTGCCGGACTATATCCCGCGTTCTTTTTGTCTTCATTCAAACCGGCTACGGTATTGAAAGGTAAAATCGGGAAAGCGTTTCTGGCTACTTCCTTGCGAAAAGGCCTGGTGGTATTTCAGTTTGGCATTTCCATCTGCCTGGTCTTTGCCGCCATCGTGATCAAACAGCAAATGGGATATCTAAAGAATAAGCAATTGGGCTTCGATAAGAACCAAAAGCTGGTGGTTTCGCTGCAGGACGGTCATATCTACGATAAAGATCATTACGAAGCGCTTAAAAACGAATTGCTGAAATATCCGGAGGTTAGGGCGGTGACCAGCGCCTCCGCCTATCCGGGTATTGTCAATATGAACGATATGCTTTTCTACGGTGAGGGTCAAACGCCGGCAGACCAGGTCGACATTCACCTGAGCGCCGTGGGAGATAATTATATACAGACGCTCGGCTTCCAGATGCTGAGCGGACGTTCCTTCTCAAAAGAGTTTAACGATTCTGCCGGCATTATATTAAACGAAAAGGCGCTGAAACCGCTGGGTTATACGGTGGCTAATGCGGTAGGAAAAAAGATACGGTACGACTTTACGGATTTTCATGGCGTATTGAATATCGTCGGCGTGGTAAAAGATTTTAATTTTGAGAGCCTTCATAACCCGATCCAGCCCTGCGGATTTACCACAGAAGTGCTGGAGAACCGCTACTGCTACCTGATCGCCGATCTCCAGACAACCGATTATCCATCTATCATTAAGAAAGTACAGACAGCCTGGTCAAAGCTTGATCCCGGGATTCCTTTCGGATATTCGTTTCTGGACCAGGACTTCCAGCGCAATTACAGTAAGGAACAGCGCACGGAAACCCTGGTATCCGGCTTCACTTTCATCGCCATCCTGATCGCCTGTCTCGGGTTGTTCGGATTATCCGCTTTTTCGGCGGAGCAGCGACGGAAAGAGATCGGCGTAAGAAAAGTATTGGGCGCCTCGGTTTCCAGCGTTACCGCCCTGCTTTCCACCGATTTCATCAAGCTGGTATTTATCGCGGCCGCCATCGCCACGCCTGCCGGATGGTGGATGATGAATAACTGGCTGAAGAATTTTGCTTACCAGGTAACGATTCAGTGGTGGATGTTCCTGGCGGCCGGACTGTCGGCCATTGTCGTCGCCCTGCTGACGATCAGCTTCCAGTCGATGAAAGCGGCGATGGCGAACCCGGTGGAGAGTCTTCGTTCTGAATGAACGATGGTGAAGATGTGGAGATGTGGAGATGTGAAGATGTGAAGATGTGGAAATGTGGAAATTTGAAAATTGAAGAACGATAAATTGATCCCATGTTCAAAAACTATTTGAAAACTACATTGCGCACGCTACGCAGCAACAGGTCGTACAGCTTTCTTAATCTTTTCGGCCTGGCGATCGGCATTGCCTGCGCGGGATTGATTTTTCTGTGGGTGGAAAATGAATTGAGCTGGGACCAGTTCAATACGAAGAAAGACCGCCTGTATTTTGTAAAAGAGAACCAAAAGTACGATACCTATACGGCTACCTTCGGTTCAACCCCCGGTCTGTTGGGTCCCGCCATGCAGCAGGAAATTCCCGGCGTCGCCAATACCTGTCGCACCTCGGAAGGGGGAATGAACTACCTGTTCCGGGTGGGAGATAAGACGATGTATGCGTCAGGAACCTTTGCCGAACCGTCCCTGTTTACCATGTTCACCCTGCCCTTTGCACAGGGCAACCCGGAAACAGCCTTCCGGCAATTGTATTCGATGGTGATCACCGAAAAAACAGCGAAGAAGTTTTTCGGCGACGATAAGAATATAGTGGGAAGAACCGTCAGGGTCAATGAGCGGCAGGACTATGTGATCTCCGGCGTGCTGAAAGATATCCCGGACAATTCCAGCATTCAGTTTGAATGGGTAGCGCCATTTGAGATTTATTTCAAGCAGAGCGACTGGCTGCATAGGTGGGGCAATAATTCACTGAGCACTTATGTGGAACTGAAGCCGAATGCCAGTTTGGCTTCGGTCAATAAGCAGCTCTACGATTTCATTCAGAAAAGAGAGCCGACGGCTATCGCCCGTCCTTTTTTGTTCAGCATGAACGACTGGCATCTGCGCGACCAGTTCGATAACGGGAAACAAACCGGCGGGGGACAGATCCAATATGTGCACCTTTTTTCCATTATCGCCTGGATCATTCTGTTAATTGCCTGCATCAATTTTATGAACCTGGCCACCGCGAGAAGCGAGAAGCGGGCAAGAGAAGTTGGGGTGAGAAAGGTATTGGGTTCGACCCGGCAGAACCTGATCATTCAATTTATCGGCGAAGCGATTTTTATGGCACTCGCTTCAGCTATCCTGGCCGTCGTCATCATGGCGCTGGCATTGCCGGCGTTCAACCTCCTGGTGCAGAAAAATCTTTCCCTGCAACCGGGCAACCCTTTGCATATATTGGGCTTGCTGGGCATCGTTATATTATGCGGTCTCGTGGCCGGCAGTTACCCTTCCCTCTATCTTTCGTCCTTCAACCCCGCCGCGGTATTAAAGAGCATGAAATTGAAAACAGGCAGCGCCGCCATGATTCGGAAGGGATTGGTGATATCGCAGTTTACCATTTCTATTATGCTGATCATAAGCACGATCATTATCTATCGGCAGGTGCAGCACATCAAGAGCCGCGATCTCGGGTTCAACAAGAACTATTTGGTGCAGACCGATGTGGTGGGCGAAGTGGCGAAAAATTTTGAGCCGATCCGTCATGACCTGCTGAACACGGGCCAGGTGGAAAGCGCGGCTTTGAGCGACCATGTCACGATCTATGGGGGCAATAATACTTATGGCCTCACCTGGGAAGGTCAAATGACCAGCAGCAAGATCCTCATTTCGCAGCGATATGTAACGCCCGGCTTTTTCAGCACCTCGGGAATGAAGCTGCTGGAAGGAAGGGATGTCCGGACTTCCGATAGCGCGATACAGAATAAGACCGTTTATATAGTGATCACGCAAGCCATGGAGAGACTGATGGGCAAGGGCAGTGCACTGGGAAAAACGATACACTATGAAGGCGATACCAGCGGCATGCATGCGGAAGTGGTCGGCGTGGTGAACGATTATGTTTACGGCAATATGTACGGCAAGCCCGATCCTGTAATGTTCTTTTATGGCAAACCGGAAGACGACCAGGTGATGTATATCCGGCTCAAACCCTCGGCAAATAAAGAAACGGCCCTTACGCAAATGCAAAGCATATTTAAAAAATACAATCCCGCCTATCCGTTCAACTATGTTTTTGTCGACGATCAGTTCAACGGGATGTTCTTGAGCGAAGCGCTGGTGAGCCAACTGTCGAAAGTATTTGCAGCCCTGGCCATCCTGATCTCCTGTCTCGGCCTGTTCGGCCTGGCTGCTTATACTGCCGAGCGCAGGGTGAAAGAAGTCGGTATCCGGAAAGTGCTGGGGGCGAGCAGGGTGGCCATTACCAGACTGCTGTCCAAAGATTTTATCAGGCTGGTTGTGATCGCCTGCTGCATTGCCTTCCCGCTGGCCTGGTGGGGCATGCATAACTGGCTGCAACAATATGAATACCGAATCAATATTAACGCGTGGATTTTTATTGCGGCCGGTTTCATGGCGATCTTTATTGCATTGGTCACGATCAGCTTCCAGTCCATCCGGGCGGCAATGGCGAATCCGGTGAAGAGCCTTCGTTCTGAATGAGCGATGGTGTTAATGTGGAAATGTGAAGATGTGGAAATGTGGAGATATGATAATTTGAGAATAGCTCAATCACGATGTTCAGAAATTATTTGAAGATCGGATGGAGAAATCTGTTGAAAAACAAGATGTCTTCCATCATTAATGTCAGCGGACTGGCGGTAGGCATGGCCGTTGCCTTGCTGATCGGCCTTTGGATTTGGGATGAAGTATCCTTCGACCGGGACAACCGGAACTACGACCGCCTGGTTCATGTAATGCAGCGGGTTCATCTCAATGGCGAGGTGCAGACCTGGGATGGCTTGCCCTACCCGCTGGCAGAAGCGCTGCGTACCGAATACCATGATGATTTCAAAAGGGTTTCTTTGGTCAACTGGGTTACCTCGAACCTGTTGTATAACAATAAGCCGATCTCTGAAAACGGCCTGTACGTAAACGACGAAGGGCCGGCCATGCTTGATCTGAAAATGGCAGAAGGCAGCTTGTCTGCCCTGAATG
This sequence comes from Puia sp., assembly GCA_035548895.1. GTDB lineage: Bacteria > Bacteroidota > Bacteroidia > Chitinophagales > Chitinophagaceae > Puia. Next base: position 10,091 of record DASZRP010000136.1, on the reverse strand, counting down.
ATCCGGATGCGGTTCTGTTGTCGTCATCGGCAGCCCGGGCCATATTCGGAGCCGATGATCCGTTAAACAAAGTTATTAAATTGGAAAACGTACCGGCAAGGGTTGCCGGCATCTATCAGGACATGCCGGCAAATTCAACATTTTCCGGTCGGCAATTTATCAGTTCCTTCGAAATGAAATTGAAGATTGCGCCCTGGTTAAAAACGATGGACGATCCCTGGGGAACCGATAATTTTTCCATCTATGCGCAACTGGCCGATCATGCGGATTTAAATACAGTATCGGAGAAAATAAAAGACCTTAAACTAAAACATATCCGGGAGCAGGAGCGAATTGCCAAAGCTCAACTATTTCTGCATCCGATGAATAAATGGCATTTATACGCCGAGTTCAAAAACGGAGTGAATACCGGCGGAAAAATACAATACGTGTGGTGGTTTGGCATTATTGGCGCTTTCGTGCTGTTGCTGGCCTGTATCAATTTCATGAACCTGTCAACCGCAAGAAGCGAAAAACGGGCTCGGGAAGTGGGTATTCGCAAAACCATGGGATCTTTAAGAACTCAACTGGTAGGCCAGTTCCTGAGCGAATCAGTATTCACCGCGTTCCTGGCTTTTATTGTGGCGATGGTCCTGGTTCAATTGGGCCTTCCATTTTTCAACCTGCTTTCGGCAAAGCAAATGCATCTGCCCTGGACGAGCGGGTATTTCTGGCTTCTTGCCGTCGGATTTACGTTGATTGCAGGGGTCATCGCGGGCAGCTATCCCGCCTTTTATTTATCCGGCTTTAATCCCGTTCGCGTGCTGAAGGGAAGTTTTGCCGTGGGACGGTTTTCTTCCCTGCCCAGGCAGGTGCTTGTCGTGATCCAGTTTTCGGTTTCAGTCATTTTGATCATTGGTACCGCTGTGATCTACCGGCAGATACAATTTGCCAGGGATCGTCCTTTGGGCTACAACGATAACGGCCTGGTGAATTTATCCATGCATACGTACGATGTCCACAGTCATTATAGTGCGATAGAAGACGATTTGAAAAAATCAGGGGCCATTGTCGAAATGGCAGAATCCGGGAATCCCATTACAGAGGTCTGGAATACAAACGGCGGAATGAGCTGGCAGGGAAAAGTGCCGGGCAGTTCCAACGATTTTCCGATGAGCTCGGTTTCATATAACTATGGCAAAACCGTGGGCTGGCAAATCGTTGCGGGGAGAGACTTCTCAAAGGATTTTCCCTCCGACTCGGCGGCTTTTATTTTAAATGAATCGGCTGTTCGATTTATGGGACTAAAGCATCCGATTGGCGAACAGGTTTCTTTTAACGATGGTGTGGCGTTCACCGTAATCGGTGTCGTAAAGGATTTTGTGATGGAATCCCCTTATGCGCTTATTCGCCCATCGATGTTTCGATTAGCGCGTTCGAATGCAGGCATGCTCAATCTCAAACTTAATCCAAAGCTGAGTCCTCATGAAGCCCTCGAGCGGGTGTCGGCGGTCCTGAAACGATACGATCCGACGCAACCGTTCATCTATCGATTTGTCGATGAAGCCTACGCAAGCAAATTTGGAGATGAAGAACGTATCGGAAACCTGGCTGCCGTATTTGCGGCATTGGCAGTCTTCATTTCCTGCCTGGGTTTGTTTGGCCTGGCCTCTTTTGTGGCTGAAAAAAGAACTAAGGAGATCGGTGTGCGAAAAGTGCTTGGGGCATCTGTGTTCAATTTATGGAAATTGCTTAGCAAGGATTTTGTACTCCTCGTTATCATTTCCCTGGGCATTTCTATGCCGCTTGCCTGGTATTTTATGCATAACTGGCTGCAGCAATATCAATACCGGGCAGAGCTATCCTGGTGGATTTTTGAAGCTGCCGGGATGGGTGCATTGATCATCACTTTGTTTACGGTCAGCTTTCAATCGATCCGGGCAGCGATGGCGAATCCGGTGAAGAGTTTGCGGTCAGAGTGAGAGATAATGTGGAGATATGGAAATATGAAGATGTGGAGATGTGAAAATTACTTGCCCGCCAAAGCGCTACAGCCTTCGCTAAAGCTTCGGCTGTCGAAGGCGAAGGCGGGTGAAAATTTGATAATTTGAAATTAATTCAATCGCAATGTTCAGAAATTATTTAAAGACAGCCTGGCGGAACCTGGTGAGGAATAAGGCATTTTCCTTCATCAATATATTCGGGCTCGCGCTCGGACTGGCCTGCAGCCTGATGATCTTTCTCTGGATCCGCGATGAAAAGAGCGTTGACAGTTTTCATACCAACGCAAAGCAACTGTTCCAGGTTTATGAGCGGAGTTCTTATGACGGGAAGGTGACTGCTTCCTATCCCACGCAGGGACTGCTTGCCGAAGAGCTGAAGCGGACCGTGCCGGGCATCCAATATGCGAGCGGGTTCGAGTATGCTGCTGCGCCCGAAGCAAGCAATACCTTCAGGGTCGGAGATAAGATCGCCAAGCGGAACGGCATGTTTGCCGGCGGGGATTTTTTCAGCATGTTCAGCTTTCCCCTGATCGAAGGGAATGCCAAAACAGCCATTCTCAATCCGTCATCGATTGCCATTTCGAAATCGATGGCCGATGTTTTTTTTGAAAGTCCCGCGCAAGCTGTGGGTAAAATAATCCGGTTCGACGATAAAGAGGACCTGCAGGTAACCGCCGTATTCGCCGATATTCCTGCCAATTCCTCCCTGCAATTTGATTTCCTGAGAAGCTGGACAGACTTCGTGAAGCAGAACGACTGGGTGCATAACTGGGGAAATACCAGTCCGCAAACCTTCATTCAACTCAGCAGAGAAGCCAGCCCTGAAAAGGTTGAAGCTGCAATAAAGGACTTTATCTACCGGTACAAGCCGAAGGCAGATGGTATGAAGACCGCCCTGGCTGTACAACCTTTTGCCGACCGCTATCTGCATTCCAGTTTTAAAGACGGTTACATCGACGGGGGAAGAATTGAGTATGTGCATTTGTTCAGCATCATTGCCGTATTTGTCCTCCTTATCGCCTGCATCAATTTTATGAACCTGGTAACCGCCGGTTCGGTTCACCGTGCCCGTGAGGTTGGCGTTCGAAAAGTGATCGGCGCCGTACGCGCTTCCCTGATTGTTCAGTTTATCGGCGAAGCGATCCTGGCCACTTTGCTGGCGATCGGGATCGCCCTGGTCTTTGTCGGCTTTTCGCTTCCGGCGTTCAACCAGTTAACGGGAAAGCAATTGCAACTGGCGATAAACGATCCCTTTTTCTGGCTGACGGCCGGAGGCCTGCTGTTGCTTACGGCGCTGATTGCCGGCAGCTATCCGGCGTTCTTCATGTCGTCGCTCAAACCGGTACATGTGCTGAAAGGAGATCTCAAATTTTCCTGGTCGAACCGCCTTTTTCGCAAAGGGCTGGTGGTTTTTCAATTTACGCTTTCCATCGTGCTCATCACAGCAACGATCGTGATCTATCGGCAGATGAATTACGTGCAGCATAAGAACCTCGGTTATAACCGGGACAACCTCCTGTACCTTCCGCTTGAAGGCGGCCTGATCGGCAAATACAATGTTTTCAAAGACGAAGCGCTGGCGCATACCGATATTGTCGATGTTTCCAAGATGAGGAACTCGCCGACGGTGATCGAGCATCATACCGGAAGCATCAGTTGGCCTGGCAAGCCGCCAAATCTCGTTGTGGATTTTGCCGATGGGGTGGTGGGCTATGATTTTGTAAAAACGATGCAGCTTCAAATGGCCTCTGGGCGTGATTTTGACCGGGCCTATGCCGATACCGCGAGCTATCTGCTGAATGAAACGGCGGTGAATAAAATAGGGCTGAAAGATCCGGTAGGCAAAAGGATCAGCTGGGGTAACCATGAAGGAACCATTATTGGGGTAATAAAAGATTTTCATTTCAATTCGCTGCATGAGACCATCGAGCCCCTGATCGTCCGGTTGGATGAGCACTGGAGCTGGGGGACCATCCTCGTGCGTATCAAAGCCGGTAAAACGCAGGAGGCGATCGCTTCCCTGCAGAAGATCTGCAAGGAGCTCAACCCGGACTTTCCCTTCACTTATCAATTCTCCGACCTCGAATATGCCAGGCTGTACCGGAGTGAACAGGTCGTGAGCAAACTCTCGAACGGGTTTGCTTTCCTGGCCATCTTCATCTCCGGTCTCGGACTTCTCGGACTGGCCATGTTCACCGTAGGTCAGCGAAGCAAGGAGATGGGCGTTCGGAAAGTGTTAGGCGCATCTTCCCGAAATATCATAGCCCTTTTGTCGGTCAACTTTCTGAAACCCGTCGCCGTAGCTTTTGTTATCGCGTTTCCGTTAGCCTGGTATGCTACCGATAAATGGCTGGACAGCTTTCAATACCGGATAACAATTTCCTGGTGGATGTTCGCAGCGGCCGGTTTGATCGCTGTAATCGTAGCGCTGTTTGCGATCAGCTTTCAATCGATCCGGGCAGCGATGGCGAATCCGGTGAAGAGTTTGCGGTCAGAGTGAGAGATAATGTGGAGATGTGGAAATATGAAGATGTGGAGATGTGAAAATTACTTGCCCGCCAAAGCGCTAAAGCTTCGGCTGTCGAAGGCGGGTGAAAATTTGATAATTTGAAATTAATTCAATCGCAATGTTCAGAAATTATTTAAAGACGGCCTGGCGCGCATTGCTTAGGGATAAGATGCATTCGTTCATCAATATTCTTGGCCTTTCATTGGGAATGACAGTAGCGATCCTGATTGGCCTATGGATGCACGACGAGCTTTCATTCAACAAAAACTTCGGGAATTATAACCGCATCGCGCAGTTGATCCAAAACGTGACCAATAACGGCCAGGTACAAACCTGGTGGGACGTGCCTTATCCGCTGGCCAATGAAATAAGATCGAATTATGGAAGCGATTTTAAGCATATCGTCATGGCGGTGAACCTGGGAGATCATCTGGTCAGCGTCGGGGATAAAAAATTAAAAGACAATGGCGGCTTTTTTGAAAAGGAAATGCCGGACATGTTTACGCTCGATATGCTGCAGGGAAAACGCGATGCCCTGTACGATCCTTCGTCGGTGCTGCTATCCGCATCCGCGGCCAGGGCGTATTTCGGTAACGACGACCCGGTGAATAAAATGATTAAGGTAGATCAGATGCAACCGGTGAAAGTTGCCGGCGTGTACAGGGACTTTCCTCATAATTCAACCTTCGCCGGCCTGAACTTTATTGGCTCCTGGGATTTCTGGTATAATGCCAACAACAAGCTGAGCGGTATGGACGATCCGTGGCGACCGAATTTTACCAGCCTCTTTGTGCAGATCAATGATCAGGCGGATTTCAGCCAGGTTTCGGCAAAAATTAAAGATGCCAAATTAAAGAACGTCAACGCGCAGTTGCAAAAGAAGAAGCCGGAGCTCTTTTTGATGCCCATGAGCAAATGGCATTTATACACCGAATTTAAAGACGGTAAAAATGTTGGCGGCGCAATAAAATATGTACGCATGTTCGTGGTGATCGGCATATTCGTTTTGCTGTTAGCCTGCATCAATTTCATGAATCTAAGTACGGCGAAGAGCGAGAAGCGGGCTAAGGAAGTGGGCATCCGGAAAACGATCGGTTCATTGCGCAGCCAGTTGATCCGTCAATTTTTCAGCGAGTCGCTGCTGACGGTTTTGTTTGCCTTTATGTTAGCTATGCTGATGACCTGGCTGGTTTTACCTTTCTTTAATCTCGTTTCCGGTAAGCAGATGGCAATGCTGTGGAACAGTCCTGTGTTCTGGATCCTGAGTGCCGCGTTTGTGCTGGTCACAGCGATCATTGAGGGCAGTTATCCTGCCTTATACCTTTCGTCGTTAAGGCCCGTAATAGTATTGAAAGGAACATTCCGTGCGGGTCGTTATGCGGCCGTTCCGCGCAAAGCATTGGTCGTATTGCAATTCAGCATTTCGGTTTCGCTTATTGTCGGTACCCTGGTGGTTTACCGGCAGATACAATATGCGAGGAACCGGTCTGTCGGCTATTCGAGGGCCAGCCTGATCAATATCCCGACGTCAAATTCAGCTATTCATGATCATTTCGAGGCGGTGAAAGACGAGTTGACGCATACCGGTGCAATCGTCTCTTTCGCGGAATCGGAAAGCCCGACAACGGGAATATGGAACAGCAGCAGCGGTTTTAGCTGGCCCGGCAAAGACCCGAATCTTTCAACAGATTTTGGTGTGGTGAGCGCTTCTTTCGATTATGGCAAAACGATAGGCTGGGAAGTAAAAGAAGGCCGGGGCTTCTCGAAAGAGTTTGCTACCGATTCTGCTGCAGCAATGCTGAATGAGGCGGCAGTGCATTATATGAACCTGAAAAATCCGGTCGGGCAAACCATCACCTGGTGGGACAAACCCTTGCGGGTTATAGGCGTTATTCACAACATGGTGATGGAGTCGCCTTACGATGAGGCGAGACCTGTTATTTATACGCTGTTAAACTATGGAGGCAACGTGACATTGCTTAAATTGAATCCCTCCCTGAGCGCAGCCGATGCGCTGGGTAAAATTGAGCCCATATTCAGAAAATTCAATCCTGATCAGCCATTCGAATATAAATTCGTGGACGATGACTATGCGGCCAAGTTCAATAATGAAGAACGCATCGGAAAACTCGCCGGCATTTTTGCAGCGCTGGCGGTTTTCATTTCTTCCCTGGGTTTATTCGGGTTGACTTCTTTTGTTGCCGAACAGCGCAAACGGGAGATTGGCGTAAGAAAAGTGCTGGGCGCTTCTGTTTTCAATGTCTGGAACCTGCTTTCGCGGGATTTCTTAACCCTTGTCGTATGTTCGTTCCTCATTGCCTTTCCGCTGTCGTACTATTTTATGCATAGCTGGCTCCAGGGCTACAGTTACAGGACGACCCTTAGCGGGTGGATATTTGCAGCAGCCGGCGCCGGCGCCCTGCTCATCACGCTCATCACGGTGAGTTTTCAATCGACGAGGGCTGCAATGGCGAATCCGGTGGAGAGTCTTAGGTCGGAATAATATGGAAATGCTTTGCCCGCCGAAGCCTTACAGCTTTCGCTAAAGCTTCGCTGTTAAAAGGCGAAGGCGGGTGGAGATGTGGAGATGTGGAAATATGGAGATGTGAAGATGTATACAGCAACAGGTTCCGCAAAAAAGGATTAAAAAACGGTATTCTTCAGGTATTGTAACGGAGCTTTCTTCCGTGCGCTCGGAGGCATGTAACTTAGAGATGTTTATTCAGGAAATTATCAAGATCTTCCGGCGAAAGGTCCCGGGCAATGATCTTACCATGTTCATCGAGAAGAAAATTCGTAGGAAAGCGAGCAATGCCAAGGTTTGAGGACAAGCGACCGTCTTCATCCAGGTATTGAGGCCAGTCCAGAGGACTGTTCCGAACAATCCGCTTCCAGTCAGTAATGTTTTTTCCTTCATCAACAGAAATACCAATTATCCCTAAGCCACGATCACGGAAGCGGGCATACAGCGTCTTATATTTTGGAAACTGCCTCAGGCAGGGCGTGCATTGGCTGAACCAAAAATCGATGAAGCTGTATTTGTATTTTCCGGGATGAATAGCAAAATTCTTTTTATTACCCTGAATATCCTGAAGCAGCAAAGGAGGGAAGGTTTTACCGATATCCAGCATAGCCGCTCCTTTCAATTGCTTTTTAAGCAGGAGGCCGGCGGAAGAATATTTAAGTTTGCCAGACAATTCGTTATAAGCCGAATCGAGCATCGGCGCATATTGCCTTTTCAGTTCCACTATAATCTCCCAGAGTGAGATGTAGGAATCAGGATTGGCACGGCTGTAGGCATAAACCAATTTTTTTCTTTCTGCTACCCGTGCTTCATAGTCATTGACATGCGATTCGATCGCATTATAAGGCATAAGCCATGTGGTGCGATATGCCTTCATCAACTCGTTTGATACCAATGGCGTTTCGCGCATGGAATCCACGTTGCATAAAATTGTTTGCTGACCGGGCTGCACGAAGAATAAGTCCGATAAATACGAATGTTCCGAGTCCGCTTTGAGCAGGAGCTGGAACGCTAAAGGGTAAAAAATGCGACCAGTAAAAACAAAGAGACCTCGTGAGATTTCCTTTTCGGCCGGAAAAAAGCCTGCGGGATAATACGAGCTATCGCCAACGGGTATAAACGAAATTCGTCCGCTGTCGACATTTATTTTACCGGACAGTAGAAAAGAGTGATCTCCTGCCTGCGCACTTGCCTGAACTACAGAACAACATAATGCAAGCATAAAGACCAGGTGTCTTCCGGCAGAGCTGCCAGTCAGTCGACCGAACAATATCAAAATCATGATTGGAGGATTCGCAGATAAAGGTAAGTCCCCTGATTTTAACTCCCAGAGAAATAAGCAAGGCTCCCGTACCTATTTTAACAATTTCACTATGGTCAACAGCATTCCGACCATAGTGATAAATTGCAGCATCCCTGTCAAATAGATGGCCCGGTAAAGCTTATCGCTAGAATTCTGAAGATCTGTTTTTAGTGCTACTCCATTAAACTTTTCGATAAATTCAGTTCTTGAAGAACTGATCTCGGACTTTAGGAGATAGATGCTTTCCTTTGTCTCCAGTTTAAAGGAGTAAATGTCTTCCTTCAGGGAATCGATATCCTCCTTCAGGGAATTGATATCCTCCTTCAGGGAACCGATATCTTCCTTTGTTGCCAGTTCGTCTTTTTTAGAAGCAAGGGAGGAGTCGGTAATTTCCTGGATTGCGTATACTGCCTCCGCTGCTTTATCGTCCGGTAAATGCAGTTCCCTCCGGAAGAGGTCGTAAAGGCGGATGTGATTGATGCTCATTTCCACAAAGCTATATTTTCTCACAATGTACGGCAAGGGCTTTCGCTAAAAAGGGTTAAAAAACGGTATTTTTCAAGTATTATAACTGCGTCTTATTCTCCGGTTCAACGGATAAGTTTTTCCAGGATCAGGTTGATCACTTCGACAGCTATCAGAATGATAATGATCCATTCGAGCAGATTGCTATATCGATATTGCATGATGTCTTTGAAGAGCTCCAGGTTTTCCCGGACGATCTGCAGGCTTTCCTGAATGCTGCGAAACCGTTCCTGCAGATCGAAGGTTTTCTTCAGGCCCAGGTCGATCCGGTTGAGTTCTTCATCTTCCCAGGTCTCGGGTGGAGAGTCGAAGATGTACAGATTCTCCGAGATCCGGTTCTTCAGGTTTAAGGTCTTTCCGATAAATTTCTTCAGTTGTGCCCCGGAAATGCGGAGGCTTCCCCTGGTTTCGAGTTCGCGCGTCTGCTCATTGGTCTCGCGCAAAAGGCCTGCGGTCAGGTCGGAATAATAATCCAGCGCAACCGACTGCGATACGTTGAGCATGATGAGGCGATAAGCATCCACGTCGGCGCGAACAATAGAAATGGTATTGTATCCAAAGTTATTTTGGGTGGCATGCGGTTCAACCTGGAATTCCTCGCTAAGCTTTTCTTTAAAAAGGTTTTTGCAAAAGCTGCCGATGGTAGTGAGGAAACGTTCGATTGCCGCCGTATCCACATTGAGAAAGCAGGCTACTCCATAGCGAAAAACATAAATAAAAGAATCTTCCCGAAGCTTATAGAATAGTTCGTCCGAGTCTTCATGACACAGGTTCCCTTTATACGATGCTTTGAAGGATCGTATGTCGATGCTGTCTGCGATCTGGTATGAAAGCACCTGGAGCATACTCAGCCAAATTAAGCAAGTATGTTCAATCGTCCAACTGTATCATGGCCTTGATCACGCCATTAGCCGGGGAAAGCCAGCTTTCGAAAACGTCTTTCACTTCGCTGAACCGGGCGCGGTGCGTGATGTAAGCCAGCGGATTTATCGATCTCTTCTCTATAGCCCCGATCACCTGGCTGAAATCGGCCGCCGTGGCATTTCGGCTACTCATGAGCGTGGCCTCCCGCTTATGAAACTCCGGATGGCTGAAGCTGATAGGTTCCTGCTGCAGGCCGATCAGCACGTAACGCCCGCCGTGAGCCAGGAAGTTCAGGCTGTTGTTAATGGCCTGCCGGCTGCCCGTGGCGTCGATCACCAGGGTCGGCATGTCGCCGTTCGTGATGTCGAGCAATTGCTCTTTATG
>DASZRP010000135.1:0-3431 GCA_035548895.1 Puia sp. | reverse complement strand
TTTAAGTCGCTGTGGCTCCCTGGTTCCATGGGGAAAAGCAGAAGCTTTTCCGAAAAGGCATAAAGCAAAATCGGGCATGCCTCCCAATTCTCTTTGTGCCGACATAATTATGGAAGAAAGCTCATCCTGCGACATGCCTTCTTTTAATCTGCTTACCCCATATTTTATTGCGGAAAGGGTAATATCATTTGCCTTTTGCATCAACCTGATCTCGGCAGTGGATTTGATGATACGACAGGGAATAGTCACTGTATCGCCGCTGACGTAATTCAAATGCGGGGCTTCTTGCTGTATTCCGTTAGCGATGAAGAAGCGGGTTTCTTCTTCTATCGCAATATTTCCGGAAACAATACCTATATCTTTAAATACCGTGGAAATAAGCCTGTAAGGACTTTCATCCTCCTGCCATGCATAAACATCTTTCCCGATACTGATCTGTTCCCGGAAGCGGGCTTCTTCAAACGCAGGACAAACATATTTTACATCTCCTTTCGCAGGAATAACGGCTACCATCGTTCTCTCGCTGGGCCACCAGCTTATACCGGTAAAGTAATTCAGACCGGTGCCTGCTTCAAGTATTAACGCATCGAGCCTGTTTTCTGCAAGCAGGCGCTGGGCTTTCGCAATTCTCTCCTCTCTTTCTGACAACGCAATCGGCGTTACGTCGCCCACCATCGATTCTAAGGCCGTAGATGAACCGGCAGTAGCTTTTCGCCTGTCTGCGCTACAGGAACTAAAGCCAGCTATCAAACCACTTGCTGCGGTTACGCCGGTAAGGCTGATAAAATCTCGTCTTTTAAGTGTCATGGAAATGAATTGACAGTTGAATAGCTATTAAGCGAAAATCATTTTTCATGCTGTCGGCTTTTCAACAAATTCAAGAGCTGCGCCCTCAAAATCGCCTTTACTGCCAATCAATTTGTTGTTTTCATATCTCAATGTTCCGTATTTATCGAACCCGTTTATAGTAATCAGATTGCCTGATTTTGTCCATGGATAAGTTTCCTTCTCATCGCTCGAATCGTAGGAATAATCGGCTTCACGCTCCTTAGGTTCACAAGCGGCTTTAGCGTAAAAGTGTATCGTTACGGCTTTTTCGCCGAAAGCAAGTACACAAAACGTGGTGATTGCACAGCCACCACCCGGCATTTTTTTACATACATACTTCACTTTGCCTTCGTAGGTCTTACCTGATAATTGTATTTGGCCCTCAGTGTCTGTTATTTTCATCATGGAAACTAATATAAAGCAAAAAATCTATTTCTTCATATTCAAACACATTAGCCCTGAAAAGTCATCGGCCGCCTGAAAACCATTTAATCATCAATGCCATAACCGTTTATTTTATTTTCCGCATCGAATTGCATAATCAGATCGATATAGTCGTAGCCATAGTCCAGTCGGTAGCGATAGGTTCGTCTGCCGTTCTTTTCCCGTCGCTCAATCAGTGTTGTAGAATAAATCTTCCCGCTAATTGCATTTGCCAATGTCCGTGTGCGATCTTTATTATAAGCTTTGGCAAGCTGAGCGGATAAAGTACCGGTATCAATGGCCGACTGCTGCTGCAGCCTGCTAATGAAGCTTTTTACTATGGCAGTAATTTCCGGCTCTTTATCCGGCAGGGCCCGGGCCGGTAAGGGTTTTAACGCAGGCATAAAGAATCCGGCAATGTTTTGCGCCATACGTTCCGCATTAGCGCTGCCGATATTGGTGAGCACAATTACCGAAAGCTTATCGTCGGGGAACCGTTCAAAATCCGACTTAAACCCCGGCACAGCGCCGCTATGATGGATCCTAATATGACCATTAACTGAATCGATAAACCAGCCAAAGCCATAATGCACTTTGTCCCCATTATTCAATTTCATGGCTGTCCACATTTGTTTTTTACTATCTGCTGTTAGCAGCTGGCCGGAGCAGAGTATCTTTTCCCATTTAGCCATATCGGAAATACTGGAAAGAAAAGCTCCGCTTGGTTCAAGCGCAAGCCAGATGTCTGCGTTCTCCCATCCCTCACTTCTTCTGTTATAACCGCTTGCACGGTTTTGAATGACGTCCTTCATGCTTGCTTTGCGAGTCTGGCTCATGCCGGAAAGTTCGAAGATGTGTTTGCTGATCCAATCGGCCCAATCTGTAGCCGTAACTTTCCCGATGATTGCCCCAAGTATATCATAGTTCATATTGCTGTAATCCCATTTCGTTCCGGGAGCGAAATCAAGCGGCAGGGAATAGATGGATTCTATGTCCTGGTTCAAAGGACGTATTTTGAGCGGGTCAAAATCCGGGACGTCTCTAACCAATCCCGAAGTATGTGTAAGCAGGTTGCGTACGGTAATATCCTGCCAGGCCAAGGGCAAACTGTCCAGGTACTTGTCAATCGGGGCATCCAGGTTTATCTTTCCATCTTGGTGTAATAGCATTACCGCCGTCGCGATAAACTGCTTGCTGAGCGATCCGATTTTATAAACACTTTGAGAACTGGCCGCTAAATGGGTTTCGATATTTGCCAATCCGTAACCCTGCATTTTCAGGATCTTCCCCTCTTTCAAAACAGCGACCGAAAGCCCCGGGATGTGTTTTCTTAGCATCATTAGCCGGATATACTCATTTGTCTTGGCTGAACCGGAAATATGCTGGGCATGTACAGTTAAAAGACAGCCCACAGCAAGGAACGTTGTTGCAAAAGAGAATGGGAGCATTTTTTTCATACGCATGTCAGGTTTGATACAAATGTATCTGAAGCGGTAGGGAGAAGCATGTAAGAAAAGCTTCGTAAAACATCAGGAAAAGCTTAATTTTATATGTAGTCAATATAATATGGTCATCAATGATCGTTTTGTTGTAGACCCCTTGCGCCATGAGGTAACAGACAAACAAATGGGGAAAGTTAACCGGGTAGAACCGAGGCTGATAAAATTATTGTGCCTTCTAGCAGAATATGAGGGAAAGACGGTTTCGCGGAAAATCATTGTCAAAGAAATCTGGGACGACTATCCGGGTGGGGATGAGGGCTTAAACCAGGCTATTTCAGTTTTACGCAAATTGTTAGATGACGATAAAAAAGCGATCATCGAGACGATTCCTAAGACGGGCTATTGTTTTCATGGAGAAATTGGCCGTAACCAAATTGCTCCTGAACGAAAGTCATTCCGAAAAATCTATGTATTGGCCGCCATGATTCCCTTATTGATCGGGGCATTTGCATTGGGCTATTATAACCATCCGGCAAATGACAGGATTGTTCCTCGCAGGCTTTCCCATGAAGAAAGCGTTAAGGCTTTCAAAATGGATTCAAAGACCAATTTGGATACTACGGAAAAAACCAAACCAAACAGCAGGGAAAACGAACAGCCCCGCGGAACGGATGATCGGAAAAGTCGATAGCAGGGGAAGGGCGGCGGAGTTCGGGATCAGGTGTTAGGGGAGTAAGG
>DASZRP010000134.1:0-21037 GCA_035548895.1 Puia sp. | reverse complement strand
ATCCGGTTTAAGCTGTCAGCCATTCTTTCGGACTTTGGAAGTTGCTCATTTTTTGTCAACGCGGAAACGCCCTGCGCTATCTCAGGCCCGAATTCTTCAGCAATCTCGTCAAATGTTGCAGCAGTGTCTTCCAGCGTGTCGTGAAGCAAAGCCATTTGAACTGCCAGTGCCAGATCGAAGGTAGTTGAAATGTAATAGGCAATGATGACTTCCATTGCAACGTTGCTTAAATGTACAACATAGGGGAGATCGGTTCCAGGGATTGTTTGCTGCTTTTCCAGGTGCTTCAGCGCCGAGAATTTTATTGCTTTCTGAAAGAGAGTTTGTGTTTCCATTATTTGTTTTCCATTTTGCGACAAGCCTTTTCTGCGCTAGCTCTGGCATAAGTCCATGCAGAAAAACTTTCATTTTTACCAGGTTCATTCGGCAGAATGACCGGGTCTTCTCCATACAATACATATAAGCCTTGTAAGTCATCTGATGTAACTCCTTCTTTCCAATTATGCTCGAAAAACTCATCTACAATTTTTCGAGCCTCAGCCAAAGCTTCCTCATAAGTTTCAAACTGTCCGTGATTATAAGCCTCGGACTCATCCATGTAATGGAAGTTGTCATAAACTCTTAGATAGAATTTCTCAGGCATTTCTTCCCGTTAGTCTTTTTTCTCTTTTGGTTTTGTCTGAAACTGATTGGAGGACAAGGTAAATCTGGCAAATGGCAAGAAAAAATGCTCTTCTAACGGCATGCGAAATTTCCCAGGCGATCTGCCAGATTCTCAATATCCTCTTTCCTTGCAATTTGTTGTAACCAGCTTTCTGGAATAGTTTTCCAACCATAAAGAAGCCCTGCAAGTCCTCCCGTTACTGCACCTGTCGTGTCTGTGTCGGAACCCAAGTTAACAGCTTTTAGCGTTGCGTCTCTGTAATTGTCTGTTGTCAGCAAACACCAAATACTTGCTTCTAATGTATGCAAAACATATCCGCTGCTAAAAATTTCTTTTTCTGTCAATTCGGAAATATTCGCTTTCAGCAGTCTGTCAAATAATTTTATTTCATCCCTATTGATTGCGAGGAGAGTCAGGTAGTCGGTGATTTCAGTTTGTAAATTTTTGAAGGCTTGAAATTTATCTTTTCCGAGCATTATCTGCCTGGCAAATTCAAGATAGTAAAAGCAGGCAATTATAGAACGAATGTGTCCGTGGGTTATAGAAGAAACCTGCTTTGCAATCTGGTACCTTTCGGTTAATGTTTTGTCTTTCGTATAAACTATCAGGGGTAAAATCCTCATGAGAGACCCGTTGCCGTTATTTTCAATGTCAATTTCGCCAGCAAGTTCAGGTTTACAACCTTTTTGAAGTCGAGCGATTGCCCGGCTTGTGACAATTCCAACGTCAAAAACTGATCCTCGCGGTGCCCAATAATTATTATTGAGCCAGGCTATAAAATTATCAGCAATTTTCTGGATGTCAAATTCCTCTGTTAGCGCCTCGGCAAGACAGAAGGCTAAGGAACTGTCGTCCGAAAACGTCCCCGCAGGAAGATTATAGGTGCCAAAGCCTACCATTCCCGTAACAGGATTTTGGACGAGGGCTTGTCTGCTCCTGAACTCAACAGGCACCCCCAAAGCGTCTCCAACTGCAAGTCCGAATAATATGTCTTTGTAAATATTTCTTTCTGCCATTGAATCGTTACTGTTGCTTAAAATGGTCCGGATAGTTAGCGATCAAGAGAAAACTACGCAAAAGAACTTTTCTCGCATGTCTTGCATGGATCTTCTTCATCAATCACCGGTTCACCCCGAAAGCCCATACCAGGAAATCGAGAAAGACCTGGCTCCAGCTGGCATAGTCGTGCTTTCCGTCCTTGTTCTCACGATAAACGATATCGGAAGCCGAGGCTACGTTTTTTTTCTGGAGAAGCGCGATAATGTCTTTCGTGTCGTCGATCACGTCGATGATGCTGTCTTTGTCGCGGTCGCTTTTTTCTTCCGCTCCGCCGGCATAAAACCAGTATTGCAGTCCGGGCTTTTTCCTGGAAGCTTTTAGTTTGACATACATGATCCGGTTGGCCTCATCCGAATAAGAACTGTCTTCTAAGGCTTTGTTTCTCCACCAGAAGGCGCCGGAGAAAACGCCCACCCTGCTGATCTTGTCCGGGTGGTTCCAGGCGATATCGAAGGCAGAGAGCCCGCCAAGGGAACAGCCGGCGATGGCCACGGTGTTGAACTTGCGTACGCCGCTTTGTTTCTTGGCGAAGGGATACAGCTCGTCATTGATGAAAGCGTCATAATAAGAAGCCCGGTTGCCGCGGCCCAGGTAATCCGGTTTGTCGGCCACGCCGTATTCTTTTGCGGTGTCTCCGGCTCCTACGCCAATGATCACCAGCGGCTGGATCTCTCCCTTTTTATAGAGGCTGTCCATCGTTTCCCTTACCCGCAGTTTCTCAAGGTCCTGTCCGTTCAGGATCAGCAGGTTCAGCCGGGAGCGGTCTTTCGGCACAGGCGTATGCAGGATGGTCAGCGCAACTTTCCGCTGCAGGTGTCGGGAATAGAGTTCATCCTGAGTCTGTTCGCCATGGCGGCAGGAGAAGAATGGAAACAGCAGGAGCAGGGGGATAAGCCTTTTCATAGATTAAAAATAAGACAAACCGGGCAGTGCGACATTCCCTTGAAATAATGGATCGCCATTGAGCAAATGCAAGGCCCCGGTAAGCAGCAGGTCATTAACTTTATTCCATGTATAGATCATTTATTTTATTCCTGCTGGCCGTATCGTGTACTGCCGGAGGATTGATGGCGCAAAGCAGCAAATATTTTGGAGAGAAGCAGACGACCCCCAGGATACCGCCTAAGGAGCAGCGCATCCGGATCGTTATTGTCAGCGATGCGGCGAATGAGATCGACGATGTTTGGGCCATAGCGCTGGCCATCCTTTACCCGGAGCGCTTCCGGATCGAAGGCTTTGTCGGCAGCAACTTTGACCATACTGAATCCGGGGTAGGGCCAGCCAGTATCGCCTTGTCGGTCGGCGTTATTGATACCATTCTAATGAAGGCCGGCTTACAGGGGAAATACCCGGTTTATCCTGGCGGCAACCCCATGCAATACGAGTTCGCTCCTTCCGGTTCGGCAGGTATCGATTTTATTATTAAGAAGGCGATGGAATCCACGCCGGATGATCCTTTATGGGTTATTTCCTTAGGCGCTCCGACGGATGCAGCATCCGCATACCTGAAAGCGCCGGCCATCAAAGACAGGGTGGTTATGTTCTGGCATGCGCGCACCGAAGAAACCTGGCCTTTCCGCGCACATAATTACAATATCAAGGGCGATATGCACGCTTCACGGATAATGTTCCATGCGCCGTTTCCATTGGTATTGTTCGATACGGGCACTCAACTGGACGCAGGCTCTCTTGAAGAATCGGCGCAGCATATAAAACCCTATGGTGAGCTCGGCGAATACCTGTACAGCTACCGGCTGAGAAACCCATATTTTACCAGCCCGGGCAAAGGGTATTTCGATATGGGAGACATCGCCGTGCTGATTGATCCAGCGATCGGGAAATGGGAAACAACGGCCTGCCCTACCGTAACGGAATATATGGACTATAACTTCTATAAAACGAACGGTACCCTGCTTCGCTGCTTCGACATAGACCGCAATAAGGCGTTTCAGCTTTTATATAGCCGGCTGAAGGAAAAATACGGGCATTAAGCGTTTAAAATACAGCTATCTATAATGCCAAACCGGCTTTGGAGATAGCCCGATGCAACAAAATAGCCGATTAATAGTCTTTGAATCATGTTTAAAAACTATTTCAAGATCGCCTGGAGAAATTTATTGAAGAATAAAATTTATTCTGTCATCAATATCGCCGGCCTGGCATCGGGCATGGCGGTGGCGATCATCATCGGTTTATGGATATATGATGAAGCCTCAGCCAACCGGCATTTCAAAAATTATGAAACGCTTTATCAGGTCATGATGCACCAGACTTTCGACGACTTTCGCGGTACACAAATGGCCCTGCCATACCCCATCGGGGAAGAATTGAAAGCTAAATATCCTGATTTCAAAGGCGTGGCCATGTGCGATTGGGGAAGCAGTCGTTCCCTGGTATACGGAGAGAAAAAAATGATCAAATTCGGGCATTTTATAGGCGAGGACGCGGTCAATATGTTCTCGCTCAAAATTCTTAATGGAGATAAAAACCCTTTGCACGATCCCTATTCTATTGTGCTGACGGAGGAAACCGCGGAGGCGCTGTTTGGCCATGAAAATCCTATCGGGAAAATGGTAAAACTCGATAACGAAACGAATTTAAAAGTCACGGCCGTTGTTCCGAAACAACCGAAGAACAGTTCATTGACGTTTGACTATTTAATTCCATTCCGGTTGCAGGAGACCATCTATCCATGGATAAAGCAATATCATAAAACGAACTGGGGAAACAATTCCTGGCAGACCTTTGTGCAATTAAATGATAATGCCGGGGAAAAGGCGGTTGATGCCAAAATAAAAAATACAGTCATTGCCCATTTTACAGACGAGAATACGCTGAAGCATATTATTCCGGAAGTATTCATTCATCCCATGTCGAAATGGAGATTGTACAGCGATTTTGAAAACGGAAAGAATGTTGGCGGGTTCATTAAATATGTCAGGATGTTCGGCATCCTGGGTTTTATTGTTTTGCTGATCGCCTGTATCAATTTTATGAACCTCAGCACGGCGCGTTCGGAAAAAAGAGCAAAGGAAGTCGGCGTCAGGAAAACGATTGGGTCAGGGAGGAAAGCATTGATCAGTCAGTTCCTGAGTGAATCGGTGCTGATCGCCACACTTGCCTTTTTGCTGGCTTTGGGAATCGTATTGCTCAGTTTGCCCTATTTCAATAAGCTCACCGATAAGGATATGAGCCTGCAGGTGGCGAGCCCGCTTTTCTGGATGATCATGATCCTGTTCACGATCTTCACGGGTTTGCTCGCCGGCAGCTATCCTGCCTTTTATCTTTCGTCATTTAATCCGGTGCGGGTGCTGAAGGGAAATATGAAAGCCGGGAAAAGCAGTTCGCTGCCGAGGAAAATTCTGGTCGTGCTGCAATTTTCGAGCTCGGTGATGCTCATGATCGGCACATTGGTGGTGAACCGGCAGATACAGTTTGGAAAAGATCAACCCATCGGCTTTAATAACAAGGGCCTGATCAGTGTGGATTGGTCCGGTGATATCGGGAAGCATTTCGATGCAATAAAAGAGGAGCTGTTGCGTACGGGCGCGGTAACGTCTGTTTGTACCAGCAATTCGCCGCCTTCTGAAATTTTTAGCAATAATAACGGATGGGAATGGAAGGGTAGCACGCCGGTTGAGAAAACAGTGGTGTTTTCAACCATTGCCACCACGTACGACTATACGAAAACGCTGGGCATAAAAATGCTGGAAGGAAGGGATTTTTCGAAAGACTTTGCCGACTCAAACGGCGTTGTATTGAATCAGGCGGCAGTAAAGCGGATGAGATTGCAAAACCCCGTCGGGCAAATGCTGAAATGGAATGATAAGCCGATGGTCGTGCTGGGCGTAATACCGGATATCCAGATGGAATCGCCATACCGGCCGGTCTCTCCGCTTACCATCATATTCAATAAAGGGTGGGTGAATTACGCGAATATTCGTTTGAACCCTGCTATGTCTGCATCGAAGGCAATTGCCGCCATCAAGCCCATCTTCGACCGGTACAATCCGGCTTTCCCTTTCGAATATAAATTTGCCGACGAAGAATATGCGAAGAAATTCAACTACGAGGAATTGGTGGGGAACCTGGCCGTCATTATTGCCATATTAGCTATTTTTATTTCCTGTCTGGGATTGTTCGGACTAGCCTCTTTTACGGCGGAACAGCGGGTGAAGGAAATCGGCGTGCGCAAAGTGCTTGGCGCCAGCGTGCTGAATTTGTGGCGGCTGCTCTCGAAAGATTTTTTGTTCCTCATCTTAATTTCCTGCGCCATCGCCATCCCCATTGCCTGGTATTATATGAATGAATGGCTGGAAACCTATAAACTTAAAACAACGATGAATGCAGGGCTTTTTGTCCTGGTCATATTGATTGCTATAGCTATTACCCTGATCACCGTGAGCTTCCAGGCCATAAGGGCAGCCATGGCGAACCCGGTCAGGAGCCTGCGCTCAGAGTGAGCTTATGCTTACGCTAACGCTTCGGGCATGCGAATCGGCTTCCGAAGTATGAGAATATTAATATTCTTTTACCAGTGTCTCCAGCGGAATATGTAGTTCGCTATAGAGTTTTCGAACCATGTTCAAGTTTAGTTTGCGGTTCTTCTTGAAAATGTCAGATACTCTGCTTTTGAAGCCGAGTATTTGTGCAAGATCCTTATTGGTTAATCCTTGTTGTTCCATACGGTATTTGATAGCCTCAATGGGACTTGGAGCTTCAATAATATAATGCCTGTTTTCGTAATCTTTAATAAGTAAAGCGAGGACATCGGCTTCATCGCTTTCAGCAGTACCTGCTTTTGCCTGAAAGATATTTTCAAATCGTTCAAGCGACGCCTGATATTCTTTTTTTGTTCTTATTATTTTGAGCGGCATAATTGATTATTTATTTTGGCGCTTGAATTGATTGACTGTTTCTGCGTCTACTTTATCATATTCCGCATGGGTGCCGATAAACTTAATGAACACCCAGCCTTTCTGGTAGTTAATTTCAATAATGAGCCGATAGTCATTCTTATTGATTTTAAAAATCGCCCGATTGTTCTTAATTGCTCTTACTGTATTAAAATCCCGGGTAATATCTCCAGATTTTCTCCACGATTTCGACAACACATCGTGATACCACTTCTCTAATGTTTCTTTGCAGTCTGAATGCTTCTTGTAAAAGGCAATCAGCGAGCTGCGATTATAGATATTCATCTAGTCGCTGCATTTCAGCAAAGATAGTATATAGTAACCAAATTGGTTACTATATACTATCTTTTTGTTGGGCTTTTACTGCACGATCAGGGAGCTGAACCGATCATGCTGCCGACTTTCCCCGGAATGCGCCGTAGAGACCTTTTGAAAAACGTCCCATAGGATTGATTTTAAAGTTGTTTTCAAATCGGGTTACTTGTCGTCAGTCACCGGCCATGCTTGCATTTGCCGCTCTTTCGATCCGGTTATTCCTTCTGCGCAGCGAAGATATCCGGAGCAGCAACCGGAACCGGCGACTGACGAAGCAAAGATGGGGGTGGTGATCGCCGGTGAGGGAAAGGGTCTCCTGTCCCGGGTAAATGCCGTTCGTCGCGGAAATCCCGCTATTCACGGACTGGCTATTGCAGCACAGGCCGGATGATTATCTTTGAACTTAATGGGTTATGCATTGCATAAATTGTTTAAAAGACGTTGGTTATACCACCTACTCTTCTGGGTTGGCTATTATTCCTGGTACGGTTATTTTATTATATACACTACGTACCAGATAAAGGATCCGGTTTTTTATTTCCAGATCATACTGTTTTATCCTTTCGATATCGGCCTGGTCTATTTTAATTTTTATGTGCTCATACCACGTTTGCTGAAAACAAAAAACTATGTCTACTATGCGCTGGCCGTAATTATTGCCGTATTCATCGACGCATGCATAGATGCTTCCATCAGACAATTCTATTCACATCTTGGATTTCCTTTGTTTCCAAAAACCACTTTCTTTAACCTGGCGGCTTTTACAGGCGCTATGGCAGCCCGGTTTTATATGCTCGGACTTACAACGTCCATCAAGCTGGCGAAAGAATGGATTGAAAACCAGAAGCTGCAAAGTGCAAGGGAAAAGCTGTATCTGGAAACGGAGTTGAATTTTTTAAAAACACAGATCAACCCGCATTTCTTTTTTAATACCCTGAACAACCTGTATTCCCTGGCATTAAATCGTTCGGAACAGACGCCGGAAGTGATCCTGAAGCTGTCGGACCTGATGAGTTATATGCTGTATGAATCCAATGAGGCCAGGGTGTCGCTGGAAAAAGAAATTAACTACCTGCAAAACTATCTTGACCTTGAAAAACTGCGGTTCGGCAACAGGCTTACGATTAATTTTGAAATCGAAGGTCAAATGGAAGGCGTATCGATACCTCCCATGATCCTGATCCTTTTTGTGGAGAATTGCTTTAAGCACGGATTAAAAGATAATATAGATCAGGTAAATATTGATATTGCATTAAAGGTGGAGAACGACTGTTTGTTTTTCAGTATCAGGAATCCGGTTTCGGCGCATGTGGCGGCGGCCGGCGTTCCGGGGATCGGGCTGAAGAATGTGAAGCGCCGGCTTGAGCTTTTATTTAAAACAAACTATGAGCTGAATATAGCCAGCGACAATATGGAATATGCGGTGTCCTTAAAAATGCCGGTATGACAAAGAATATAAAATGCCTGATACTGGATGATGAGCCGCTGGCTGTCGACGTGATAGAAAATTACCTGAAGCGGTTGCCCAATATTGAATCCTTCAAAAGCAACAATGCCGTCGATGCTTTCCAGATTATGCAGCAGGAGAAGATCGATCTGATTTTCCTCGATATCGAAATGCCGCTCATGACGGGACTTGATTTTCTTAAAACGATGAAAGCGCCGCCGGCGATTGTTATTATAACGGCTTACCGCGATTATGCCGTGGAAGGTTATGAACACGATGCACTGGATTATCTCGTGAAGCCGGTTTCCTTTCCGCGGTTCATGAAGGCTTTTGAAAAAGTGCTGAGATATCTGCAAACGGCCAACGCATCTGCAGAAGACGCTGAGCCCGGAAAACGACATTTGTTTCTGAAGGTAAGCGGGAAGTTCGTAAAGATCGCCATTGATGAAATTCTTTATGTGGAAAGCCTGAAGGACTATATTAAAGTGGTAACGCCCGGCAATTTCTGGATCTCCTATCAGACACTCACTTCCATTACCGAAAAGCTGCCGGAGGATAGGTTTATGCGGATCCATCGCTCGTTCACGATTGCGATCGATAAGGTATCGGCGGTGGAAGGAGGCTGTGTGGCCATTGGGGGAAAACTTATTCCCTTTTCGCGGGACCTTCGGCAGGAGGTCGTAAAGCGTATCCGCGGCGGCAGCAGTTCGTCGTGAAAAACATACAGATCGTCGGATGTGACGCAGTTTCAGCGAAAAGATTATTTCCGGTAACCCCATTCTTTTAGTTTTATGCCTGAAGTCATCGAACCAATATGCGAATCTTAATCTTCCTGCTGCTGGGTTTTGAAATGATAAACGTTCGGGCCCAGATACCGGACTCCGTTAAATTCATTGGCAAATCGGCTTTTATACAAACCTGCCAGAGCTGTCACCGGGATACGGCCAATTCGCGCATCCCGGCAAAGGCAATTTTGTCCAGTATGACACCAGCGGCTATCCTGTCCGCTTTGGAAAGCGGTAAAATGAAAGCACAGGCTTCCGTATTGACTGCTTCGCAGCGCAGGGCAGTTGCCGAGTGGCTGACGGGATATGAAATCAAGCCGGTTGAGATGCCGGAGAAGGCATACACAAAATTCAGCCTGCCGGCGGATGGAAACTCAATTGGCGGATACTCGGGATGGGGAGGTGATTTGCGTTCCACCGGATTTCGAAATGCAGCCCAGGCGGGAATAAACAGGAAGAATATTGCTACTTTAAAATTGAAATGGGCTTTTGCTTTTCCCGATGCAACCGTTGTAAGAAGCAAACCGGCCCTGGCCGGCAACTGGCTGCTGGTGGGAACTCAGTATGGGGATCTGTATGCCATTAATAAACAAACGGGAAAAATCGGGTGGTATTTCTCTGCAGGTGCGGCGATTCGCGGAGCCATTGTTACCGTAAGAAAAGGAAACCGGCTCGTCGCCTATTTTGCCGACTTCAGTACGAATGTATATGCCGTGGACGTGAGCACCGGCAGGCAGATCTGGAAGTCGAGGGTGGGCTACGATCCCCAATCTTCTGTTACGGGTTCTGTATCTGTTGCTAACGGCATGGTATATGTGCCGATCAGTTCCGCCGAAGTGGCTTCTGCGGCCGACGGAAATTATCCCTGCTGTTCTTCCTCTGGAGGACTTGTTGCATTAAACGCCGGTACGGGAAAAGAGATCTGGCAGCATCGCGTAATTGCTGAAGCAGCGACTGAATCGGGAAAAAAGAAAAATGGGAAACCATTTTACGGTCCCTCGGGGGCGCCGGTATGGTGCAGTCCCACGATTGATTTGAAACGCGGCCTGGTATATATCGGAACCGGCGAAAATTATACGAGCCCGGCAACAAGGAACAGCGATGCCGTGCAGGCGCTGGACATGAAAACAGGAAAGCTGATCTGGAATTTTCAGGCAACAACGGGGGATACCTACAATACAGCCTGTCCCTTCTTTTTAAATTGCCCGGACAAAGCGGGGCCTGACCTGGATTTTGGTATGGCGCCGATTCTTGCAAAGGACAGGAACGGAAAAGATATTTTATTGATCGGGCAAAAATCGGGTGTGGTTTTTTGTCTTTCGCCGGAGAATGGAAAAAAGATCTGGGAGAAAAGGATCGGGAAGGGTGGAGCGCTTGGAGGCATTCACTGGGGCATGGCCACGGATGGCAAAATAGTGTACGCAGCTAATTCCGATAATGTTTTGGGGCTGGATAAAAAGGACACTATCTATAAACCATCGCCGGGTATTTATGCCCTTGATATCAATACAGGCAATCTCGTTTGGAAAACGGCCAATCCACCTTGTGTGAAAGAAAATTGCTTCCCAAACAACTCGGCGGCGCCGGCTGTAGTTCCCGGAATTGTATTTGCGGGATCCCTGGATGGGCATATCAGGGCATATGATTCCGGGAATGGAAAAATAATCTGGGATTTTAACACCGCCATCCGTTTTGAAACCGCGAACGGGATCGAAGGAAGCGGTGGCGCGATTGACGGGCCGGCGCCGGTAATTTCGGATGGAATGTTGTTTGTGAACTCCGGTTATGGTATGTTTGGGCAGATGAAAGGAAATGTTCTTCTGGCATTTGAAGTAAAAAAATAAAACACTTAAAACAGGACCATGAAAAAGTTAATGTCTTTATTCATTGCCATTTTGGTGATCGCGCAGGGTTACGCGCAAACGGCCGACGAGATCGTGAACAAATATTTCGACGCCATCGGGGGAAAAGAAAAAATGGAAGCTTTCAAAACGATGTACACGGAAGGGGAAATGAGCATCATGAATAATCCTGCCCCTTATACCTCTTCCGTAGTGGATGGCAAGGCGTCCAAAACGGAGATGGAGTTCAACAGACAAAAAATAGTCACTTGCTATACTGTAGGCGCCGGCTGGACGATCAATCCGCTTGCCGGAGTGACCGATCCAACGCCGATGCCTTCCAGTCAGGTTGGTATGGGTCCAATGACCTACGATCTGAAAGGCCCTTTTTACAATTACGCTGCGAAAGGGAATACGCTGGAACTGGCAGGAAAGGAGAAGTTCAACGGAGCAGATGTATTCAAGTTGAAACTGACGACAAAAGACAGCGTGGAAATAGATAGTTATATTGACGCAGTTTCTTACTACCAGCTGAAACTGGTGATCAAAACAAAGGTATCCGGGCAGCCTCTTGAAATAGCTATGGTCACCTCTGATTACCGGAAAGTAAATAATGGCATGATGCTGCCTTTTGTTACGGAAGTAAGTTATCCCGGTCTTACCGTTACTTCCACATCGAAAATTATTGAAGCAAACAAGGATATTGATCCCGCAATTTTTGTGATGCCGGCGAAATAGGCAGCGGCTGCTAAAAGCCGGAATCTATCAGCTTGCCGGAAATTCTCAGTTCTTTTTCAGATTTTCTAAGATCAATCACGCCTGGATCAGCTTTGTGACGCAGAAGCCAAAGACATTGCAGTCTGCAACCGCACTGCAGAAGGGTTGACGGTAGGCGGTTTACGGTATAAACCCCCAACGGACAAGGCCACTAACCGTTAACCGTCTACCGCCCACCAAATTGGGTCGCCAGCCTGATCCTCCGGTGAAAACCCGTCCATCGGAGCCGTTGGTCTGTTGAACCGAAACCTGTTCAGCCTGAAGCGTGACTGGTGGAACAAAGATGAGGTTATTGCAAAAGGAATTTTATGAGTCATCTATGAGCCTCATAGAAATTTATTTCCGGGTGAACCGGAGCCAGGCGGTTTACCCGGTTCTTCGGGGTTTCTTCGGGAAACCCTCGGTTTTTCGCTATGAGGGCTCACCGTTTCTTCGGGATTTCTTCGGGAATGCTCCGGGATTTCGCTATGACAGCGCCCCGGTTTCTTCGGGAATTGTTCGGAAACGCCCGAAGAAAACCCGGGTATTTCCCGAAGAAACTACGAAGCCGCCCCGAAGCGCCCGGGAAGCCCTCCCGAAGAAATCCCGAAGGAAACCCGGCCAAAACCCGAAGCCATCCCGAAGGGAAAACGGGCTCAGGCTGAAGCGGGGCGGTTCACCGGTTCACCCGTGCATAGGCCAGGGAGCCCGGGCGGGTCAAAAAATATTTTCATGAGGCTCATAGAAGGCTCATAAAAACGGGATCCTGATAGTCCGATCTTTGAAACCGGAACCGGAATTTGCCAAAAGACTGACCCGCGAAAACCAGTAGAGAGATCCTCTACGCCGCATTCACCTGCTGATCGACGAGATGACCGGCTTTTTCCAGGAGCATGCCGGGTTTGTGAACTATTGCCTGGCCGGCAGAACGGACAGGGATCGATACTATTTCCTGCGCAACAGCCCGGTCAACGACAAGACTATTGACATGCTGACCGTCCTGGTCGACCCGGAGATCTCCACGGTGCACAGCGTGCGTTCGGCGATGATGATTGCCTATATCTGGCTGATGAGCGATCTCTGCGCCTCCGTGCTGTAAAAGGAAGAATTGAATCACCGCCCTGAAAACCCGGAAACGGGAACTCGGTTGCAGTGGATGGATACCCTGGTAGCCCAGTTTTATGATATCAATGCCGCGCGGGAATGACCTTCCTTTTTTTTAATTTGAGTTTAAATATTCAGGCGATATGACAGAGGAATTGAAACAGGCGATCCAAAGGTTGCTATCCGGCAGCCTGTCGGGCTCTGCACTGGAGCAGCAGGAAGAACTGCTATTGCCGGAGCTGCGCCAAAACAGGATTCCCGATGAAAAAAAAGAAATAATAAGCGCCCTTGCGAAATCAGGTACAACACTTGCAGTGCCGACCCTTTTGGGCATCATCAAAAATAACGATGGTGAATTTGCAGCGCTTGCCCGGATTGCCATTATTAATATCAAAGAACGGGCAAGAAAGCGGGGAAGCATTTTGCCGGACGAATATTACACCATCGAACATTGGAAATTGGAGTGGGAGGGCAGTAAAAACCTTTTCCTGAGCTACGTATCTGCCCTTGCGTACGCGCTGGTTAAATCCGGCGACATCCCGGCGGAGATCGACCGCATAGGCGATATACTTGTAGTGGAAATGGGAATAGACATGTCGCCCTGCAATACCTTCACGGCGTACAGGCTCTGCGCAACCGACTGGGACTTCGAAAAAGATTACGAGCTGATACTGGACAGGATCGAGCAGGAACGGGCGCTTGACCAGACGGCGGCATTGGGTATTACCGAAAGCTGGAACACATTTTTCGTCGATAACGTGCGGGATTTGCAATACGATTACCTGCTCACCCGCCTGCGACTTGGCGGCGATCCCAAGTATCAAAGGTTTGTACTGAAAATTGCAGAATGCCTGAATGCGAAGAACGACTAAAAAGGGTATTGCGCTATTTCTCAATGCCCTGGCCAGGCGGCTCGACGATTTTACTGAACAGAATGGGATGGGCGCAGTTATCCACATCGCTTTAGAAATAATTTGTGCAAAGACCTGATTTCCTTTATTTTTGCACCCTCAAAACCGGATAAACTCCGGTTTTTGAGTCAGGTTGCTTATATACCGGTTTTTACCGGACGATTCCGTAGCTCAGTTGGTAGAGCATTACACTTTTAATGTAGGGGTCCTGGGTTCGAGTCCCAGCGGGATCACAGCAGTATCAAAGGTCATTGATTTTCAATGGCCTTTTTTCTTTTAGTCGATTTGCTTTTCTTTTCGGCGCTTTTACTTTACAAAAACTTACTTCTCTTTACACCTTAGGCGTGGGATAGCAAAAAGGAAACGGAATAAATAGTTGCTGAAGGAATAGGAGAAACTATTTTTTATGCTTAGTCTTTTTGTACTGATTAGTGCAATGGACCTGGGGAACCACGGTTGAATTGCTAATCCACCTTAAACGCATTGTATCCGAAGTATGGGGATAGTATGCCGTATAATCTGAATAATTAAAAGACGGAGTGAACTTAAGCAGGAAGCTTAAAAAACGAAAGACAGTTACAAGAGTCTTTTCTGCGAAAAGGAATGCCGCTGTGCCCACTAATTTATTTATTAAGTTAATAAGGTTCGTGTTTCCCGGCTATCGGGAAATTGAATTAATGATTTCCTAACTACTTTTATGATTTACTTTTTTATGGCGGAAAAAAGATCACTGGATAGCGATTAAGATGGATATCAGCACTTCTGTCACATATTTTGGCGTTTGGTCACATATTTCTACCGGGCACAGGTAATTGCCGTAATCTTGATCAAAAGAAATCAAGATGAAAGTAAAATGGAGATTGCATGAGTTGATACTGGTTACCTGCATCATTATTCTCACGATCGGTAAAGCGTTCCGGTCGCAACCAGGTATCAACCTTAATTTCCTGGCGCAGGCCGGGTCGCTAATTCTGTTGTATCTGGCATGGCTGTTTTTGAACAGGGTTATGGTTCCAATGGCAGTTGCCTCTGTAAAACAAAACCCCGGCCGCTGGCTGCGGATCTTCGGTGTACTGGTACAATTTTTTGCGCTGACATATATTCTCGGCCCGGGCGTTAACTTTATTTCTTTTTACGTAGCGCCATCCGTTAAATTTTTCACAGATATGCCGCTCGTCGTCGGCTCTCACCCGCAGCCTTTCCTGAACAACATAGGCGGCTGGGATACTTCGCTCGCGCTGGTTGGTTTGTACTGCATTTATGCGTTTATCCGCGAGGCAGCTATTCATTATATTGAGAAGCCGCGTGCTGACCGGGCCTACCGGGTATTGGTGACCAACAAAGCGACCAACTGGGCGGCTATAGCATTTGCTGTGCCTTTTGTAGTGATGGTCGCCGGCACGGGCAATGCGACATTTTACCATGCTTATTTTGCTTTTGAAACGGCTTTGGTCATCACTATACTGGCTTGTTATTATTGGCTGTTCCCGTCGCAAAGCGACAAAGGCTGGAGGGACGGGCGTTTTCTCCTGAAACTGTTTTTATTAGTGCTTTGCGACACCATCCTCGGCTCTGTCTTTTTGGGCGATCATTGGCACGGCAGCCTGGTAGCCTGGTGGTTTGCGGTGCAGTTGTTGTTTGTCATCCCGGTAACCTGGTTCTTTTACCGCGGCAGGAAAGATGCGCTGCTGGAGCTCATCGGCACAAAAACCGAACTGGCCCGCTCCAAAGCTGATATCGTGGCATTGCGCGCACAGATCAACCCGCATTTTTTGTTCAATGCACTGAATACTTTGTATGCCATTTCGCTTCGCGACAAATCGATGGAGACAGCTGCAGGCATCCAGCAACTGGGCGATATGATGCGCTTTATGCTGGAAGATAACCAGCAGGAATACATCCCGATGAGCAGCGAACTGGGTTACCTGCATAACTATATTGCCTTAGAGCGCTTACGCATACAGGAGTCTAACGACTTGCAGATCGATGCAGATATTGACGACGTCAACTGCAATGGCCTGATTGCGCCGATGCTGCTGATCCCTTTTGTGGAGAACGCTTTTAAACACGGCATACGGCTGGACCGCAGATCATGGATCAGCATCCGGCTGGAATGTGCTGAAAAAGAACTTAGCTTTAAAGTGGTCAACAGCCTTCATCCCCGGTTGGTTAATGATATGGAATCAGGCCGGTCGGGTATCGGGCTGCAAAATGTGCGCGACCGGCTGCTGCTGCTTTATCCAGGCAGGCATGAACTGCATTACGGGTCCGAAGATGACGCCTTTGTTGTAACTTTAAAACTCAATATACAAGCCTGAGTTATGCTGAGCGCAATTGCTATAGACGACGAACCGCTGGCACTGGAGGTGATCCGCAATTTCACCGCGCAGGTGCCCTTTATCCGCCTGGCTGCCGGTTTTACCAAAGCCACGGATGCGCTCGGTTACCTGCAAAAAGAGAAGGCTGATCTGTTATTCCTGGATATCCGGATGCCCGACATTACCGGTATCGATTTCATGCGGTCGCTGCATAATCTCCCTATGGTTATTTTTACCACTGCCTACAGCGAACACGCGGTTCAATGTTTCGAACTGGATGCGGTGGATTACCTGCTCAAACCATTTTCGCTCGTGCGTTTTCTGAAAGCCTGTAACAAGGCCGTCGACTTGCATGCAATGAAACAGAGCCGTCCGGTTGCGTCGCCGCAACCATCAACGGTATTTATTAAAAGCGGCTACGAGCAGGTGCGCGTCATGCTTGACGATATCCGCTATGTGGAAAGCCTTGGCAATTATGTGCAGTTTATCCTGGCGGATCAAAAGATCATTTCCCGGCTGACGATGAACGAAGCGGCGGAACTGCTGCCCGGGGATGTTTTTATCCGTATCCACCGTTCTTACCTGGCAGCCAAAAATAAGATCACCAAAATTGATAAGCGTACTGTCTGGCTCGGCGACACCGAGCTGCCGGCAGGCGAAGCATTTTATCCTGACATAGAAAAGTGCTTAAACAACAAATAAGCTAAAATCATGAAAAAGATCATAATGACACTGGCCCTGTGCGGGCTGGCCGGGGCCTCGTTTGCCCAAAACTTAAACCGCGAACTGGACTCAGTAATGAACGCCTACCAAAAAGTACAGCATTTCAACGGCAGCGTACTGGTGGCCAAAAACGGCCGGGTACTGCTCGAAAAAGGTTATGGCTGCAAAAATTTCCAGGCAAAAACGTTGAATGACGCGCACACCGTTTATATGATCGCGTCGGTTACCAAGCCGTTCACTTCGGCGGTTGTCCTTAAATTGATAGCGCAGCATCAATTGGCATTAAACGATCCGCTGACGAAGTTTTTTCCCAATTACCCGAATGGTGATAAGGTCACTATCTACAACCTGTTGACGCATACCGCGGGGATTCCCAATTACACACTGGATTCGGTCTTCATGGCGACGCATAGAGGTCTCAAAGTGAGCGACGCGCTGATCCAATACGGCAAATCCGATTTCGCGCCGGGCACCAACTGGAAATACAGCAACCAGGGTTACCAGTTGCTGGGCGAGATCATTGCCAGGGTGAGCAAGATGAGCTATTTCCAGGCAGTACGACACTATATCTTCCAGCCGCTGCACATGACCCACAGCGGTTTTGACTTTGCCGCATTGAAAAGCCCGGACAAAGCAACCGGCTATTGGACATACCCCGAAAACGGAAAAAACCGGGAAGCGACGATAATCGATTCGGCCGCATCATTTTCAGCCGGGGCGATCTATTCGACTATAGGCGACATGTACAAATGGCACCGTGGTCTGCAGGCTTATCAGATCGTTCTCAAAGCATTAATGGACCAGGCCTACACACCGTTTAAAAACCATTACGGTTTCGGCTGGTTTATCGATTCCCTTTACGGGAAACGGGTGCTGTCCCATAGCGGCGATACCTGGGGCTTTAAAAGCAATATCGCAAGGGTGACGGAAGATGACGTATGCCTCATCCTGCTTAATAATATTGAAGATGAGGAAATGCGCGGCCCGCTGACCAATGATTTGTTGGCGGTCCTTTATCACCAGCCTTATCAGCTGCCGGCTTACCACCAGGAGATCACATTGGACGAGCAGATCTTAAAACAATACATTGGTACTTATGAGCTGGCGCCGGGGCTTTCGGCGGTCATCAGCCTGGATAAAGAGGGCTTGTGGGTAGCGCCGGGAGGTCAACAGCCTTCACGGATCTATGCTTACGGAAAAAACCGGTTTTTTTCCAAAGTGGTTGATGCGGAGGTTGAATTTATTACCGGTAACGATGGGAAAGTTACCGGGCTTGCAGTGACGCAGGGCGGTCACCGTATGGAAGGGAAAAAGCTGAACTGAAAGGGTCAGAATTGGGAGGTTAGTAGCATGTTAATACGTGCTCCGCTATAAACAAAAATATGAATAGCTAAAACCATATTAAAAGGCAATTATATTGAAGGATAAATATTTATTACACTAAGTAATCCACCGGGTCCGGGGGTGGCGCAGCGTACCCCGGACTCCTTTTTTGTTTCTTTTTCGGGCAAGCAAAAAAGAAAAAGATCACTTCGTTTTCCCAAATCATTCTCATCATCCAACCGCTTATTGATTGCCTCCTGCATCTGATCAATAAATTTCGTCGGCGTCACCCGTTTCGTGTTGGAAATGGCGTGCCAGCCTCGGTATGCATTGCCTACGTCTGCGTATAATTGCTTCTCCAGCCATTGAATAATTTCCGCGATCGTTGCCTGCTCATTATTGATTTGTCCGGTCAGGTAAATGACATAAGCCAGTTTGACAAGGTTAACGCTTTCTCCTGTCCAGGTTAATGCTTTGCCAGGCACTGCGTGTTCGGATGCTGGGTAGAGCTCATTAATTAAATATTCCTGTACCTTCTCATACGCCAGGAAATTGGCGAACAGATAATCACACTTAGTTGAAAAATCCGTGTCAAGATCAGGCCTTTCCGACAGCATCACATTTAATTAAACCTAAATGAATACGGAATCTGATTTTTCCTGACTGAAAGAAATGAAGCATTACCACTTAAGTTCGTCGATTCCACATCGAGTATTATGGGACAGCTGAGTTATTGTTGTGAATAGACGACCGTCGCTCTATCTAATTACACTTTTGTAAGCTCTGAAATTACTCTCAAATCATCGATAAATCGGTTCGAGAATTGTACCATAGAGTTCACCAAGCTCATCTTTAGCGCATCTTTCGGTGCGTTATTTTTTTGCCGTTCAGGCGCGTGATTTTTTTATATATGAATTTGAACAAGTGGTTTAATTATTCGATTCTCAAGCTCTCGACCGGATTAACCATGGCAGCCTTTATGGCCTGGTAGCTTACAGTAAGCAAAGCAATTGTCATGGCGATGATCCCCGCCAGGCCAAACATCCACCAGTGCAATTCAATTTTATAAGCGAAGTCCTGTAGCCACTTATTCATGGCCCACCAGGCCACTGGTGTCGAAATGAACATCGCTAATAATATCAATACGATATATTCTTTTGATAACATGGATACAATTCCGGTTACCGAAGCGCCCAGGACTTTCCTGATGCCGATTTCTTTGGTGCGTTGGAAAGCAGTGAGAGCCGCCAGCCCGAATAACCCGAGGCAGCTAATCAACACGGTAATGATGGTAGCGAGATCAATCAATTTTCTGATCTGCCTTTCCTGTGCGTACATTTTTTCCAATGTTTCATCATAGAAGCTGTAATGAAAGCTTTCTGCGGGATAAAAATAATTCCATTGCTTCCTGATTTTTTCCAGTGTCGCCTGCCATTGGGAGCTATTACGGCTTTGGAGCTTTATATTGAAAATAAACAGGTTATCCTTGCTGTTGGAAATAGCGAGCGGCTTCACTATAGTATAAAAGTCCTGTGCGTTGAAATCCCTCACTACACCCACTACCGGTATTTTGGAATTGCCTAACTGCGCGATCATTTTTCCGACTGCATCCCGTGGATTGGCAAAGCCGAATGCTTTTGCCGCCGATTCATTAATCACATATTCGCTCACCGTGTCCGATGCATGAAGATTCCTGCCGGCGAGTAATTGCATCTGGTATAAATTAAGGTACGAAGTATCACCCCACTTTTTGTACGTCTGTATTCTTCTGGGCTCTTTTCCATCGGCTTCATATACAAAAGGGCTTGAAGCATAGCCGGATGACAAAGGCGGCGTGCCAAGCGCGATCTTCTCAATACCAGGTTCATTCTGTAGTCTGGCCAGCAGGGTGAATTGTTTATCCTTATATTTCGGATCGTCGAGGTATTTAAAGGGAACACTTACCAATACCACGGCGTCTTTATTAAAACCCATGTCGGCATTCAATGTGTACCACAGTTGTGAGCCTACGATCATGGAACTGGTAATGAATACCAATGCAATTACGAATTGAAATACGATGAGGGCTTTTTGCAGGCCAAATTTTTGATGCGTATTTTGTACAATAGAAAAATGCTTAAATACATTCACCGGATTCAAGCGTGTAATAAGCCATCCGGGATATATACCTGCCAGAAAAGTAATGGCCAGGGCAAGTGCTATCATAAAAACGACCACTTCCATCGCGGAACTATAAAATGTCACACCGTCAGGAATAATGTCTTTTAAAATCCAGAAGCCCAAACAGCTTAATATCAGCGATAGCGCGCAGGCAATTAAAGTGGCCATGAATGTTTCATTCAGAAATTGCCTGATCAACTGCCATCGGCTGCTGCCCAACGTTTTCCTTACACCAATCTCTTTTCCCCTTTGCGGAATTTGTGCAAGGCTCATATTGATATAGTTGATGCAGGCCAGCAACAGGAGGAAAAATGCGATCCCGATCAGTCCATACAAAACCGGCTTGCTGATTTTCGTAACGCCATATTCTTCCACATCTGTTGCGAAATGCACATCCTGTGCCGGTACCAGGTCATAGCTTTTAGACATTTTCAGCGTCTTTCCTGTAGCTGCTTCAAAATCCTTCCACTTCCTGGCAGATAATGCATTGATCTGCTGCAGCACGGTAGATGCTTTTGCTTCTTTATTAATTTGTATAAATAGTTGATCATCGCCATTGGTATTAGTCCATGCCGCAGGTTGAAAATCCTTCTGCGTCAACGATACGAATTCTTTATAGGTGAATTGCGAGGGCGTAACATAATCGGAAACGATTCCGGTAACGGCCCGGCTTACGGTATCGAACCATCCATAATATACAATGGTTTTATTGATG
>DASZRP010000133.1:0-2150 GCA_035548895.1 Puia sp. | reverse complement strand
CACCCTGAAGCTGATGCAGATCATGTATGAAAAAGGACTTGTTGGCCGGGACGACTCGGTAAAGACCCATATCTATCATCCGGAAGTGAGCCGGGAAAAGACCCAGAAACATCTGATCGGCAAAATGATCAGCACCCTGTTTGGCGGATCGTCTACCGAACTGGTGCTGCATGCCCTCGGTAATCACAAAGCGACACCGGAAGAGCTGGAAGAAATTCAGCAGATGCTCAACAACCTCAAAAAGCAATAGCATGCTCCAATTCCTGCAATCGGGCAGTCTGAACGGCCTCGGTCAGTCATTGCTTAATAGTGTCTGGCAGATAGGGCTGCTCTGGTTAACCTATCTTTTGATAACGGGCAATCAGAGACGTTTTTCTCCCGCGAACCGGCACAATCTGGCCCTCCTGTTTTCAGGGGCCGGCACATGTTGGTTTCTTTTCACCCTGCTGGGGTTAAGTCAGACAGTAACGGTGGCGGATATTCGCCTGCTGCTTCCGTTCCAACTGCCCTTCTTCACGGCGAGCCCGGTGTGGACAGTCTTCAGCCTGCTTTATCTGATCATATTGTTCGGGTTATTGGTTCGATACTTAGCCGGTTTCTATCAGCTGCGCCTGGCCAGGCAGGTCGGTTTACAATCCACTCCGGCGAGGTTGCAATCTTTTATCGATGAGACGGCTTCTGTCATGGGTATACGAAAAGAGGTCCGTGTCCGGCTGGTAGAATGGACCAATACCGCGCAGACCCTCGGGTTTTTCAAGCCGCTTATCCTGTTACCGGTGGCTTTGGTGAACCGTCTCAGCATCGAGCAGGTAGAAACCATTCTTCTGCACGAACTGAATCATATCCGGCGTAATGATTACCTCCTCCATATTCTGATGATGGTATTCCGGACGATCTTTTTCTTCAATCCTTTTGCTTATTTCTTCTTCAGAGCGGTTTCCCGGGAAAGGGAACTGGCCTGCGATGATGCGGTAATTCAATGGAATTATCCCGTTCCGGTTTACGCCGGCGCCCTGTTTGCGTTGGAAAAGTTCAGGCAACGCGGAGCGGATTTTTCGGTAGCCGCCGACGGCAACCACCCGGGCTTTTTGGTTCAACGCATCAGGCGGTTGACGGGATCCACCGGAAGGCGGAGGCCGACCTTCTCTCCTGTTCTGTCGCTTAGCCTGCTGGCTGCTTTTTTTGTATTTCTTGCCAATTCTTTCTCTTATTTCCATAGCCCCGATGTCTATCAGGCGTTGCCCGCGCACGAAAGCGGTCAGGCGCCACCATTACAGACAGCAATACTGACTAAGGAAGTTGCTGTTATTCCGGCAGCGCAAGCCGATGCGCTGGTTAAAATAGTAGCTGTATCTGAAAAAAGCCCCCGCTCCCGGGTTAAGCACCGGCTGGCGCTCACGATAGACAGGCATGAACCGCGGAAGGTGTCTGATGTTTCGGTTCTTATGACGATGTTGCCAAAAGACGAAGAAATGGTTCAACGGATCCAATATGCCGATATGGCCCAGGTACGCGATTTTTCCAATGAAAGCTCGACCGTTCAGCAGGCGCCGGCCGTGATCTATCTCGATAGAATACCTTACGTTCAAAAATCAAGCTTTTCTTATTCAGTGACCAGCGATACCCTGCCGGACGCTCTTCTCCAGAACAAGCTGAAAGCCGCATTAGCCCTGAGTAAGCTGGCGGCCGATCAGGCACAGGCCAGGATCAATGAAGAGATCAGGGCTAAAAAGCAGGATGTACTTGAACTGAAGCGCCAGGCAGAAAAGCTGAGCAGCGAACAAGCCGAACAGGTCAAGCCATTGCTGGAAAAGATGCAAAAGGAAATGCAGGACAGGCAAAAAGAGATCCAAGCGCTTCAGCAGCAACTGGTCCGCCAGATCGTTTTCATATAAGTTCAAAGCGCTTAAGTCTCATCCCCGATCTGCCTATCTTTGCAGTATGAATCTAAATTATCAGGAATTATTGCCGGCAGATTTCGATCCGTCTTCCCGGGTCTGGATTTATCAGTCCAATCGCCGCCTGACCATCACCGAAGCGCTTCGCGCTGAAGAACTGCTTGAGGAATTTGTTCGTGGCTGGCTTTCTCACGGCGAGCCGGTGAAGGGATATGCAAACCTGCTTTTCGGACAGTTTATCGTATTGATGGC
>DASZRP010000132.1:0-5718 GCA_035548895.1 Puia sp. | reverse complement strand
GCTGCAGCATGCCAGCGACGATATGCTGAAAGCCATGAGGCGGCAGATCACGCGCAGCGAAATGAACGAACTGATCCGGGCAATCCGGGAAAAGATACCGGGCATTTGCCTGCGCACCACGCTTATTGCCGGATTCCCGGGCGAGCAGGAAAAAGACGTGGAAGAGCTGAAAGACTTTCTCCGGGAACACCGGTTCGACCGGGTCGGTATTTTCACTTACTCACACGAGGAAGGCACGCCGGCCTATGAATTGGAAGACGATGTGCCGGCCGAAGAAAAAGAACGACGTGCTCAGGAGGTGATGGAATTGCAGCAGGAGATTTCCTATGAAAAGAACCAGGAGAAAACAGGTAAGATTTTCCGGACCCTCGTAGATAAAAAAGAAGCCGGCCGTTATCTGGGAAGAACCGAATTCGATTCTGTGGAAGTAGACAATGAAGTGATCATCCGGTCTGACCGACCCCTGCCCATCGGCGAATTCGCGCAGGTCAGGATTACCAGGGCCTATGATTTCGACCTGGAAGGGGAAGTGGTGGATTGAATGCCGGCCTTCCAAACAAAAAAAGCTTTTCGTTGTTAGAGAGGCACTTAAACTGCATCTCTTGCTGATATCCCAACGGCTTATGAACTTTACCGCGAGCAAATGCTCTTACGATAAGACCGGCTATTTCTCGAAACTGGTAACCGATTACCTGAATGGCCATGACTTTCTGAAATCCTTTTATGCGCACCCTGTTTCTCTTGCGGGCTTCGATGCGGCTATCCGTGCCCGTGAGCAATTCCCGACCGACCGGAACACCCTGGTGCAGGTGCTGGAAGATTTCTACCGGCCCCTGGCCGTTGAAGAAAGGGTGAACCGCAACATCCGGTTGCTGGCTGAAGCCAATACCTTTACCGTGACGACAGCGCACCAACCGGCTATTTTCACAGGCCATCTTTATTTTATCTACAAGATCCTGCATGTTATCAGGCTGGCTGAAATGCTGAAGGAACAATATCCCGACAAGCATTTTGTGCCCGTTTATTATATGGGCAGTGAGGATGCCGATCTGGATGAACTGGGGCATATCTTTCTTGACGGTGAAACGGTTTCCTGGGATACGCAGCAAACGGGCGCAGTGGGCAGAATGAGCACGAAGGGATTGGACAGCATCGTGGAACGCATAGAAGGGGAATTTGCAACACAGCCCTTCGGCAGCGAGCTCGTGAGCATGCTGCGCGCTGCCTATCTTGAATCCGACACCATACAAATGGCTACCCTGAAATTGCTGCATCGCCTTTTCGGGCGCTACGGTCTCCTGGTGCTGATCGCCGACGACAAACGCATGAAGGCGCAGATGAAATCTGTTTTCCGAGACGACCTGTTGAACCATCTGTCTTATCAGATCACCAGGGAAGCTAACGAGCGCATGGAAAACCGTTATCCCGTTCAGGCTAATCCCCGCGAGATCAACTTATTTTATCTGAAGGACCAGCTTCGTAACCGGTTGGAGCAGCAGGGAGAAAATTATCGTGTGGTCGACAGCCAGATCAGCTTTTCCAAACCGGAACTGGAAGCAGAATTAGAACAATTTCCAGAACGGTTCAGTCCCAACGTGATCCTGCGCGGTCTTTTCCAGGAGACCATTCTGCCCAATATCGCTTTTGTAGGTGGCGGTGGTGAACTGGCTTACTGGCTCGAGCTCAAAGCTCTCTTCGATCACTACCATGTGCCTTACCCTGTATTGGTTCTCCGGAATTCCTTTTTGTTGATCCGGGAAAACTGGAGAGAGAAAATGAATAAAGCGGGACTGACCGTTAGCAATATATTTCACGCTGAAGACGAGCTGCTGGACCAGCAGGTGAAAGAACAATCCGAGCACCAGTTGAACCTCAGAAAGGAAATCGCTGATGGGGAAGCCTACTACGACCATCTGAAACGACTGGCGGGCTCGGTTGACGAAACGCTGGCCCAGCATGTGGAGTCACTGCGCAGCAAGGCGATGAAGAGCGTAGTGGAACTGGAAAAGAAAATTCTGCGCGCGGAGAAAAGAAATTTTTCCGATCTGAAGAACCGCATTCATGAAGTGCGGGAAGCTTTATTCCCTAACAACGAACTGCAGGAGCGCATCGAGAATTTTATTCCCTGGTACGCCGCTTATGGCGAGGGGTTCATCGACCTCATCTACGATCATTCGCTGACGATGGAGCAGGAGTTTATGGTGTTGACAGAAATTTCCTGATATGAATCAATATGGGTGAGGTCGAACTGCATAAGCCGTCTCTCGAACTGGTGATCCATTCCGTTTTTGTGTTTTACGGCGATGCGTCCACGCCTTCACTTTCCGGGCAGATCGCCCGGGATATTCAGGATCATTGGAATGAACCGGCAGCGCAGGTACGGCATAAAGGAACTCCGTATCGTGTCATTTTCCGGATCGAAGGAAGGTATGAACCAGATATCGCTCCTGAAACTATATGGTATAATACAAACCCGGCACTCAATTTTTTTCGCATCGAAGCCTTCTCGGAGAAGCATATTTCCTTTGTGGACGGCCTCAAATCAAATACGGGTTATTTCAAGCTGGACAATCTGCTGAATAATTCGACGACGGCGGCTCACGAGTACGGACATACGCTGGGGCTCGATCATCCAAGGCAGCTTGATATTCGTGGGAGAGGACAGCCGGGAATCATGTATCCCCGCGGAACGATCTGTGATCCGGAATTTCAATATGATGTGAATGCGTTACCCTTGCAGGCCGGCGGCACGCTCGATCCCTATAAGCGGAAGGTATTGCAAAGCGATGTCGATGATCTTCGCCTCGACCGGCTCCGGTTCAACAGTAATGACATGGCTGTGATCGGCGACTTCAGCAACATGTATCACGA
The DNA here is from genome assembly GCA_035548895.1 of Puia sp. Lineage (GTDB taxonomy): Bacteria > Bacteroidota > Bacteroidia > Chitinophagales > Chitinophagaceae > Puia. The sequence continues at coordinate 2,847 of DASZRP010000132.1, read as the reverse complement.
TAAGCATTTTCCCGACCAGTAAGCACCGTCATGCCGCCTTCGCCTTCAACCGCCTACTGTCATCTGTCATCTGTCATCTATATCCACGTAAACACTTCCCCGCTCGCCACATGATCAATGGTAACGCCAGGTATTTTAGGCTGCAGCCATTGAACCAGGTATTCCATGCCGGGCTCTTCGCTGAATGAATGGCCCAGCACAATCAAGGAGAGATTGCGGCCGAGATCACGGGCATCCTTGACATATTCCGGTGTTTCCCACTCACTGGCTTCGCCAACGATGAGCAGGTCGGAATGATAGGTTTCTGCCGCCTGCATCTGGGCCTGTCCGCCCCAGGCGCCTGGAAGCAATGATATCCTGCTGCAGGAAGCGTCGAGATCGCCTACCACGCGCAGATGGGGTATGCTGAGGGTCTTTTTCAGGTGCCCGACGATTTCCCGGAGCGATTGTTTCGGTATCTCGAAATTCACCTTATCCTGCGCATACTGTTGCCAGCCTGTTTTCAGCAGCACACCATGGACGATGCCATCGGGATGCATACGGTGCCAGTAGTCGTGGAAGCGCCAGACAGTAATGCCGTGTTCATCCAGCAGGGCCAGCTTTTGTTTTACTACCTGGTTGCCCGGTACCAGTTCTTTATTGTCTACGTGGTTATAGAAAGTCGGCTCATGCGCGATAATGAAATTGGCCTTTCGCTTAATGGCTTCATGGATCACGGGGATGGTGGCAAACATCGTAGTGACGATGCCTGTTACCGGATTATCGCCACTGCCCGATTTGATGGTGTCGACGGTTTCCGGGTTGCGGCCGCCGGGCAGTTCCTTCAGGATGATCTCGATGATCTGGGAGACCGTATAAGTTTTCGGTTGTGTTTCACCGTGCAGGAAAGGAGGGAGAATGATACCGGCAGCGCTGGCTTTCACGATATCGCCGATGAATTCCCGGCGGAGACAATGTTTTGCGTCCATTAGTCGAATTGATTTTGCCAACCTTCTTTTTTTAATTTCTCGATCTTTTCCTGTACTTCCTGCTCTAACGATTTTTTGTAAGCTGCTACTTTATCGCCTGTCTGTGCATCGAAAGCGCCGAGTATACTGGCCGCCAGTATGCCGGCATTCTTGGCGCCATTCAGGGCCACGGTAGCCACGGGTATGCCGCCCGGCATCTGGAGAATGGAGAGGACGGAATCCCAGCCGTCGATGGAATTGGAAGAGCGGATGGGCACGCCGATCACAGGCAGGGGCGTTAAAGACGCTACCATACCCGGCAGGTGTGCCGCGCCGCCGGCGCCGGCAATGATCACTTTGATTCCCCTTTCTTTTGCCCTGGTGGCGTATTCCACCAGTCGCGCCGGAGTGCGGTGTGCCGACACGATCGTAAGCTCGAATTCGATCCCGAAAGCTTTGAGCACATCGGCGGCGGGTTGCATGACCGGCAGGTCGCTATCGCTTCCCATGATGATCGCCACAGGTATCATAATAACTGATTATTTCGATTTGATTTGCAAATGCTTTTTGATCTGCTTGGCCTTATACACCAGATCAGCTTTGTCGTTGCCAAGCACCGTAACATGCCCCATCTTTCTACCCGGCCTCGTTTCTTTCTTTCCATAGAGATGCAGGAAGGCATTCTCCATTTTCAACACTTCATCTATGCCTTCGTAATTAGCCTCGCCTGAATACCCATCGGCGCCTACCAGGTTCACCATGGCCGCCGAAGCAATATGTTTCGGGTTGCCGAGCGGATAGTCGAGCAGGATGCGCCAGAGCATATCGAACTGCGAGGAATAATTGGCCTCGATGCTGTGGTGGCCGCTGTTATGTACGCGGGGCGCAGTCTCGTTCACCAGCACGTCTCCGTTCTTATCGAGAAAAAGCTCGACGGCGAAAATGCCGGCCGTCTTCAGGTCCTTCACTACTTTCAGCGCGATGGCTTCCACGCGCCAGAGCGTCTGCTGCGGCATATCTGCCGGGCTCAGCTGATAATCGAGCTGATTGAGCATGGGATCGAAGATCATCTCCACCGGAGGGTAGAGGGCTGTTTGCCCCTGAGGGTTGATGGCCACGATTTGTGAGATCTCTTTCTGGATATTCACTTTTCTCTCCAGCACGGATGGCGTATCGAAGCCCTTATCGAAATCGCTGGGGCTGATCATCACCTGTACGCCCCGGCCGTCATAACCTCCGGAACCGACTTTATGAACAGCAGGCAGAAAGTGGTCCAACTGCTGCAGCTCGGCCCTGCTTTTCGTAATGAAGAAGGGAGAGGTGGGGATGTCGTTTTCCTTGTAAAACTGTTTCTGCAACACTTTGTCCCGGATGATGCGCAGCGCCGAAGGAGAAGGATAGACCTTAACACCTTCCGATTCCAGCTTTTCCAGCGCCTCTACATTAACTGATTCAATTTCAATTGTTATCCGGTCCAATTCCCGCCCGAAACGGTAAACATCGTCGAAATTGCGGATATCGCCGCGGGTGAAATGATGACAGAGATGGGCGGCGGGGCATTCGGGATCGTTCTCCAGCACATGAGTAACCACCGGATAGTTGGCTGCGGCCTGTAAAAGCATTCTTCCCAATTGTCCGCCACCCAATATTCCGATTTTGAGCATATTCCCAATTATGGCGTGAAGATAAAACAATCCGGTTTCCGGCCACTTATTAACAGGATGAACATAATAAATATGGCCGGATTTTTGTTTTAACAGGTAACTTTATCCGTCCCAATGCTTAATCTTCGAGGCATGATGAAAACCAGATCATTATCTCAGGCGGTGCTGGTGCTTTCGGCACTTGTTTTTTCGTCGCCTGTCCTTTCCCAGAGTTCCGCCTATTCCGTTCACTTCCT
>DASZRP010000131.1:0-8868 GCA_035548895.1 Puia sp. | reverse complement strand
AACCTCAAATCTAATCATGATCCTTTCCCGAGACAGTTTAAAGAAAATCGCCGGAATAAAAAGTCAACATATTCCCGGGAAGCAGGTTTTCGAATTGCCCGAGCGTGTTTTGCAATTCGGCACCGGCGTATTGTTGCGTGCGCTTCCCGACTATTTCATCGACAAGGCCAATAAGGAAAATATCTTCAACGGCCGCATTGTGATCGTAAAATCAACCGGCCAGGGAGAAATTGAGTCTTACGGGCTCCAGGACAGCCTTTACACGCTCTCCATAAAAGGTATTGAAGACGGTCAGCTGATCGACGATACGATAATCAATGCATCGGTCAGCCGGGTGCTGTCGGCCCAACATGACTGGAAAACGGTTCTCGCCTGCGCGCAAAATCCGGATTTGCAAGTGGTGATCTCGAATGTGACCGAAGCAGCACTGGTCAATGTGGATGATTCTCCTTCCGATGAACCGCCAGGCTCTTTTCCAGGAAAGCTGCTATCCTTTTTACTTGAACGTTATCGTCGGTTGGGCGGGTCGCCGGAGAGCGGCCTGGTCATTATTCCCACTGAGCTTATTCCGGACAACGGCCTGCTGCTGAAAAGTATCCTGCTCGACAAATGCAGAAAAAATAACCTGGATCCTGATTTCGTCAGCTGGCTGCAAACGGCAAATGATTTTTGCAGTTCGCTTGTCGACTGCATCGTTCCCGGCGCTTTGCCAAAGGACGGGCAGGAGGCGCTTCACTCCAGGTTCGGCTATGCGGACAGTCTCGCCATTATGTCGGAAGTGTACAGGCTCTGGGCAATTGAATCTCAGCAGGAAAAAACCAAAACCATTCTTTCATTCGCCAAAGCGGACCCACGGGTTATCGTCACGACAGACATAAGCCGTTTTCGCGAACTGAAACTGAGGCTTCTGAACGGCGCGCATACTTTTACCTGCGGATTGGCCATTTGGGCCGGTTTTACAACCGTAAAGCAGGCTATGAACGACAAAAAGTTCTCAAATTTCATTACAGCATTGCTTCATCAGGAACTAACCCTGGCAGTGGAATCGGAGCGCATTTCCAGGGAAGAAGCGATCCGGTTCGCCGACAGCGTTCTCGACAGGTTCAGAAATCCTTTTCTCGAGCACCGCTGGCAGAGCATCTGTTTGCAATATTCAACAAAAATGCGCTCCAGAAATGTTGCGAACATCCTGAACTATTACCAGAAAGAAAAAAAAGCCCCGCGGCTTATGGCAGCCGGATTTGCCGGCTGGCTTTTTTATATGAAATCGGAAAAAAAGGAAGAACATCAGTTCGATGGCAACCTCCGGGGAATCGAATACAGGCTTCAGGATGAAGAAGCCGGAAAATTAAATGTCTATTGGAGCAAAGCAGACGGGAATCTGAATTGGCTAATTGAATCCGTTCTGGGCGATACCACTTTATGGTCGGAAGACCTTCGTCAAATAAATGGATTTAAGGAATTGGTGCTGGAGAACCTGATGCTGCTGATGAACGGCAGCCCCGATGCATTCTTCAAACTAAATACCTGAAAACCGGGAATCGGCAGGGATCCCTTTACAATTCCCGGTTTAAATAGTATCCGGTAAGGGATTACCAGAAAAATTCTTCTCTAACGATTTTTCCATCCTTGACGGTATAGACGCAGACCTCCGCCATATTGGTTCGTCCCCTGCCCTTCATGGTAACATCCATATCCAGGCTCATCGCGATGGCATTACCCGCCACAACGGGCTGGGAAGCTTTGATCCCGTGTACCTGGTCTACCATCGAATCGAACTGCTCGCTTTTCTTCAACATCGCATCCAGCCCTTTGGTCTCTTTGTCAAAGCCGGGCGTGTTATCCGGCTCAATGCTGACGGCGTCCCTGGCAAATAAATCTTTTAATGCTTCTTTAAATTTCCCGGCCGAACAGTAGGAATGCAGCCTGGAAGCAATTTCCTGAGTTGTCATACGCTGAAGTTTTAGTACTTAAATAAACCGTTTTATTTACATTCAAATATCGAACCAGGGCAGCACGCGCTTAACCCGGATACCTGAAATATCTTTGCCATTATCCATCAGATGCAAAACGCTTTTCATGAAACCTAAAAACCAGCATACATTCGCAAATGCTTTTTCAGGGCTTGTTTATTTTTTCAGGCACGAGAAAAATGGCCGGATTCAATCCCTTTGTGCTATAGCCTCCCTCCTGCTGGCCGTCGCTTTTCATGTTTCCAAAATGGAATGGATCGCCATCCTGATTTGCATAGGGGGCGTACTATCATTGGAAATGCTCAACAGCGCATTGGAAAAACTATGTGATATGGTGCATGCAGATCTCCATCCGCAGATCAAATCCATAAAGGATATAGCCGCCGGCGCCGTACTATGGTTTTGCCTGATCAGCGCAATAACGGGGGCGCTGATTTTTGTTCCCAGAATCTTAACCTATTTCGGTCTCTCCTTCCACTGAATATTCCCGTTTCCCTCTTACAGCATCTTCCGTTCATGCAGGTCCCAGACCAGCTCGCCGAACAGGGTATTTGCCCAGGCAAACCATTTCCTGGTAAAATTGGCCGGATCATCTTTATGAAAAGACTCATGCATGAACCCGGTTCCGGCATTAGATTTTATCAGCCAGTCCAGGCATTTTTTTATTTCCACGGAGCTCGAACTCGTCAATGCCCGCATGGTGATGCCGAGCGGCCAGATCATATTTAGCCCGGCATGCGGTCCTCCGATCCCTTCCGCTGCGCTGCCTTTGAAGAAAAAAGGATTCTCGGTCGATAAGAGCAGTCTCCGCGTATTCTGATAGACGGGATCTGCTTTGGAAACAGCCCCCAGATAAGGAAGCGAAAGCAGCGAAGGGACATTGGCATCGTCCATCAGGTTGTAGCTGCCGAATCCATTCACTTCGTAAGCATATACCTTTCCGAATTGCGGGTGAACGACCGTGGCGTATTGCTTCAGCGCTTTTTCCACTTCGTCGGCGAGTTTATTACATTCATTGGCGAGCACCGCATCCTTGCTGATGGCATTGACCATTTCAGCTGCCTGTCTCAGAGAAACGACGGCAAAGAAATTGGAAGGGATCAGAAAGGGAAAGATAGTGGCATCATCGCTTGGGCGAAACATCGAACAGATCAGCCCTACCGGCTTTACCGGATATCCATATCCGCCCAAAGGAACGCCGTCCGTAGCCCAGGCCGTTGTTCGCTCGAAATGGTAAGGACCGGGACCGTTTTTCCGTTGCTGGGCTTCAAATGTTTTTACCGTCATGCGAATGCCCGTTTTCCACTGCTGATTGAAAGGGGAAACATCCCCGGTGGTCTTCCAGTATTTATAGGCAAGGCGGATGGGATAACAAAGCGAATCGATCTCCCATTTGCGTTCGTGCACGCCGGGTTTCATTTCCGTCAAATCCGTTTTCTTCCATTCACTCTCCTGCGAAGTATTTTTATAGAAGGCATTGGCATAGGGATCGAGATGAATGCAGCGTGTCTGCCGCCGGATCAGTCCGGAAATCATGGTCTGGAGCCGCCGGTCACTCTTAATAAGCCGCAGGTACGGCCATACCTGGGCGCTGCTGTCGCGCAGCCACATGGCATCGATGTCGCCGGTAATAATATAGGTGTCGAGATTGCCCTCCGCCATCTCAAAACTAACCGTCGTATCCAATGTATTGGGAAAGCAGTTCTGAAAGAGCCAGACCAGTTCTTTATTCGTCGACCAATTGGCAGAATCCTTAATCAGATCCTCAACCGACTTGCTCACGAACCGGCGCTGTGCCACCGGCGGCCTTTTGCTCTCGAACTCCGTTTGCAGAAACCGGGGCAGCCCGGACTTATCGGAAAGAATTGCCGCACCTAACAAAGCGCCCGATCTTATAAACTTTCTCCTTGAAGCCATTTTCTCATCAGATTTAACACTAAACTACGGCTTCCTGAATGCAAAAACAATTCCGCCAAACGACCATCGTTTTATATTTTTGCGCTGCAATTCGATCCATGGAAGAAAAACTGAAGATACTTTCCGAACAATTGGCCGGCGACCTGTATTGGAACGAGACCATGCGCATCCTGTATGCTACCGATGCATCCGCTTATCGCGAACTTCCCCTGGCCGTAGCCATTCCAAAAACAATCGCCGATCTGAAAACGCTGATTGATTTTGCTGCCAACAATCAGACTTCACTAATCCCCAGAACAGCGGGCACTTCCTTAGCCGGACAAGTGGTCGGCAATGGCATCGTTGTCGATGTTTCAAAGTACTTCAATCAAATTCTCGAACTGAACACCGATGAACGCTGGGTAAGGGTCCAGCCGGGCGTGATCCGCGACGAACTCAATATGTTCCTGAAGCCGCACGGATTGCTTTTTGGCCCCGAAACATCAACGGCCAACCGGGCTATGATCGGCGGCATGGTGGGAAACAATTCCTGCGGTTCGAATTCTGTCGTTTACGGAAGCACGCGCGAGCACCTGCTCGAAGTTACCGGCCTGCTGAGCGACGGTTCAACATGCAATTTTAAATCGCTGTCTACCGAAACCTTCCACCAGAAATGCGAGCAGCCGGACCTTGAAGGACAGATCTACAAAAATATCCGCACGCTGCTGGGCAACGAAAACAACCGCGAAGAGATCACCCGGGGGTTTCCAAAGAAATCGATAGAAAGAAGAAACACCGGATATGCATTGGATCAACTGATGGACGCCGATCCCTTTGTTGCCGGTGAACCGGATTTTAACTTCTGCAAGCTGATCGCCGGCTCGGAAGGAACGCTTGCTTTCCTCACGGAGATCAGGCTGAACCTGATCCCCCTGCCTCCGGCCGAAGTGGGCCTGCTTTGCGTTCATTTCAACACCATCGACGAATCCTTGCGGGCAAACCTGATCGCCCTGAAATATAAACCGAGCGCCAGCGAACTGATCGATCACTATATCCTCGAATGTACAAAAGGCAATATCGAACAAAGCAAGAACCGCTTTTTTGTGAAAGGGGATCCCGGAGCCATTCTCGTTATAGAATTTAAAAGACCCACAAGAGAAGAGATTTCCGGTATCACCGACCAGATCATTGCCGATATGAAGGCCGCCGGTCTGGGATATCATTATCCCGTGCTGTTCGGCGAAGACAGCGCCAGGATCTGGAGTCTTCGGAAAGCCGGGCTCGGACTGCTGGGCAATATGCCGGGCGACGACAAAGCCGTTCCGGTGATAGAAGATACCGCGGTCGACGTGAACGACCTGCCCGGCTACATTGCGGAATTCAATCGCATACTGGAGAAATACAATCTGCATTCCGTTCATTATGCGCATGCCGGTTCTGGCGAAATTCATCTGCGCCCGATCATCAACCTGAAAACCGAAGAAGGCAATAAGCTCTTCCGGATCATCGCCCAGGAGATCGCTACCCTGGTCAAGAAGTATAATGGTTCTCTTAGTGGTGAACACGGGGACGGCCGGCTGCGCGGCGAATTCATTCCCCAGATGGTAGGCCCGAAAAACTACCAGCTGTTCAAAACAATTAAACAAACCTGGGACCCGAACAACATCTTCAATCCGCATAAGATCGTCGACACGCCGCCGATGAATACGATGCTGCGATATACGCCGGGCCAGCAAACCCCGGAAATAAAGACTGTGTTCAGGTTTTACGGACAAAATATTCTGCAACACGCGGAACAATGCAATGGCTCCGGCGATTGTCGCAAAACACAATTATCCGGAGGCACCATGTGTCCGTCTTTCATGGCCACGCGAAACGAGAAAGATACCACCCGCGCCAGGGCCAACATACTGCGGGAAATTCTGACCAATTCGAAAAAGGCAAATCCTTTCGACCATAAGGAAATTTACGAGGTGATGGACCTTTGTCTCAGCTGCAAAGGCTGCAAATCTGAATGCCCGTCGAATGTGGATGTCGCCAAGCTTAAAGCAGAATTTCTTCAGCACTACTACGAGGCCAATGGTATTCCTTTCCGCACCCGGATGATCGCCAATTTTAATCGTTCGTCCCGTCTCGGATCGCTGATGCCCGGCGTGTATAATTTCTTTGTCAGCAATTCGCTGACAGCGCCGCTGCTTAAAAGCATTTTGGGATTCGCCCCCAAACGCTCCATGCCGACGCTCTATCGTACCACCCTGAAAAAATGGTATGAGAAAAGAAAGTCATCGGCCCTGAAGAGCAATCGTAAAGTATATCTCTTTTGCGATGAGTTCACCAACTACAACGATACCGGGATCGGCATTCGCGCCATCGAGCTATTGGAAAGGCTCGGCTATGAAGTGATCATCCCGGAACACGAGGAAAGCGGAAGGGCCTGGATGTCGAAGGGATTGCTGAAAGAGGCCAAAAAAATTGCCAAGAGGAATGTGGCTGCGCTCAGCCAGCTCGTTACCGCAGATACCCCGCTCCTTGGTGTGGAACCGAGCGCTATATTAACTTTCCGCGACGAATATATCGATCTGGCAGACGACGAGCATTTCGAAGCGGCAAAAGCGTTATCCAAAAATGTTTTTCTGATCGATGAGTTCATTGCCCAGGAGATCGACAAAGGAAATATCAGCAGGGATCTTTTCACAAAGGAAAAACGATTGGTCAAGCTGCATGGACACTGCCAGCAAAAAGCATTATCATCGCTGAGCGCTTCCGTCAAAATGCTTTCGCTTCCAGAAAATTATAAGGTCGAAACGATTCCTTCCGGCTGCTGTGGCATGGCCGGTTCCTTCGGATTCGAAAAAGAGCATTACGAGCTTTCCATGAAAGTGGGTGAACTGGTCCTGCTGCCCACCGTCCGCAAGCAAAGCGAAGAAGTGATCATCGCCGCTCCTGGAACCAGCTGCCGTCATCAGATTAAAGACGGGGCGAACCGGGAAGCCCTGCATCCCGTAGAGGTTCTGTTCAATGCGTTGATCTGAAATCGTCCGTCAAACACACTTTCTTTCTAATTTGGATCAGCAGGCATTTTACGCATTGACCGCGCAAAGACCCGACAGAGAAAGGTCAAAACTATTTTTACCCGGATCTAATTAAAATACTTACCTTCAATCACTTTCAGTCCCACCCCATCGGCAAACTTCGAAGCCGTCCACGGCTTATCCGCCCGGATTCTCCAAGCACTTAATTTTTCAAGCATGAAAAGTATTCATCAACACACAGAAAATCCCAGAAGAGCTTTTCTGGGAAAGCTGGCCGCAGGCGCTATTGCTGTGGGCACCGCCACTTTACCGTCATCCGCGCATGCGGCATCGGGTTTTTCAATCGGAGACTCCGACGATCCCGAAGCCTGGCTGTCAAAAATCAAAGGAAAACACCGCATCTCATTCGACGTTACCGGCCCGAATGAAATCATGCCCTTTGCCTGGCCCAGGATCTTCCTGGTGACGAATGGCAAGGCACAGGATTGCGGCGTGGTCGTCATTCTCCGGCATAATGCCATACCCTACGCCATGGGCAATGACCTCTGGGAAAAATACAAATTCGGCGAAGCATTTAAGATCGACGACCCCAAAACAAAATCTCCATCCACGCGAAATCCTTTCTGGCAGCCTCAGACCGGTGACTTTACTGTTCCAGGCATAGGGAATGTAGACATCGGCATTAACCAACTTCAGTCCGACGGCGTACTGTTTTGTGTTTGCAATATGGCGCTCACGGTTTTCAGCACTGCGTTTGCCGGGAAAATGAACCTGAATGCAGACGACGTTAAAAAAGAATGGCTGGCCGGTATTTTACCAGGTGTTCAGGTTGTTCCGTCGGGCGTTTGGGCCGTTGGCAGGGTTCAGGAACATGGCTGTTCATACTGCTTTGCGGGATGAATGAAAGAAGCTGTTCAACATCCCCACCTACTGCGATGATGTTCATGATCGCAGCAGGTATTGTTTTGTTTTCCTGTCAAAGTCGGGACCGGGGAGCCGTTTCGCAGGGAAATTCCGATTCTGCTTTCTATGCCCGTTTCATTTGGAAAGCACCCGACTCGTCACTGATTCCCCAAACCGAAGCGGGCAACCTTATCCGGTACGGAAGGAAGCTGATCACCGAAACCTCATTGTATTTCGGTCCCGGGGGCAGGATCAGCCAGGCTGAAAACGGAATGAATTGCCAGAACTGCCATCTGCAGGCAGGCACACATCCCTATGCCAATCCTTTTTTCGCCGTCGCTTCCTGCTATCCCCTGTTCAGAGCCCGGAGCGGACATCTCGAGTCTGTCGAATCGAGAGTCAACGACTGCCTTGAACGAAGCCTGAACGGAAAGCGAATAGACAGCACCAGCATCGAAATGAAAGCCATGGTAGCGTATATAGAATGGATAGGCAGTGAAGTGCCAAGAGGTATCCGGCCCCGCGGTTCGGGAACTGTTGCACTTCGTTTGCTGAACCGGGCTGCCGATACTATCCGCGGAATGGTGCTCTACCAGATCAGGTGCCAGGCCTGCCATGGACCCGAAGGCCAGGGGCAGCCAAGGCCCGACCGGTCAGGCTATATTTATCCACCGCTGTGGGGTAATCATGCATACAATGTATCTGCAGGGATGTACAGGCTTTCAAGCCTCGCCGGGTTCATCAAATATGCCATGCCCTTCGGCGTGAAATATCCGATGGCTGTGCTGACCGATGAGCAGGCCTGGGACCTGGCCGCTTTCATCAATTCAAAACCCCATCCGCTCAGGCTTTTTAAGCAGGACTGGCCGCTGCTGGCTTCCAAACCATTCGACTATCCGTTCGGACCTTATGCTGACAGCTTTGCGGAGACGCAACACCGGTACGGCCCTTTCATTCCCATCGAGAAAAATAAAAATGCGGAAGCTCAAAAAAATAATGAGCTTTCTGCTCATGCCACGCGGCTATCTGTTGACACCCCCACATCCCGGTGAAAAAGTTTCCGG
>DASZRP010000130.1:0-15125 GCA_035548895.1 Puia sp. | reverse complement strand
TACCGGGATAATGCGTTTCATTGGATAACTTGCCATTTTTAATCTTTACCGATGCCGCAGCGATGAAAGTAAAACATTTGCCCAAAACTCAATGGACTAGTTTTCCGATTTTAACAATTGCAGCCTTTTTGCTTTCCTGCGGAAACCCCGGAGGTCACAAGCGGCAGGTATTCCGTTACAATGAGCCCACGGGTATCGCCACCTTGGATCCCGCTTTTGCCAAAAATCAGTCGATCATCTGGCCGGTTCACCAGTTGTACAACACGCTGGTGCAAACCGATTCCTCATTGCAGATCGTTCCCTCGCTTGCAAAATCCTGGGAAATATCGAAGGACAATCTCGTGTACCGGTTTCACCTGCGGACCGACGTTTACTTTCACGATTCGGAAGCGTTTCCGAGCGGCAGGGGAAGAAAAATGGTCGCCGCCGATGTGGTGTACAGCCTTGCCAGGATCATGGACAAAAAAACAGCGAGCAGCGGCGCATGGATCTTCAATGAGCGGGTGGAAGGACCGCAGTCGTTGCGGGCGCCGGATGATTCAACTTTCGAGCTGACCCTTCTTTCTCCCTTTCATCCCATGTTAGGCTTGCTGAGCATGCAGTATTGCTCCATCGTTCCTCATGAAGCGGTGGAGAAATATGGAAGGGATTTTCGCAGTCATCCCTGCGGCACCGGACCGTTCCGGTTCAAGAGCTGGGAAGAGGGGCAGGACCTGATCCTCGTAAAAAATGAACATTATTTCGAACGCGATGCGGAAGGTCATCCCCTGCCATATCTCGACGCGATCAAGATCAGTTTTTTCGACAACCGGGCAACGGAATTCCTGATGCTGCAGCAGGGAAGGCTGGATTTCATGAACGATGTTGACCCCTCCTTCAAAGACGAGGTGCTGAATAAAAAAGGAGAGTTGAAGAAATCCTGGATAGGCCGGATTCAGCTTTCCAAGAGCCCTTATCTCAATACCGAATATCTCGGCATACTGATGGACAGCAGCCTGCCCCAGGTGCGGCAATCGCCGTTGCGCCTGCTGAAGCTGCGTCAGGCGATCAATTATGGTTTCGACCGAAGGAAGATGATGATGTATCTGCGCAATTCGATTGGTCGCCCGGCGGAGAACGGGTTTATCCCTTCCGGTTTGCCGGGTTATGATTCAGCCACTGTAAAAGGATATCATTATGATCCGGAGAAGGCAAGGCAACTGTTGAAAGAAGCAGGATTTCCGGATGGCCGCGGATTGCCGCAGCTTACGCTCAAAACGATCGATATTTATTCAGACCTGGCCGGCTTCATTGCGCGACAATTGCAGGAAATCGGTATCCGGGTGCAGGTCGACATTCTGCAAAAAAGTTTACTGCTGGAAGAAACCGCCAAATCGCAGGCGCTTTTTTTTCGGGCAAGCTGGATCGGCGATTATCCCGATGCGGAAAACTATCTCAGTGTTTTTTATTCACAGAATCCCGCGCCTCCAAATTATACCCGCTATAAGAATCCGGCATTTGATGCCCTGTACCGGAAATCACTGGTGGAGAATAATGACAGCGCCCGCTACCGGCTTTACGAGGAAATGGACCGCATGATCATCCGCGACGCCCCGATCGTTCCGCTTTGGTACGATGAAGTGATCCACCTGGTCAGTCCTTCGGTCACCGGCTTTGAAGCCAATGGGTTGAACCTGCTTGAGCTGCGTCGTACCCGTATCCGTTAATCCTTTGCAATACCCTGCAGGAGCTTATCTTTGCGAGCGCAAAAACGATTTTAATTTAACGTATGACGGAAAATGAGATCAGCAGGCTGGATGCAACGCGCGATTTTATCAGGAAGCATTATGCCGGGCCCACTTCCATAGGCATTGTGCTTGGGAGCGGCATTGGCAATCTGGCGAAAGAAATAGAGATAGACTACCGGGTAGCGTACAACCAGATCCCCGATTTTCCGGTTTCGACCGTTAAAGGTCATTCCGGGGAGCTGATCTTCGGCCGCCTGGCGGGCAAGCGGGTCGTGGCGATGGCGGGCCGTTTCCATTATTACGAAGGGTACCGGGTAGACCAGGTGGTTTTTCCGGTTCGACTCATGAAATGGCTGGGTGTTCAGACCCTGCTGCTTTCCAATGCAGCGGGTGGAATGAATCCCGGATTCAGGGTAGGGGACCTCATGCTGATCACAGACCATATCAGCCTGTTCACCGTCAACCCCCTCATTGGTCCGAACAACGAGCAGTTCGGTCCCCGCTTTCCCGATATGAGTGAACCGTATAAAAGAACATTGATCGAAAAAGCGAAGACCGTTGCTGTCAGGCAAGGGATCGAAATCAGAATGGGCGTATATGCCGGCGTTACCGGTCCTGCATTTGAAACGCGTGCGGAGTATAAGCTGCTTCATTTAGCCGGGGCGGATGCCGTCGGCATGAGCACGGTGCAGGAAGCCATTGCGGCCGTGCATCTGGGTATGGAGGTGCTGGCGATGAGCATTATAACAGACATGGGTATACGCGAAGAGGAGAATGTTATCACGCATGAAGAAGTGCTTGAAGCGGCCAGGCAGGCGGAGCCGAGGCTTACAGCTATTTTCAAAGGCGTGATCGAAGCCATTTAAATATTAACGTTTTTTCAAACGGTTCAGCGGCACGAATGTTTAATTTACCGGGAAATTTTCGGATGGAGGCGGGTTGGATCAGGATATTCCTAATCGGCATATTGTTTTTGCTGCTGGGCATCGCCGTGAACGCTCAGGACCCGATGGGTCGTCTTCGCAATATGGGAAGAGGCGGCAGTGGCGGATCGGGTAGCGGGGACAGCCTTCAGCACCGGGTAGACGATACCATTTCCATCAATTACCGTTATCTTGATTCCAGCCGGCTGCTCAAGCTGGATTCCTCTATTGTCGATTTCTACCAGCGCAATCCGGTTCCTGCTACCTGGATCGATCTGGGCAATGCGGGGAATGCTGCCAGGAGCCTCGTTTTTCAACCCTTTATGAAACCGGGATGGGATCCGGGATGGCATGCTTATGATCCCTATATTTTCACGGCCGACGAAACGAAATTTTATCATACCACCAAGCCTTACTCGGAGCTCGGATATCTTATTGGCAATCACCTGGAGCAGTGGATCGATCTGCTCCATACGCGGAATATCACCAAGAACTGGAACGCGATGTTCGAATACCGGCTCATCAACTCTCCCGGTAATTTTAATAACCAGAACACGAATCACAACAATTACCGGTTCAGCTCCTGGTATGCTTCCCGGAATAAACGATACCAGGCCTTCATGGTTATCGTGGGCAGTAAGCTGGAATCGGGCGAGAACGCGGGTATCAAAGATCTGAACAATCTGCATGACGAGACTTACCGCGACCGGTTCACCATTCCGACAAACCTGGGTTTGCAGAATAACCGTACGGCGGAAAGCGATCCCTTTGGCGTGCAGATTGCCACGGGCACCTTTTATTCATTAGGCACTTATATGCTCCGGCAGCAATACGACCTGATCGGGAAAAAAGATTCGATCGTAACAGACTCCACGGTGATCCCTTTGTTTTATCCCCGGTTCAGGGCGGAACATACGTTCAGCTATCAGACTTTCCACTATCGTTTTCTCGATTACAATCCGGATACGACCTATTATATTCAGCATCTGAATTTTATTTCGACTCCCGATACTGTGCGGCTTGGCGACACCTGGCATGACCTGACCAATGATCTGTCGGTGTATTCATTTCCCGACGCCAAAAACCCGCAGCAGTTTCTGAAGTTGGGCGCCACGCTGCAAAACCTCCATGGCTTTTACGACGCGGGCGAACGGACCCTGTACAATATTTCCCTGCATGGCGAGTATCGCAATAAGACGAAGAATAGAAAATGGGATGTGGAGGCATTTGGAAATTTTTATCTAGCAGGGTACAATGCCGGCGACTATAATGCGTACATCAGCCTGCAGCGCGAGATCAGCAAAAAGCTGGGCTCGCTGCAGGTTGGGTTTGAAAACGTAAACCGGACGCTTTCCACCGCGTGGAACCAGGAAAGCAGCTTTGGATTTGGTGTGCCAGGATTTTTTAATAAAGAAAACGTTACCCATATATTCGGGTCCATCTTTCAGCCGGCATTGCGATTCAAATTGTCGGCGAACTATTACCTGCTGAACAACTATCCTTATTTTACCGATTACTATGTAGCCGCCCAGGAATCAAATCCATTCAATGTGCTCCAGCTTGCAGGCGATAAGGTATTTGTCTTTGCCCGGCACTGGGTGCTTCGGGCGCACCTCGTATTGCAGCAGCGGGCCGGCAATGCCCCGGTGAACATCCCCCTGCTGGTAACCAACGACCAGTTTGGTTACGAGGGTAAGTTCGGATTCAAAAACCTGAATATTGCCTTTGGCCTGGAATTCAGGTACTATACGCCTTATAAGGCAGATAACTATTCTCCGGTTGTCGGACAGTTCTTCACCCAGAATCAAACGACTATCAGCCAGAAGCTGCCGGATATTAACGCCTACCTGAATTTCAGGATCCGGGCCTTCGCCGTCTATGTACGCGCCGAGAACCTGAATACGGCGGAGATCAGCAGCGCTTACGGGTTCGGATTTACCAATAATAATCTGGTGGCGCCAGACTATCCCTATCCAGGTTTTCGTTTAAGGATTGGTATTTACTGGAGTTTTGTAAATTAGACAGGATGAAGACGGTTAAATTTTTGTGGAATGGACTGCTGAGTATACTCCGGTCGTTGTTTGTAAAAAAAGATTGCTGTAAATGAATCGGATCCTTATTTTCTTTTGTCTTAGCTTTTGCTGCCTAAATGTTTTCTCACAGATGAGCCCCGGAAAAACTGCTGCCGATTTATCGTTGCCCGACCTGAACGGGAAACTGGTTAAGCTTTCCGATCTGCGGGGAAAAGTGGTGCTGATCGATTTCTGGGCAAGCTGGTGCGGGCCCTGCCGGAAAAATAATCCGAGGCTGGCCCGGTTATATCATAAGTACCACGACAAGGGGCTGGAAATTTATGGCGTATCCTTAGACGATGAACCCGATGACTGGAAATCTGCTGTTGAACACGACCGCATGAATTGGATCCAGGTGATCGACAGCCGGGGGTGGGATGCACAGTCTGCCCGGATATACAACGTGGATATGATTCCATCGTCCTTTCTGGTTGACCGGCAGGGCGTGATCCGGGCAGTGAATATGGAAGGCGGAGAACTGGAAACAGCGATCAAATCACTGTTGAAATAACCCGTCAGTGATGTTCCAGTGATTCACAGGCCATGGATTCCGTTTCCGTTTCGAGGGTAACGTGCTGAATATTTTCATGCAGCAATTGATGCCTGATCTCGTTTTTAATTTTTTCCTGCGCTTCAATGCCAATCGCGCTGTCGAGCACCACATGGCCGGTTAACGCATTCTCCGTCGTGCTCAGCGCCCAGATATGAATATGGTGGAAGTCCCGGACGCCGTCTATCTTCTCTACCGTGCTTTTTATTTTCTTCAGGTCGATGCCCTGAGGCACTCCGTCCAAAGATAGCCGGAGGCTGTCGCGCAGCAATCCCCACGCGCTGATTACAATCACCACGGATACGCCAATGCCAAGCAGGGGATCGATCCAGTACCAACTGGTAAAATAGATAAGGATACCGCCCACCACCAGGGCCGCCGATACGATAGCGTCCGCAAGCAAATGAAGAAAAGCGCTTTTGATATTCAGGTCATCCTTGCGGGCCTTATAGAAAAGCATAGCGGTAAGCCCGTTCACCAGGATCCCCACGGCCGCCACCAGCGAAATGGTTCTGCCTGGCAATGGTTCGGGATGAACGAGCACGCGGATGGATTCGTAGAAAATGGCGCCGATGGAGACCAATAACACGGCGGCATTCAGCAGGGCGACCAGCACGGTCGTCTTTTTATATCCGTAAGTATAGGTGGAGCTTGATTTCACTTTGAGCATGCGAAACGCAAACAGGGCAAGCCCCAGGCTGGCTACGTCGGCCAGATTATGTCCTGCGTCGGAAAGAAGTGAAAGAGAGTGGATAACGAGGCCCACGATCGCTTCAACAACGACAAAGGCCAGGTTCAGAACAATGCCGACAATAAACGCGGTGTTGACAGATTTCAGTTCCACCGTGTGGGTATGTGCCAGCCCGTGATGGTGGGCATGATCATGATGATGCGCATGGTCGTGATGGGCATGGTCGCCGGAAACGGATTCGGGATTCATATCCGCAAAGGTAGAAAATATCGATTTTGGAGAAGAAAGGATATTAGCTGGTACGGAATTTATTCCTAACTTAGGAGACCCTCCCTCCATAAGACATAGTCATATCTGCACCCATTTTTTCGCAATTGTTCTATTCTATAACCAAAAAATGGTATTGTATGTCATTCAACCTAATCGACGCAGTCAAAAGCCTGTTGCCCGGCGATCTGCTGAACAAGGCCGCCGGTATGCTTGGCGAGAGTTCTTCCAATGTACAGCAGGCGGTAAGCGGCATCATTCCTTCCATCTTTGCCGGCGTGTTGAATAAAGCCGGTTCCGGAGATGTTCACGGCATACTGAATATGGCGGTGGATGCAGCCAAAAACGGTATTCCGGAAAATCTGACTTCCCTCATTGGCAGCGGGGAGGCTGCTTCCATTGGATCTAACATTCTGAGAAATCTTTTTGGCGACCGGGCTGCAGGGATAGCAAATGCTGTTGCCGGTTTCTCGGGCGTGAGCGCCAAATCGGCCAGCTCGCTGCTGAATGTGGCTGCGCCGGCTGCCATGGGCGTGCTGGGCAAGCATATCACGGATAATAACCTGAACGCGGGCGGGCTGCTTTCTTTTCTCAACAGCCAGAAGGATGCTATTTTGAATGCAGTGCCTTCGGGCCTCAATCTTTCCTCCGTGCTCGGCATAGGCAGCTTGTCGGCTATTGGCAGCAAACTTTCTTCCGCAGTTTCCGGTATCGGTCAAACGGCTTCCAAACTTGGCAGCGAAGCCAGCGCGGCAACAGCTAAGGCAGCTTCCGGTTCCCGATGGCTCCTGCCCGTACTGGTTGGCCTGGTACTGCTGCTCGTTATCTGGTACTTCCTCAAAAGAAGTAACCGGGAATCCACTACACCCGTTATGTCGGATTCTGTGGCCGTGGTAAGCGACAGCACGGCCGCGCCGGCTCCTGTGGCTGCGGGGCCGGAGCAGATCAAGGTGAAACTGCCCGACGGCACCGAGCTCAACGCATACAAGGGTGGGATAGAAGATCAGCTGGTGAATTTCCTGAACGATCCGAACAGCAAGCCCGGGAAGGATGTCTGGTTTGACTTTGACAATCTTAATTTTAAAACCAACAGCTCGGATATCACGAACGAAAGCATCGATCAGGTGCATAATATTGCAGCTATCCTGAAAGCTTATCCCAAGGTAAAAATAAAGATCGGCGGATATACCGACCGGACGGGCGACAGTATTCAGAACAAGAAACTGTCGCAGGATCGAGCCAACACAGTTGCTGCTGCCATTAAAGGCGCGGGCGCTAAAGCTTCCCAGGTCACGGGAGCCGAAGGCTATGGTTCTGCTTTTGCCAAAGCGGCGGCAGATGCTCCCGACGCCGAAAGGGCAAAGGACCGGAGGATCTCGGTCAGCGTCAGGGATAAATAGTCCGGATCAGTTGTACATCGGATCGGCCTCCATCTCGGTCAGGTCAAAATCCTTATAGTTTTTTATTTCATGGTAAAGCGTGTCCCGTTCTACGGGTTCACGCTTTACCTGTTTTATGAGGGCAACCAGTTGTGTGGTGGTCAGCGTGGGATGCTGTTCTTCGGCGCCCGCCATGGAATAGATCTTTGTCGAGTCGTCGATGGTCCCATCCAGATCATTTACACCAAACGATAAGGTCAGTTGTGCATGCTGGCGGCCAAGCATGGGCCAGTACGCTTTAAGATGCGGGAAATTGTCCATATACAGCCTGCTCACGGCATATAGCTTCATGTCTTCGATCGCGCTGCTTTCGGGAACATGGCTCATATCATTTTGCTTGTTGCGGAATTTCAGGGGGATGAAAGTATTAAAGCCGCCGGTCTCGTCCTGCAGCCTGCGGAGCTGTTCCATGTGATCGATGCGGTGATGATATTGCTCGATATGCCCGTAGAGCATGGTAGCGTTGGTATGCATGCCGGCCAGGTGGGCAGCCCGGTGAATGCGGAGCCAGCCTTCGGCATCCACTTTATCGGCGCAGATCTGTTGGCGTATGTCCTGTGCAAATATTTCCGCGCCCCCGCCCGGGAGGGAATCCAGTCCGGCTTCATGAAGTACTTTGAT
The DNA here is from genome assembly GCA_035548895.1 of Puia sp. GTDB lineage: Bacteria > Bacteroidota > Bacteroidia > Chitinophagales > Chitinophagaceae > Puia. Next base: position 6,835 of record DASZRP010000130.1, on the reverse strand, counting down.
GCCTTCTTCAACGGTCAGCTTCGCTTTGCGGAACATATAGTCCAGTTCAACCGCGGTAAAGCCCTTGATATGCAGGTCCGGTCGATGCGCCCTGATCTGCCGGATCAGTTCAACAAAAAAAGCCAGGTTCATTTTGGGATGAACACCGCCAACGATATGCACTTCGGTAACGGGCTTGCCGTCGTATTTCCGGACGATGTTCAGCATATCCTCAATGCTGAGCTCCCAACCCTCCTCCCGGTTGGCATAAAGCCGGGAATAGGAACAGAAAGCGCAGGAGAAGACACAGACATTGGTCGGTTCGATATGAAAATTCCGGTTGAAATAAGTTTTGCTTCCGTGCAGCCGCTCCCGAACATGATTGGCCAATGCGCCGACATAAGAGAGATCCGCTTCTTCAAAAAGCAGCACGCCTTCATCGAACAGAATTCTTTCCTTATTCAAAACCTTTTCACCGATCCGGCGAAGCCCCGGATGCGTTTGATCCTCAACAAGACGAACAATAGACATGCGTTTACTTTAGGTCCGCAAAATTACAAACTAATGATGAACAATGATGAACGCCCAGGTCCGTTAGGCCCGGTCGCCTTTCGCCATTAATTTCCTATCTTCCGCAAAACATCTGCATGCAAAGGCTCCAGGGACTGGCTGGCATTATTCTCATACTTGGACTGGCTTTTCTGTTTTCGAACAATCGTCGCCGCGTGAATCTCCGTCTGGTGGTATCTGGTTTGCTGTTGCAGTTTTTCATCGCGGTATTGGTATTGAGAGTAGGACCGGTGAACCGGTTCTTTCAGTTCCTGGGTCGTGGCATGGAAAGGATCGAGCAGTTTGCTTTTAAAGGCGCGGCATTTGTTTATAGCGGTCTCGCCGTGCCTGCCGGAGCGTCGGGCGTTAAAGATTATTCAGCCGGAGGTTTTGTTTTTGCTTTCAACGTTACCGCCACCATTATATTGGTCTGCGCCCTCGTTGCGGTATTCTATCACCTGGGTATCATGCAACGCATTGTCGCGGTGATCGCCAGGGCCATGAATTTCATTATGCGCGTCAGCGGAGCCGAGGCACTGAGCAATGTCGCCAGCGCATTCGTGGGACAGATCGAAGCGCAGGTGATGATACAGCCTTATTTGCCCGGGATGACCAAAAGCGAGCTGCTGGCCAGTATGTCGGGGAGCCTGGCCTGTATTGCCGGAGGGATCCTTATTGTGTATGCGAACATGGGCGCACAGGCGGGAATGGATCTTGCACCGCGGCTTATCACAGCAAGCCTGATGGCTGCTCCCGGCGCATTGGTCATTTCCAAGATCGTCTGGCCCGAAACGGAACAGAGCCAGACTTTGGGAACGGTGAAGTTGAAAGTGAGCAGCCGCTATACGAATCTGATCGACGCGATTTCTCACGGCGCGGGGGAGGGATTCCGGATTGCGATGAATGTCATCGCCATGCTGATCGGGTTCATCGCCGTAATTGCCTTGATTGACTACCTGCTGATGAAAACAGGCCACCTGTTCAATCCCGCTTTTGATCTGGATCTGAACTGGATCTTCGGAAAGATATTCTATCCTTTTGCCTGGTCCATGGGCATTCCCAATGAAGACGTGCGCAGCGCAGCTACCCTGCTGGGCCAGAAGCTCACTATTAATGAATTCATCGCTTTTAAGAACCTTACATCGGGCGCGGTGCCGATTATCTCGCCAAAGGGACTAACTATTGTCAGCATCGCGATCTGCGGATTCGCCAATTTCAGCAGCGTGGGCATGCAGATCGGCGGTATCGGCGCAATTGTTCCGGAAAGAAGAGCAGACCTCGCTAAGCTCGGTTTAAAAGCACTTTTCTGCGGAACTCTCGCTTCTTATCTGTCCGCTACCATTGCCGGCATGCTGATATGATCGGAATAATAAATGCGGACAAAGTTTGATTGTCCGCATTTGCTTTATTTGTCCTCTTTCCCAAACTCCTTTCTCAACTCGGTTTTACTTTTCTCAAGCACCTTCTTTTTTGACTGGCTGAGATTTTTACCGCCCCGGTTGATATAGAAGTTGAGCATGGACATCGCCGATTGAAAAGGCGACGCTTTCCGGCGGTGACTGTGAAGGGCCGAATGTTTCAGGGAGGCAGCGATCTTCTTTGGATCGCTGCCTTTGAATACGCCGTTTTCCAAATCCAGCGCATCACTGGTCTGAGTTACTTTGCCAGACCATTTTTTGCTTCTGCTGCTTGAAGCCGGCGTTTTCTTCTTCCCCGATCTTGTTTTTGACTCTTTATTCTTCATCATCGTAGGAAACATTGGTGCCCGTCTTTGAGAGGTTTTGAGAAGAGGTCGTTCCTCTTTTCGGCATTACCCGGTCTGTTGCGCTCCGGGCCTGCTCTCCGGCCATGGCGGCAGATTTTTTACTTCCTGCCTTATGCCTGTCATGGCTGACCGGGCTTTTCTTCTGATCGCTATTTTCTTTTTTCATGATTTACATTTTACTGTTAAAGGAATGTTGCTGTTCTTTCGCACATTTCATTCATGTGTCTGCTTCATGAACCCAAAAAAGCGTGCCGGGATCAACACTGCACAGCATAGAGTATACCACTGCGCAATCGGTTGCCCGATGGGATCATCCTTCTACAAATTTGAATGCAGACTGTGGCGGTCGGCTTAGTCGAGCAGCGCGGCGACCGCTTTCCCGACCTGGGGAGCCAGGGCGACTCCCATACCGCTCATGCGGACGGCGCAACAGACCCTTTCGTTTATCCGTTGCACAATAGGTTTTTTTTCGGCGCCCATGCCCATGGTCCCGCTCCATCGCTGTTCGATGGTATAGGTGGCATCCGGCAGTATCACTTCTTTTAAAAAGCGTTCGAGCTCTTCCTGTACGGCAGGGGTTGTGGATGCGGAAAACGTTTCTTCTTCCCGGAGGAATTTATTTCTTGCTCCGCCAAGCAATACCCGGTCGCCCAGGTTTCGGAAATAGTAAAACCCTTCGTCATAATGAAAGCATCCCCTGAATTTCAGATTGTCTATCGGAGAGGTCAGTAAAATTTGTCCTCTTGCGGGTTTTACATCGAGCTCGGGCAGCAGAAGCCGGGCAAAGGCATTGGTGCAGACCAGCACCTGTTCCGCCTGCAGGGTTACCGGCAGCGAGGTATGCAAGCGGGCGCCCCGGGCGTCAGATTCCAGCTTAAAGATTTCCGTGTTTGTCAGTACCGTAACGCCCAGCGACTGAACGAGGCGAAGCAGTATTTCGCAAAAATGACCCGAATGCAATTGCCCCTCCATCCGGTTTTCAATGAAATGATAATCGCCGGTGAAACCAAATTGCTTTAGCCGGGACTGACTTAGCTGAAAAGTCTTTTGCCGGCCCGTGATCTTCTTCAGCTTTTGATTGAGCTCGTCGATCTGCGTTCGAAGTGTATTGAGGTCGCTGTATTTGCCGGGAGGAACCAGCTCATAGCCGCCGAACGATTCGTACCCGATCTGATTTTTGCCGAACAGGTTTCTGATCTTTCTCAATCCCCTGAAGCGCTGCTCCACCAGATCGAGCATGGCCTCTTCGCCATTGGCCTCACTGTCGGCGATGAGCTCGGTAAAGCTGCCGAAACAGGCAAAGCCGGCATTTCTGGTGCTTGCCCCGCCGGGAATGATGCCGCGTTCAACGATCGTCACCGACCGTTTGGGATGTTTTTTTTTAAGATAATAGGCCGACCATAGCCCCGTAAAGCCACTCCCGATAATGATATAATCCTTCGGAGAAAAGAAACTTTCTGATTCCCAGACGGAGAGGGGGAGCATGGGTGAATATTAGTAGATGACGGATGATAGATGACAGTTGGCAGATGATGGTTAACTATTGGCAGATTCACATGGGCAATTAAGTCCTATTATCTATCATTTTTTATCTACCGTCATCTGTCATCTATCATCCGTCATCTATTACAAATGAATCGCTTCCCCGTAAGCCACTTCAATGGCATCCTTCACGCTTTCGCTGATGGTGGGATGGGGATGAATACTGTTCAGCACTTCATGGTAGGTCGTTTCCAGTTTCCGGCCAACCACAGTTTCGATAATAATTTCGGTGACATTATATCCGATCATGTGGGTGCCAAGCCATTCGCCATATTTGGCATCGAAAACCACCTTGATAAAACCTTCGGTGTGTCCGGCTGCAGATGCTTTCCCCGAAGCGCTCAGCGGGAACTTGCCCACTTTCACTTCATAGCCTGCATCGCGGGCCTGTTTTTCAGTGAAGCCGACGGAAGCGATTTCCGGTGTGCAGTAAGTACAACCGGGCACGTTGTTATAATCGATAGGCTCGGGCGCATGGCCGTATTTCTTTTCGTTGAACGCGATATTTTCAACGCAAACGATGCCTTCCTTCGAAGCCACATGGGCCAGGGCCTGCCCCGGAGCGCAGTCACCGATGGAATAAACGCCGGCAACATTGGTATTGTAGAACTTGTCGACGACCACTTTGCCTTTTTCCGTTTTAACTCCGATCGTTTCCAACCCGATGCCTTCGATATTGGCGGCAATGCCAACAGCGCTTAACAGTACATCCGCTTCCAGGGTAACTTCTCCGGTGGCCGTTTTTACTTTCGCCTTCACACCGGCGCCGCTCGTATCCACACTGGTCACCTCGCTGCTGGTGAAGATCTCTATGCCGGCCTTTTTATATTGCTTCTCGAGCTCTTTTGAAATGTCTTCATCTTCCACCGGAACGATGCGCGGCAGAAACTCGACGATAGTCACTTTGCTGCCCATGCTGTGATAGAAATAGGCGAATTCAACTCCAATGGCGCCGCTGCCGACAACGATAATGCTTTTCGGCAATTGGGCAGGGATCATCGCTTCACGATAACCGATCACTTTCTTCCCGTCCTGTTTGAGGTTCGGCAGTTCCCGGCTCCGCGCGCCGGTGGCGATGATGATATGACGGCCTTCGACGATCTGGGATTTACCGTCAGCGCCGGTCACTTCGAGCTGGCCCTTGGATTTGAACTTGCCAAAGCCCATGAAAACGTCGATCTTGTTTTTACGCATCAGGAATTGCACGCCCTTGCTCATTTTGTCGGCCACGCCGCGACTGCGCTTAATCACGGCCGGAAAGTCAGGCTGTCCGCTTGCTTCAATACCAAACTCCTTAGCATGCTTTATATCTTCGAATACCTGGGCGCTTTTCAGCAGCGCCTTGGTCGGGATACAGCCCCAGTTGAGGCAGATACCACCCAGGCTCTCTTTTTCAACGATTGCAGTCTTAAAACCCAATTGGGATGCCCGAATGGCAGCGACATAACCGCCTGGACCACTTCCGAGCACCACGACATCATAAGCCATAGCAAAAGAATTTATTTGTTTGATAAAATTCGGCATGCAAAGCTATGGTAAATCCGTGAATGATGGGAGGCCGGCACTCTGCCCAACTTATTATAATTTGCAGCATGATTAAAAAAATAGATGTCCTTGCCATCGCCGTTCATCCCGACGACGTTGAGCTTTGCTGTTCGGGAACACTCATGATGGAAAAATTGCATGGTAAAACGACCGGCGTGATCGACCTGACCCGGGGAGAACTGGGCACCCGGGGAACGGCGGAACTTCGCATGGTGGAAGCAGCGGCAGCCGCCAGGGTCATGGATCTCGATGTGCGCGAGAACCTGGGTATGGCCGATGGCTTTTTTCAAAACGACGAAGCGCATCAGCGCATACTCATCAGGGCTATTCGCGACTATCAGCCGGAGATCGTTCTCGCCAGCGCGCTCGACGACCGTCATCCCGACCACGGCCGGGCGGGCAAGCTGATCTCGGACAGTTGTTTCCTGAGCGGCCTCCGGAAAGTGGAAACACAGGACGCTTCAGGCAAATCCCAGGCGCAGTGGCGGCCTAAGTATGTGCTTCATTTTATCCAGGACCGGTTTTATCAGCCTTCCTTCGTCTTTGATATTACGCCGGTATTTGAACGGAAACTCGATGCTATCCGGGCTTATTCTTCCCAGTTTTATTCCGAGGCCTATAAGAAGGATGAACCGCAGACTTATATTTCCAGCCCCGAGTTTTTAGGCTCGATTGTCGGGCGGCATCAGATGTTCGGCAAGATGATCGGCGTTAATTATGCCGAGGGCTTTATTACCGAAAAAATGATCGGCATCCGAAGCCTGGACGCCCTGGTGCAATTGGATACCTAAACAGTTTGTTATATTGTGGATTACGTATGCAATATTTATCCGCGTTTTCCCGTCATATACTAAAAAAAGGGATACCTTTGTCTCCCAAAAAACGTTGATGCACGTACCTAAGTTTTCTGCCGGCCCCCAATCCTTCCACACCGATTTGAAAAAGCGGATCAATGCTTATTTCGAACAGGCCGGGAAATCGATGACGGGGAACCTTAACCTCTATGTCAAGGCTGTGATCCTGGGCCTGGCTTTTCTTGCCTTATATATTCACCTGGTATTCTTTTTACAGAACGGCTTATTGGCCATTTTTGAATGCATCCTCTTCGGGGTGGTCATTTCTGCCATCGGGTTCAACATCATGCACGACGGTTCGCACGGCAGCTTCAGCAAGCGCAAATGGATCAATATGCTGGCGGCTTTTTCATTGAATATACTGGGTGGCAACAGCTTTATCTGGAACAGCAAGCATAATATTGTTCATCATTCCTATACTAATGTGGCCGGTGTGGACGACGACATCGATATCCAGCCCTGGATGCGGATGAACGCTTCCCAGAAAAGATACAAGCTGCATCGCTACCAGCATTTTTACTTCTGGTTTCTATACTCCCTGCTCTATATTTTGTGGATATTCCTCCTGGATTACGATAAGTATTTCAAGAGCAAGGTGGGC
>DASZRP010000129.1:0-6960 GCA_035548895.1 Puia sp. | reverse complement strand
AAGGGGACTAAGAAAAAAGAGGAGCCTGTTGAAGCAGAGCCTGCAGCGGAAGTGCGGAATGAAGTGGCGGAGGAAGCGCCTGAGACAGAAAAACCGGAAGAAGCCACCATCGAGAATATCCGGGCAGAGAAGATCGAAGGGCCGCGAATTCTCGGCAAGATCGATCTGCCTGCCGAAGCAGAGAAACCCCGGCAAGCGGACGAGAAGAGGAAGCGGAAACGCATCCCGATCGAGAAACGCGATGTGGGCCGTCCCACCCAGGGCAGCACGCCCATGCAAAGAGAGGGCGGAAGAACCGGCACTGCGCGCCCCATTCTGAAAAGGGATCAGCAGGCGCCCAGAGGCGGAAACCGCCATGCGCCTCGCGAACAGAAAGAGATAGATAAAAAAGAGATACAGGAAAAGATCCGCGAAACCCAGGCCAAGCTGGCCGGTACGGGCGGCCGCGGCAAGAGCCTCAAAGCAAAATACCGTCGCGCGCGCCGGGAAGAAAATGCCGAGCTCGCCGGTCAGGAACAACCGGAAGATAACAGGCTGCAGGTAACGGAATTCGTAAGCGTAAGCGAACTGGCCAATCTGCTGGATGTGAGCTATGCCGATATCATCGGGAAATGTATGAGCCTGGGCATGATGGTGTCCATCAACCAGCGCCTCGAAGCCGACGTGATCGAGCTGGTGGCCGGAGAATTCGGTTATACCGTCGAGTTCATCGGTATCGATGATGCGCTGGAAATGGAAGAAGAGGAGATCGAAGATGATCCGGAAGACCTCAAGCCGCGTTCACCGGTGGTGACCATCATGGGTCACGTAGACCATGGTAAAACCTCCCTGCTCGACTATATCCGTTCTGCCAATGTGGTGGCGGGTGAGGCCGGGGGTATCACCCAGCATATCGGCGCTTACCAGGTAACGACCACCAACGGCAAGAAACTTACCTTTCTCGATACGCCGGGTCACGAAGCGTTTACGGCTATGCGTGCCCGTGGCGCCAAGGCCGCCGATATCGCCGTTATTGTGATCGCTGCCGACGATGCCATCATGCCGCAGACCAAGGAAGCCATCTCGCATGCGCAGGCAGCGGGATTGCCCATGGTATTTGCGATCAACAAGATCGATAAGGAAGGCGCCAATCCCGAAAAAATCAAGGAACAGCTTGCGGGCATGAACCTGCTGGTGGAAGACTGGGGTGGTAAATATCAAAGCCAGGAGATCTCGGCCAAGAAGGGTCAGCATGTAGACCTGCTGCTCGAAAAAATATTGCTGGAAGCCGAGATCCTCGATCTCAAATCGAACCCGAACCGGGAAGCTTCCGGAACGGTGATCGAAGCTTCGCTCGATAAAGGACGCGGTTACGTAGCCACGGTGCTGGTGCAGGGCGGTACGCTCTCGAACGGAAATCTCGTGGTTTCCGGCCAGTATTTTGGCAGGGTGAAAGCCATGTTCAACGAAAGGAACAAGCGCGTGGACGAAGCGCCGCCTTCCGCTCCCGTATTGATCCTGGGGCTCAACGGAGCGCCGCAGGCCGGTGAAAAATTCCGCGTATACACCGATGAAAGCGAGGCCAAGGATGTTGCTACCAAACGTTCGCAGCTTTTGCGTGAACAGGGTATCCGGACCAAGAAACATATTACGCTCGATGAGATCGGACGCCGACTGGCGCTCGGCAATTTCAAGGAGCTTAATCTTATTATCAAGGGAGATGTGGACGGTTCCGTAGAAGCACTGAGCGATTCGCTGCAGAAACTGTCGACCGAAGAAATCGCCGTGCGCGTGGTGCACAAGGCTGTGGGGGCCATTACAGAAAGCGACGTGCTGTTGGCCACAGCATCGGATGCGGTGATCGTGGGCTTTAATGTACGCGCTTCGAGCCAGGCTTCGAAGCTGGCAGAAAATGAAGGCGTGCAGATCAAGACCTACTCTATCATCTACAACGCGATCGAAGAAGTGAAAAGCGCCATGGAAGGAATGCTGGAACCAAAGATCCAGGAAAAGATCGTGGCCAATGTGGAGATCAGGAACGTATTTAAATTCGACAAGGCTACCGTGGCCGGTTGTTATGTGCTGGACGGCAAGATCTTCCGGAATTCAAAAGTCCGCCTGGTACGCGATGGCATCGTGATCTATCCCATTGGAGAAGGCGCCACTGCCGAACTGGGCTCACTGAAACGGTTCAAGGACGATGCAAAGGAAGTCGCCTCCGGCATGGAATGCGGTCTCACGATCAAGAATTACAACGATATCCGCGTTGGCGATATCGTGGAAGCATACGAAGAGGAAGAAGTGAAGAGAACGCTTTGAGTGGATGACAGATGACGGATGACGGTTAACGGGTAGACGGAAGGGCAATGATTTGTTAAATCGTGTTCCCTTTATCCTGAAAGCCGCTATTGAATGTATTTTTGGAAGTTGCAGAATCCCGAATATGAAACAGTTATTTTTCGTCTCTTTATTTCTGTTGGCTGCACTGGCAGGATTTAGTCAGCAGCCCGCTGTGGCCGATAAGATCATCGGTATCGTGGGCGACAAGATCGTGCTGAAATCGGACATCTTTCTGGCGAATGAGGACATTCGCCGTCAGGGTGGCCAGGAGCAGAACGAGTGCACTTTGCTGGATGGCATGCTGACGCAAAAAGCGCTGGTGCTGCAGGCGCAGAAGGATTCTATTCCGGTGACAGACGATGAAGTGGAAGCAGAGATCGATCAGCGCATCCGTTACTTCATTTCTCAATACGGCAGCAAGGAAACGCTGGAGCAGATCTCAGGACGCTCCATCTACCAGATGCGGGAAGATTTTCGTCAACCCATTCGCGAGCAACGCATGGCCAGCGGGATGCGCAGCAAGATCGTGGATGGGATCAAGATCACGCCGACAGAAGTAAAAGAATATTTCGACAGGATCCCGAAAGACAGTCTGCTCTATTTCGACTCCAAGCTGCAGATCGGCCAGATCATCGTGTATCCAAAACCCAGCCGGGATATCGAGCTGATGGCAATCGACGAGCTCAATGGCTATAAGAAGCAGGTGGAAGACGGTTCACGCCAGTTCCAGACCCTGGAGAGCCTTTACTCCGATGATCCCGGAACGAAGAACAATGGCGGCACTTACCAGCTCAACAAAAACGATAAGCAATGGGATCCCACTTTCCTGAATGCCGCTTTCCGGCTGAAGGACGGACAGATCTCACCCGTCATCAAATCTAAATTCGGCTATCATATCATCCAGATGGTGAGTCGCAATGGCGACGATGCCATCGTGCGTCATATTCTGCGTATTCCGCAGATCACGGAAACCGAATCGGATGAAGCGATCGCACATCTTGACTCCATCCGTACCAAGCTGATGAACGGTGGGCTTTCCTTCGGAGAAGCGGTGGCTAAATACAGCGACGATGAGAATGCCAAATTCACCGCGGGCATGCTGTTGGCCCGGGATGGTTCCAACTACCTGCAGATCGACGAGCTCGATAAGGATATGGTATTGTTGCTGAAGAACTCTAATCTCAAGGCCGGCGAATATTCCAAACCAACCGTGTTCACCGATGAACGCGGAAAGAAAGGAGTGCGCATGATCTACCTGATGTCCAAATCAGAACCCCATCGGGAAAATATGCGCGACGATTACAACTGGATCGCACAGCGGGCGCTGGATGAAAAAAAGAACAATGCTCTGCAGAAATGGTTCCAGGCGAGGATCGCCACTTACTATATCATGATCGATAAGGACTATCAGCATTGTCCAAACCTTTCCAAATGGGAAACCAGGCAATTCGCGTCGAATTAATAACCATGATACACTAAGTGGATACCCTTACATACCGTGAAAACACCCGATTTATCTTCTGTTTCTTATCAGGGTTTAGTAATTTACAGGTAGAACAAACCCGAAATCCCCACCTATAAAAGCCGATCATATGATCAGGATATTAATTGCGGACGATCACAAGCTCATCAGGGAGACCTGGGCTTATATGCTCGATGCTGACGCAGAAGCCCGCTTTCAGGTTATTGCCTCCTGCGAAAATTCAGAAGATGCTGTTGAGCTTTCTGAAAAACAGCATCCTGACGTCATTTTGATGGATATCAACATGGTTCCTTTTTCCGGAATGGAAGCGACCAGGAAGATCCGCGAAGTATCGCCGGAGTCGAGGGTGATCGGCGTTTCCATGCACTCTCAGCCTTCCTACGCCCGTAAAATGCTGCAGAATGGCGCCAGGGGTTATGTGACCAAGAACTCTTCAAAAGAGGAAATGATGGAGGCGATCATGGAAGTCTACCGCGGAAACCGGTATGTCTGCCAGGAGATCAAGGAAATTCTTTCCGATACATCCGGACAGGCAGACCCTGAATTTGATCCGGGTCAGGGAATTCAGTCGCTGACGGAAAGGGAAATGAATATCATAAACCTGATCAAGGCCGGTTATTTGTCCAAAGAAATTTCTGACGAACTGGGCATTTCCCTGAAAACGGTGGAAGTTCACCGCCACAACATTCTTAAGAAGCTGAAGCTCAGGAATTCGGCCGCCCTGGTTAACTTCATGAATACCAGATCGCTATTTGGTTAAAAGCTGGATTTTTAATCTCCTTCGAATTGCTTTAACTTTGCGCTTTCTTTTTAGCGGCAGCACCGGCGTTCTGTCGCCATAAAAAACAAAATGCGCGACTAACCGAAGGTTCCGTCGCCCTGTTAAAAAACAATTGTGAGCGACCAAATCAAACATGAATGCGGTTTGGCATTCATCCGGCTTCGCAAACCTTTCTCTTATTATCTCCAGAAATATGGTACGGCATTGTATGGCTTGAACAAGCTATACCTGCTCATGGAAAAACAGCACAACCGGGGTCAGGATGGCGCCGGCGTCGCCTCCGTCAAGCTGAACGTAGAACCGGGCTACCCCTTCCTGCATCGTTTGCGGAGCAACAATACGCAGCCCATTGCCGATATTTTTTCGAAGATCCACGCCGAAGTGAATGATCTCGAAAAATACCAGCCGGATATCAGCCGGCTGCCTGGTTTATTGAAAGGGCATATTTCCATGATGGGCGAACTGCTGCTGGGCCACCTGCGTTATGGCACCCAGGGCAGGAACAATGTGGAGTTCTGCCATCCCTTCATTAAGCGGGATAACCTGCCGGCCCGCAGTCTCGCGCTGGCGGGCAATTTCAACCTTGTCAACACCGACGAGCTGTTTGCGCTCGTGAATATAGAGCCCGGAGAATTTCAAAAGCAGAGCGACCTGGCTGCAATGATGGAAGTGATCCATCATTTTATCGTCAAGGCCGATGAGGAGTCGCCGGAACAACTTAATGTAGAAAAGGCGCTTAAGCAGGCATTACCGCTCTTCGACGGCGGATTTACCGTCGGCGGACTGATTGGCAACGGAGACGGCTTTGTTTTTCGCGATGCGCATGGTATTCGCCCGGCCTATTACTATGTAAATGATGAAGTGATTGTGGCGGCTTCCGAGCGGTCTGCTATCCGGACCGTATTCAATGTGGGCGAAAATGAAGTGCTGGAGCTTACCCCGGGACATGCGCTGATCGTCAAATCGAGCGGGAAATATGCGCTCGAACAGATCCTGGAGTCCAAAGAACGGCGCGCCTGCAGCTTTGAGCGGATCTATTTTTCACGTGGCAGCGATGAAAAAATTTACCGGGAACGTATTGCCTTAGGATATAACCTGAGCGAACAGATCCTGGAAGCGGTGGATGGAGATCTCAAAAACAGCATTTTCTCTTTCATACCCAACACGGCAGAAGTCGCTTTTTACGGTTTGTGGAAGGGCCTGGACGACTACCTGAAGAAGATCATGATCCAGCGCATTTTATCCTGGGGCAACGATATTACGGAAGAGAAGCTATCGCAGATGATCAACCGAAAAATCCGGATTGAGAAAATCGCGATCAAGGATGTCAAGATGCGCACTTTCATTACCGCCGACGTAAGCCGGAATGAAATGGTGCAGCATGTTTACGACATTACTTATGGTACCGTGCAGAAGGGCCTGGACACGCTGGTTGTGATCGACGACTCTATTGTACGGGGCACGACGCTGAAAGAAAGCATTGTACGCATGCTCGCGCGTCTTGAACCGAAAAAGATCATCATTGTTTCTTCGGCTCCGCAGATCCGTTATCCAGACTGCTATGGCATCGATATGAGCAAGCTGAAGGATTTTATTGCCTTCCGTGCCGCTATAGAGTTGATGAAGGAGAGAGGGAAAGAAGATTGCCTGACCGACCTCTACCGAAACTGCAAGGAATTGGAACGCCTTGGACAGCTGCATTCGGAAAATGTAGTGCGCCAGGTGTACCGTCCGTTCACTACCCAGGAAATTTCCGACAAAATAGCTCAACTCATTACACCGCCGGACGTCCAGACGCCCGTTCAGGTGATATTCCAGTCTATCGAATCCCTTCACCGGGCCTGCCCCACAAATACCGGCGACTGGTATTTCACCGGTAACTATCCTACTCCCGGGGGCAATCGTGTTGTCAACAAAGCTTTTATTAACTACATGGAAGGGAAGAACGTGCGAGGTTATTAGTTAACGGTTAATGGTTGGCGGTTAACGGTTAACGGTTTTTGAGCGCACATAATGATAGTTTATTGTAAACCTGTTTCACCGGAAGTCTGTCATCCGTCATCTATCATCTGTCATCAAATAAAAAAGCCCCGCAAAAGCAGGGCCTTTTTATTGATGATTCTCTATGAAGGTTTATCCTTTTCTTTCTAACAGGCTGAAGAACTGATCCAGTTGCGGAAGGATAACGATCCGGGTACGGCGGTTAGCAGCGCGGCCTTCCGGTGTATCATTTGAAGCAACGGGTTGATATTCGCCGCGACCGGCAGCGGTCATCTTGGCGGGCGGAATACCATATTTGTTCTGCAGAATGCGAACCACTGAAACAGCGCGTTGAACGCTCAGATCCCAGTTGTCGAATCCTTTACCCTTATAGGGC
>DASZRP010000128.1:0-8675 GCA_035548895.1 Puia sp. | reverse complement strand
TGCATAGCGAAGGGCAGTGAATTAAAATTACACACCTTTGGTCTGAAATTTACAGCCTTACTTTTCTGCGCATAATAACTTTGGATCCGTCTAAAATCATTTTGCCATGTCGTCAACTAAAATCAATACCGATTCCACTGCCTTTAAAACTTTCACTGCCGGTATCCGGGGCAGGATTATCGTTCCCGGAGATCCGGAATACGATACTGCCAGAAAAGTATATAACGCGATGATCAATAAGCGTCCAGCCCTGATCGTCGTCTGCCGGGATGTGGCAGACGTAATCAGTGCGGTCAACTTCGGGCGGGAAAATCGTTTACCTGTTGCCGTTCGTGGGGGCGGACATAACGGCGGCGGCCTGGGCATTTGCAACGACGGACTGGTGATCGACCTCTCCGGCATCAAATTCGTGTTAGTGAATCCTAAAGATCGCACGGTGTGCGTAGGCGGAGGAAATGTTTGGGGAGAAGTGGACCATGCAACCCATCCCTTCGGGCTCGCTGTTCCCGCAGGTATTATCTCTACCACAGGTGTAGGAGGACTTACCCTTGGCGGCGGCGTCGGTTACCTCTCCAGAAAGTACGGGCTCACCATTGATAACCTGCTGGAAGCCGATATGGTGTTAGCCGACGGCAGCTTTGTCACCGTGAACGATCAGGACCATGCAGATCTGTTCTGGGCCATTCGCGGCGGCGGTGGAAATTTCGGGATTGTCACCGCCTTCAAGTTTAAAGCCCACCCGGTAAAAATGATTTACGGGGGGCCAACGCTCTGGCCTATTGAGGAAACAGACAGGATCATGGAATGGTATCACCGGTTCATCAATCAGGCGCCGGAAGAATTAAATGGCTTCGTTGCTACCCTGGAAATTCCCGGGCCGCCTTTTCCCGAAGCGCTTCACCACAAACGTTTCTGCGGCATCGTATGGTGCTATTCAGGTGATCCGGCTAAAGCGCCGGAGCTTTTCAGGCCGGCACTTGCATTGAATCCGATATTCTCTCATCTCGGCGAGATGCCTTATCCAGCCATACAAAAGCTTTTCGACGGTCTGCTTCCCCCCGGGCTGCAATGGTATTGGCGGGCCGATTTCTTCAATGAACTTAACGCAGAAGCCAGGAAGCTGCATTTCGAATTCGGATCGGATATACCCACGCCGCTTTCGCAAATGCATTTATATCCGGTGAGCGGCGCCGTAACGCGAGTAGGAAAGGATCAGACCGCCTGGGCGTACCGGGACGCTAAATACGCCGGTGTGATCGTAGGGGTTGATCCGGATCCTCATAACGCAGAAAAGATCACCAATTGGTGCAAACGTTACTGGGAAGCGCTGCATCCTTATTCGGCCGGCGGCGCCTACCTGAATTTCGTAATGGATGATGAAGGCCAGCAGCGGATAAAAGCAGCTTACCGGCACAATTATGAAAGACTGCAGCAGATCAAGCATCGCTATGATCCGGAGAATTTTTTCCGGATAAATCAAAACATCGCGCCCATGGAAGCGGTGTCGGGTAAGATGGCGCTTTAATCAATGCGGCCGGGTCGCAGTCTCGTCAGCAGCATTTCCTTACGGCTACGCGAAACGTCGACATTAGAGCCGTCGCTCATGATGAGATAACCGCCTTCTCCCCGCACATAACGCTCTATTTCGTTCAGATTCACCAGGTGCGAATGATGGACCCGCAGGAAGGGATAATCTTCCAGCAGCTCTTCCATTTCCTTCAGTGTACGCGAAACCACGATTTTCGGTCTTCCCTTCAGCAGCACTACCGAATAGTTGCTGTCGGACCTGACATGGATGATCGACTCGGCCAGGATCATCTGTAGCCCCTCTACGGTAGGCAACGCGACCCGCTGCAAAGCGCCGGCGCCTGGCATGAGCCGCTGGAAAAGTATTTCAAGTTGCTGCGGAATCGGACTTTTCAGATGCGCAGCCGCCTTCTGCACTGCTGCCTGCAACTCCTCGCGATCGATCGGCTTCATAAGATAGTCGAGCGCGCTGTGCCTGATAGCTTTGATTGCATATTGATCGTAGCTCGTGGTAAAGATCAGCCCGAAATGAATATTTCCCAGTTTTTCCAGCAGTTGAAAACCATTCATTCTCGGCATTTCGATATCTAAAAACACAAGCTGCGGATTTGCTTCTTCAATCCCTTTGATAGCAGCTTCTCCTTCCTGGAAAATACCGGCGATTTTAACTTCCGGGCAATGCCGTTCAAGAAGCGTGGCTAAAGCCTCGCAACAATACGGTTCATCGTCGATGATCAATGTGCTTATCATAAACATCAACCTTTATCAGAAACTACTCAGACTTCAGCCGTCGTCGTTTCTCTGGCGCTGATCCTGATCGTGACTGCTGTACCGGCCGGCTGCCCATGATTATCGAACAGGTCTTCTACCTCAAAATAAGTTTTCCCTTCATGATTTCCGTTCATCAGTTCCAGCCGTTCCTGCGTGATCTTCAGTCCCATCGATTTTTGTTTTTCGACCGATTTACTTTTGAGCAGGGAAGCGGCTTGCCGCCCAATGCCGTTGTCGGCGATGCGGCAGACAAGCATATCCTCACTCTCCAGGAAAAAAGAAATATCCAGTCGGCCGTGGCCTGGTTTGTTCATCAGTCCATGCCAGATCGCATTCTCACAGAAAGGCTGCAGCAGCATGGGCGGCACCATCACGACCTGCGGGTCGACCGAATTGATGAAGCTGATACCATAATCGAATGAATTCTTGAACCGCAATCTTTCCATATCCAGGTATAATTTCAACGTGTCCAGCTCATCTTCCAGTGTGACAAGCTTGTTTTTGGAATTCACCAGCACCATGCGGATCAGGCGGGAAAATTTTGTCAGGTAATCGGAAGCCGCCATGGTTTCGTTTTTCAGGATGAACCGGTTGATCGAATTCAGGCAATTAAAAATAAAATGCGGATTCATTTGCGCGCGAAGGGCCTGCATTTCCAGGTCTACCGTTTTGCGCTGAAGGTCTGCCTTTGCTTTTTCATTTCGCAGTCGCTCATTCCTGACCCGCAGGTTGATATTGCGATAAACAAGCAGCCCAAGCGCCAGCAGAATGGTCAGACAACCGATCAGGATATTTCGTAATCGGGACTCTGCATGAAGCCGCTGCTGCTGAAAATTTAATTGCTGGTCGCTGATCAGTTTTTCCTTATTCAACAATTCGATTTTCTGATCGTAATTGAATGCAGCAATTCTTCCCCTTACCTGGTCATTCAGCACGATATCCTTCTGTTCATTAAAAAATTTATAATAGTAATACGCGCTATCGTTCCGGTGTTGCCGGTCGTATATTAAATACAAGATTTCGTAGCCATCCCGGATAAACTGGTTCGATTTAGTTTGTACCGCTAACTGAATCCCCTCCCTGGCATACTGCGAGGCCATATCATCGTTACCGAGTTGGTACCAGCTCCTGGACACGTCCAGCAGCGCCCTCTTTATTTCGTTGCGGTCATTTAGTTTTCGATGAATAGCCAGCCCCCGGTTAAGATTGGACAATGCCTTTTCGTACTGCCCCTGCAACAAATAGGTTTCCCCGGTACTGACGAGGTAAATCCGCAAGTCACGCGATGTCGCGCCCGTGGTATCGAACAAATGATAATAATGCCAGGCTGAATCAAACTGGTGTTGCAGGCTGAACAATTCAGCATATTCCATCCTCAACCAGATATCCCAGTCATCCTTGATCCGGATTCGGATAGCTTCCGGGTTGTCTTTTTCAAAAGCCCTGCGATAGAAATCCTGTGCACCGGAATAATCGCCGATGGCCCGGTACAGCTCTCCGAAAGCAAACAAGGCATCCTGTGCAGATATGGAGTCCTTTGCAGTTAGCGCGATCTCCTGAGCTTGTTTGAGATAGATTAAAGCCGAATCATAATTCCCTTCCTGGAGATGAATAAGCCCGATACCGGAAAGCGCATCGCAGATGCCTGCCGAATCCCCCTTTGCCTGGCTTCGAAAATAAGCGTTCAGATCCTCTTCATAGGTTTCATCGAATTTGCTCTCGGAAAACAACGAAAATTCCAGGATTTCATAGGTATCTTCTATACCCCGTTTATCATCTGTTTGTTTGAAAAGTTCAAGCGCTTGCCGGGCTAACATCTCGGAGCCATAAAAATCATTATCAAAACGCTGTAATATCCGTGCCTGATTAGATACGGAAACCGCCAGTCCATGGGTGTAATGAAGTTTTTTCGATTCCCCGGTCGCCAGCTCATTGAAATACTGGGCCGAATCCCGGTTCAGCCTCTCTATGCACGAAGCACTTAGTTCATTCAGACCATCTATCCACGCGCTGTCTTTCAGCATCTGCAGTCGCTGCCGAAGAAAAGCCGGGTCGCTCCGCTGCGAAAAACAACAGATCGGAATCAGCAATATTGCTATGCCCATTTTGCAGTTCATAAAAGCCTCATCGTTTTCTGCGAACCGGAGATCGCTGGAAGCTTCCACAGGGCATCAGGTTCAAAACTAATCTATTGTATGACTTGATCCATCCAAACGGGAAAGGAGCCCTTAGAAAAAGGCTCCGCCATTGATTATAACCCTTAAGCTGAAAACTAAGGGGCTATTTCGCAAACTCTTGTATCACATCCATCTCTTCATCTGCTACCCATACTTTTTTTATGGAATGCTCGTCCTGGATTTCAACAAGATAGATTGCCTTGTTTCCCGGCAGGTCGATCTGATTGGCAAACACGATCTGGTAGTTGTAATAAACGCTTTGAACCCGGTCGTGCACTTCTTTGTCGAGTTGTCTGCCCGGGTAAGACGACACCGTGTACGACCATGACCCGTTGGGGTTGTAAAAGGCCCGGTACTGAATGCCTGACATTCTGAATACACACAAATAGCTGTCGTCTTTCAGGACCGACCATTCCGCATCTGTGGCCCCCCGATAGTTTTGCATAAAGTAGCGAATGGCTTTCAGGTTCACGGCATAAACGCCCGATTTGCGGGTAGCAATTGCTGAACCGGTGTCACCACCCGGCCGTTCTGCACGGGCGTCAAATTGGGCAGAAGCACTGGTCATGAGCAGAGTCATGCCCACCAGCGCGCAAACAGTGATTGACTTTTTCATATACGAGGTTTTAATGTTTACATATGTTTTAGATCAATGTACCGGGACAAAACTACCGGACCGCCACAGCCTTTGCCAGCCCGATTGATTAATTGACGGATTTTCGACTGTGTTTTACCGGAGCCAGCTATTGAACAAAGACCTTCCGGAGAATACCAATGCATCCGCACGCGATTTGCTTTTGTCATGATAAGAGCATTTGTCGTTTGCCCCCGCTAAAATAATGGGGGAAGTATCCAAAAGCTAATTGAAGTCTGCTAACAGAAGAACGGCTTTCAGCAGATTTTACTAATCAAAAAACACTGGCAGGCATTATTTGCAATTTTTGCCAACACGGGCAGTCCTTTCCAGACGATTTGAAGAAGTTGCGCAATCGCGCCCTGTTGATTCCATTCCGGCTTGGCAATGCGGAATGGCCGCGCTTACTGGGGAGCCAGCTCCGTTAAAATATAGCATTTGGATTCTGCGGTGCAGGCGCTCTATAATAGTTGGACCCGGTAACAGGCGGCTGCCGGCTGCTCTATACAATAGAATATCCCGGGTCATTTGCGCCTGTTTTTATTTTCTGCACTGAACTTAAGGGTATAATATTCGCCCAGCGCATTCCTGATGGCTTCCTGCGAAATGGTCTCCGGATTCCGGTCATGCAGCATGAGGTTCTCCTGTCGGGCAAAATCTGCAAAAGAAAAGTTCTCATCCTTCAGCAACCTGTCGACCCAGGCCGCCGCTTTCTGTTTGTACGATGTATCATCTCCTATTCTATGTCTGGCTCTTTCAGCCTCGATCCGGATCACCAATTCCTTTATTCTTTTTTTGCCGGTTTCGCGGATGACTTCCGGATCGAGGCCTTGCGATCTGAGATATTGCACTGCTGCCTCTTCGGTCAGACTCACCTGTTCTGCTTCGTAAAGCATCCGGCGAAGCCGGTCCTTTTTTTCATCACTGGATTTGTTGCTCATAAAGAATTTCAATTTAGCTGGAAATACCGGGCCGTATTCCGAATAATGGTGGTCAACCGCCGGATCCCGTTATTATATTCCGAATCCGACATACCGAATACTTTCATGATCTCCCGCCTTTTCAAGCCCAGATCGGCGATAGCCGAATATATTTTTCCTGCAATTCCATCTCCGCAAATCGCTTTTCTAACATGCATGGTGATCCTTTGACGGTCTATCCGTTCATCGAAATCCACTTCCACCTTCGGCAGCATAATATCAAGCTCATCCGTGTTCCGTTCTTTGCCGTCAACAAAAAAAATATCCGCGCTTAGCCGATTCTCTGCAGATCGCAGATCGTTTCCCACCAGTGTGCGTATGATACAACTTTTTATATAACCAACCGGCGAATGATCTTTATTCCAGTTAGTCTCCCTGGGCTTTCTTAAATACTTCTCAATGGCATCCATCACATAGTCGTGCACTTCTTTTCCCGCCAGGTATATCCTGGACCGGAGGCCGCGAAAAAAAGACCTCGACCTCAGAAAATTGTCGGTGAACGCATAGAGCTGCAAATACAAATCCTGAGCCGCACGTCCCCTTTCTTCTAAAAGCTGTTCCATAACATAAGAGATTTTGCCGGTAAAGGCGGTCAACAAAAACTTTTTTCACGGTAGCTGCAAAAAACGACTGTTCGACAACATATATACTATAGGTCTGTACACTGAAATAAACCCGTATGAACCGTTCTAAAATGAATCATTATTCATGATAAAATAAATACAAAATCTCTTTCAATGTCCGGGTATTTTCACCCGGGTTACCTAAAACGTTTTACTTATGGCAGACTATAATCCGACGACCATCCGCATTTCCGTTCCCCTCGACGCAAACTTCAAGAAGGCCTGCGATCATTTTGGAGTCGATCCGCAACAGTCGTTGCAGCATTTTCTCGATCAGTTTTCTGTATATGAATACCTGACCAGGAAAAAATACGATAAAGATGCCGCCGCGCTGTCTTTGTTTTCCGGCTATGTCGACAGCCGTCCCGGAATGCCTACGCCAGACTATCTGAAAAGGCCAACGCATATTCATTTTCTTCGTTGCATGATCCAACTCATCCGGTCTAACGAGCCATGGGCGGAAAAAGAAAAAGCCTCCAGAGAGCTCATCGATCAATGGTATGATTCCTTAAACAAATAGAAACAGTCGCTATGGAAAATGAAATTGAGCTGACCGTACCCAAAGATTGCTACATTCTTTGCGAAATCTTTCGTTGCATTCCTGAAGACACCCTGCTGTTTTACATGAAGCATGTGAGCGTGGATGCCTTTTTAGCCAGGGATGCCGATCGCAATGTGGAGTTGGCCACCGGGTTTTTTCTAAGCCCTGCGGAACCGGAAAGATGAGCATGGAAAAACAGGTCAGCAAATCGTCACCCCGCTTATTCAAGCCGGAATACCCGGAAGGAATGGGGTTTTATGGTAAGGGAATAAACCATTTTTTCCTGCAGACCCTTTTCGATATAACTGAAGCCGGGCTTGCGGGTCTCTCCTTCGTAAGCCTGCTTCGTGGAAAGGTCTGTGATCCGGGCGAACCGTTTTGGCGTAACCAGCTTCACTTCGGTTTCCTTATCCAGGAAGGATTCGACGATGCAGGTATTGTCGTCGTACACATACAGGCTGATCTGGCCGGGGCCTTCCAATTGCACGGGTAGCTGCCTGCACATCACTTCGCGGATCTTGTTCAGCACTTCATCGGGCAGGTTATACAGGTCGGCGAAGTTATCGGGTATGATCAGCACGTAGAGATGACCTTTGGAATAATCCGCTTCGTGCAACAGGGGCCAGCCATTGGGACCGCTGATACCGGAAGCAATTTCCCAGGAATCGTTCGTGAAGTATTGTATCTGGGGAATCAGGATGGGTTTGTCCGTATGGATCAACCGGAAAATACCACTGGCAGTGAAATCCTGTACGAGCGCTTTCCGATCGGTATATCGCAGCTCGGCGATATCGTTGATGCCCCTATCCTGCAAGGCGCGCAGCAATCCTGAAGTGATGATCACCGTTTTGCCGGCGGTCAGCTGCTTTTTTATTTTGTCGACCAGGGTAAGATCCGATTTGGCCTCTTCAGTCAACAGGATCACACTGTCTTCCGCCGGAAATGCGGGCTGCATATCCATGGGTAGCCCGACCATCCCGAGATAGTTCTGCAGAAAGTCTTCTCCCACGGCGTGAAAGGGACGATAACATTTAATACCTACCGGCTTGCCCAGGAATCCCAGCAGGCTGTCGACTTTAGCAAACGCGTAGCCGGCAATGGCCGCAATAGTAGTGGGCCTTGATGGCGTGCCGCCATTGTAGTTGACCGGTTGCATCATCTCGTCAAAATCGAAACTCGTCTTCTGTCCCTGCCAGGGCGCCCGGTCGGAGGGATAGATCGGCCGGCTTAGGGAACGGAAATCGAAGAGCGTCTGTTCCGGCGCTTTGGCAAAGAGCGTAATCCAGAGTTGCTCCGCATAGCGGTCGGCACTCGTCATGCCGCCCGGGTCAACCCATCCGCCGCCATTCCTGCCGGGCGCGATATTTTCGAAATACCGAAAGATATTATAGCCCAGGTAGGGTTGCAGGTGCTGGGCGAACA
>DASZRP010000127.1:0-2561 GCA_035548895.1 Puia sp. | reverse complement strand
TGCGGCCCGGCTGGGCACCGATCACCACGAATACTATTGTACCGAGGCAGACGCACTGGAAGTTGTGCAGGACCTGCCCTTCTATTACGATGAACCTTTCGCAGACAGCAGCGCCATTCCCACCATACTGGTAAGCAGGATGGCCAGGAAAAGTGTAACCGTGGCGCTGTCTGCCGATGCGGGCGATGAGATATTCGGAGGGTATGACCGGTATGAGTGGATCCTTAAATATTACAAACGGATCAATGCGATTCCTGCGCTGGCACGACAGGGAGGGGCCGCTTTGCTAAGAGCCGTGGATTTAACCCGCTGGCCCCGCTGGCAGGATGATTTTGTATTTCAAAAAAAATACGAAAAACTGCAAACCCTGCTACGGAAGCCGGATGCTCAAAATATATTTCTCGGCGCTTCGGTCTATTTCAATGACCGGGAACTGAGCGATCTGTTCAAGATTCCGCCGCAAGCAGGCTATTCAGCTCATTATTGCGAGGCCATGCAGTCTGCTTATTTTGATCCGCTCAGTTATGCCATGGCGAAGGACTATGAAACCTACCTGGTAGACGATATTCTGCAGAAAGTGGACCGGGCCACCATGTCCATCAGCCTGGAGGGGCGCGAGCCCTTCCTGGATCAGCACATTATTGAATGGGCTGCGGGTTTGCCGGCCGACTACAAGATTTACAATGGCCAGCGGAAATATATACTCCGCCGCATCGTTCATCAGTATATACCGGAACAGATCATGGACCGGCCTAAAATGGGTTTTGCCGTTCCGATCAGGAGTTGGCTTCATCAGGCTCTTAAGCCCCTGGTGGATCACTACTTCTCTGCTTCATTTTTGAAGCAGCAGGGTATTTTCAATGAAAAATATCTGCAGCGGATATCCGGAAGCTATTACGAAAAAGGCAGGGAAAACGATTACAAAATCTGGTTCATCCTCATGTTTCAGATGTGGTACGATAAATGGATGCGCGCATGAGAATTCTCATGGTGATCGATTCCCTGGTAAGGGGAGGGAAGGAGCGCCGGATGCTAGAGCTGATCAAAGGATTGAAGCAGCATTCCGGCGAGTTCGATATTTTCCTGGTTTCGCTGACCGACATCCTGGAATACGAATACGTGTACCATTTGCCCATCCGGTTCACTGTGCTGAAGCGAAAGTTCAAAAAGGATCCATCAATTGTTTTTGCCCTGCGGCATATTCTCAATACGTTCCGGCCAGACATCATTCATTCCTGGAGTACGATGTCGAGCATTTATCTGAGTGCCGCCAATTTCTTCCGAAGAACCCCGCTTATCAATGCCGTGCTTGCCGATGCTTTCGCGAACCTGACCATCAGGGATAAACATTATTTAAGGGTAAAACTCACAACACCGTTTTCTGCCGTGTTCGTCTCGAATTCAAAAGCAGGTATTCAGGCTTACCGCACTCCGCCGCGGAAATCGGTTTGTATTTACAATGGCCTTGATTTCGGGCGGTTTGAAAACCTGCGGCCGACGGCCGAAGTGGAGCAGGAAATACTGGGAGGCAAAAAGGATGGACGCCTGATTATTGGTATGGTAGCCGCCTTTGACGAGCGAAAAGACTATCCTACGCTCATGAAAGTTGCACTGCGGTTGTGCCTTCAGCGAAAAGACCTGGTATTTGTATTGGTGGGCGACGGGCATCAACTGGCGGAGCTTAGATCTACGGTTCCTGAAAATCTGTTGAATACCCAAATCATTTTTACCGGGAAAAGGTCGGATATTGAATCGGTGTTGCAGATTATCGACATCGGTGTGCTAATTACTTTTTACGAAGGCATCTCCAACGCCATCATCGAATATATGGCCATGGGCAAACCGGTGATCGCCACCAATGGGGGCGGTACTGCTGAACTGGTGGAAGATGGCGTTAACGGATATCTGGTAGCTCAGCAAGACGAAATGGAAATTGAACAAAAAATCAGATTGCTTCTTGAAGATCCTGCATTGCGCGAACGCATAGGTAATTACAACCGGGAGTGGGTGAGAAAGCAATTTGATTTGAAGGAAAAAACTGAGCAATATATCGCCCTGTATCGACAGTTATCCGGGAAGCCGGTTTCACCCCCAAAAGATGAGCATCGGTAGCCTTCGCGTCCTGCAAAAATTCCTGAAAAAGCAAGCTTTTTTCTTAATAAATTTTTTTTCGCAACCGGTATTCGTAAAGCGTCCATTTTCATGAAAATGTGTATAAGTTAGGGATAATTCATCTCCTTATTTTTGCATATTCATTATACTCTTATAATCATGTCGTTGCGACGATTTTATAAAGTTTTTATTCCAATAGCCGCTCTCTTTCTTCAGTAAATTGGCAAGAAATTTGGTTCTCGTAGGGAAGATAAAATTCGTGCCATCAGGTGCTGATTTTATTGAACCGTCAATCCAATATCATATGGGAGCTAAGTTTTACACAACGGCTCGGAACTTATTGCGTTCGAGCACATGTCAAAGGCCGGTTTGCAGGGTATCTTTCCTTCTACTTAGTTTGATTTTTTCATGTCTTTCGGGTTCTTCGCAAACCACTTCTTTATCATTTT
>DASZRP010000126.1:0-14754 GCA_035548895.1 Puia sp. | reverse complement strand
TCTGCAAGATAGCGGATTGAAAAGATTGAACCGACTGGCAGACAAGCGACCGTTTTTATAATTGTTCGGGAACCGGCATGAAATTTGTTCACAGGTTATCCCCATTTTATTCTAACCCATGAGCAAACTTTGGTTAACGCTGGCGCTGGCCTTGTGCTGGTATGCCTCGCGGTCGCAGACGTCTGTTGACGATTTCCCTGGAGCTATCTCCTCTTCCGATATGCCGTTGTTCTCCTATTTTACCGTTAGCGCGGGCGCTGAATCTTCTGTCCTGAAATGGGGAGTCAACATGAACCAGCCGGATGAATACTATATCGTGGAAAAAAGCAGTGATGGGAACCGCTTTGAAACAATAAGCGCCATCGGAAGTGGTACCGGCCGAGCCGATACAAATTTCACCGCCACGGATAATGCCGCGGGTAACGGCACTGTCTACTACCGGATACGAATAACCGGGAAGGACGGGAAGTCTTTTTACTCAAAAACGATCAGTGTGTTGGGGAGTGCGGTCAGTGATTTTCGTTTCTACCCGAATCCGGTTGATAAACTCCTTATTATACGCTGCGTTCACCCGTTGATTATCCAAATCATGGACGCTTATGGTACGGTCTGGTTTACACAGGAAGTAAATGCCGGCATGCAAATAGTTAATGTTTCAACATTGCAAAAAGGTAATTACATTTTAAAGGTAACCGACCGGGAAACCAACCGCTCACGCTCCGAACAGCTTATTAAGAACTGAAAAGGCTGCAATCGATTACAGTTAAAATCAGATTAATGTCTGATAATATATTCCTGTTTTCTATTGCAGATCTGAAGCTTTCATATTATCTTTACTTCGGTTTTTCATAGGATATTGGATTTTAAAACGGGGTTGAATTTTTATTCTGACCCCTTTTTTATGTCTTTAAACAGCCATAAAAAAAGGCTGTCCATAGGACAGCCCATACTTACCAACCCAATCTTTTACTGCATTATTCTGCTTCCTGCATCGTTTTAATTTTCTCGCGGATCTTTCCTTCGATCTCTGATGACAGCTCGGGATTATCGAGCAGGAGCTGACGAACGGCATCTCTTCCCTGTCCCAGTTTATCGGCTCCATAGCTGAACCAGCTTCCGCTTTTCTGAACGATCCCGAGTTCAACGCCCATGTCGATGATCTCGCCCATCTTCGATATGCCTTCTCCGAAAATGATATCGAACTCGGCGCTCCGGAAAGGAGGCGCTACTTTATTCTTGACGACTTTTACTTTCACATGATTACCGATGGCTTCTTCCCCGTCCTTGATCTGGGCGAGGCGACGGATATCCAGCCGGACCGACGCATAGAATTTTAGGGCATTTCCACCCGTGGTAGTTTCGGGGTTCCCGAACATCACGCCGATCTTTTCCCGAAGCTGGTTGATGAAGATGCAGATCGTATTGGTCTTGCTGATCGTCGCGGTCAGTTTTCTGAGCGCCTGCGACATCAGCCGGGCATGTAATCCCATTTTACTGTCACCCATTTCGCCTTCCAGTTCTCCCTTTGGCACCAGGGCGGCAACCGAGTCGATAACCACCACATCCAGGGCGCCGGAAAGGATCAGCCGGTCGGCAATTTCCAGGGCCTGTTCCCCATAATCGGGCTGGGAGATCAACAGACTGTCTACATCCACGCCCAGCTTACGCGCGTAATTGCTGTCGAACGCATGCTCCGCATCGATAATAGCGCACATGCCACCCTTTTTCTGGGCTTCCGCAATCACATGAGTGGCAATAGTGGTTTTGCCGGAAGACTCCGGCCCGTAGATCTCAACAACCCGGCCGCGCGGCAGGCCGCCGATCCCTAAGGCCACATCCAGTCCGATGGAGCCGGTGGATACCACTTCCATGGGCTCGGAACTCTTTTCATTCATCATCATCACACTCCCTTTACCGAAATCCTTATCTATTTTATCTATAGTCAGCTTAAGTGCTTTCAGCTTTTCTGCGTTTGACATAATATTTATTTTATCAATTAAAGTAGTGGATTTCCCAAAGCTACTGCAAATATTTTACGCACACTAATTTATTTAGTATTTTTTCACTAATTTTTTTGGTTCATCCCTAAAACCTGTGAACCGGCACAGCGGGAAACAAGATGTAAAAAGACGAAATCGCCGGGCGAAAGTCAATACCACGAAAATGGTAATTTTAAAACATGAATCGCATTGATCGGCTTTTTGGCATACTGACCCTGCTGCAGTCAAAGAAATACGTCACGGGCGAGAAGATCGCCGAGAAATTCGGCATCAGCGTACGGTCGGTCTATCGCGACATCAAAGCCCTCAATGAACAGGGCATCCCGGTGAGCTTTGAGCCCTATCGCGGCTATTTTATCGTGAACGGCTATTTCCTGCAGCCGGTCTCCTTCAGCACCGAAGAGGCCAACGCCCTGCTATTGATGGAATCGGTGGTTTCCGGCTTTGCCGACAAGTCCATTCAGCAGTACTATTCCTCCGCGCTCACCAAAGTGCGTTCCGTGCTCCGCTCCTCCCAGAAAGATTCTGTCGAATTCCTGGCCAGCAATATTCGTTTTCAGGCGCCTCCCTGTTTTATCCAGCACATGGAATACCTGGCCACGATACAAAAGGCGATCGCCAATCGGCTCGTGCTGGAAATTGAATATACCAACCTGCAAAAGGAATTGTCGAGGCGGTTGGCTGAACCGATCGGCCTGGTGTTCTATGCTTTCAACTGGCACCTGATCGGCTGGTGCCATCTCAAAAAAGACTATCGCGATTTCCGGGTATCGCGCATTATCAGGCTTCGGTGCACCGAAGAAAGCTTCATCAACAAGCGCCACCTGCCGATGGATGAATACATGAAGCAGATCCCCGTGGATTTTTAAATTTTTCCAAATGCCCTGCCATAGGGTTGTCAGTCACCGGAGCTTTCTTTGTTCATCATCTAAAACAAAGATTATGAACACGATCATCGACTATCTGCAGGATCAACTCAGGAAAGAAGCAACCACCACCCGAAACATGCTGAAACGCGTTCCGGAAGAGAAGCTTGACTGGCAACCCCATCCCAAAAGCATGAGCCTGGTCCGCCTGGCGACCCATGTGGCCGAGATCCCGGGCTGGATTCCCATGGTTACGGAAAAGGATGAGCTGAATTTTGCCCAGGGCGACTATCAGCCTCATATTATTAATACCAATCAGGAGTTGGTGAATTATTTCGAGCAAAAAGAAAAGGAAGGAGAACAGGCGCTGTCCCGGAGCAATGACAATATTCTTGACAAGCGCTGGGTGATGCGGGGCGGCGATGAGGTCTTCGTCGACTCTAACAAGGGCGATGTGCTGCGCATGTGCCTTTCCCAGATCATTCATCACCGCGCCCAGCTTGGGGTTTATCTCCGCCTGCTCGACATTCCGATCCCCGGCAGCTATGGGCCCAGCGCCGACGAACAATAAGGTAACGGCTGAACCGAACCGCCCGCTTCGTTAAACGGTGGCGGGCGGTATCTGTTTTGACCGGGCCGGAAGCAGAAAACAGCATAAGGCCAGTCTGAGAAAAAAAACCTGAGCATATCGGAGGGCTTCCTGAACAAGGAGCATTAAATTAGCGCATCCAGCGCTGGTTTAAATCAGCTTCTAAAGACGAAACCCATCTGCCCGATGAAAAGAATACTATCCGTTTTTCTTTTTCTTCCCCTGCTGACCCTGGCCCAGCAAAAGAATACGCTTCCTCCAAAGTCCTTTCTGTTCCAGGCAGGCGGCGGTTATCTTTTCTATCCGGGTTCTTCCGCGGATGTTCAGATACCCGGTTACTCCGGTAATCCTCTGAAATCCGGTTTTACGCTCGAACTGACGGCAGACCGCACGATCAACGATTTTCTTCTGCTGGGCCTCGGTTCATCCTTCAATCATTTCGGCGACCTCGGCAGTCCCTATATACCCGTCTTTGCCGATATCCGCGTGATGAGCGCCAGCAAATATCAGCTCTTCTCTTTTCTGCAGCCAGGCTATGGATTTTTCAAGCATGACTATACCTTCCTTACTCCCGGGGGCGGCCCTGTTGCGGAAAAGACGAATGGCGGTTTCTTTATCGCTTTCGGGTTCGGGGTGAGATACCGGATCTTCTACCTGCAGGGCAAATTCAACTGGTTCCGTTTTGATGGTATGTCGGGGGATGGAAGCAGTTCCAGCAAGGCCTACGGTGTGGGCGGTATTACGGCGGGCTTCTATTTTCCATAATGAACCCGGATCTGCGGTTCTTCCCGGCAACGATCATGCTGCCAATGCCGCCTGCATACTTGTTTTCGCCATTTACTCAGTCAGCTATTTCCCGGTTTAAAAAGCGGTAAATTACAGTGGGGATGTTCGGTTTCATGTGCCAACCTTAAAACATCTGTATGAACACCGCTCCTGCTACCCCTTACCTGGGCAACCTCACGCCCCTGCGCGGTCTGGCTGCGCTTTTCACCGTAATCTATCATGTCGATCTCATCTTCGGGCTCGGAGGCAATCTCCTGATCCGGTTTAAAGATTCCCTGTTGCTGAATAAGATGTACCTGATGGTCGATTTCTTTTTCGTGCTCAGCGGCTTCATCATGTGCCATGTGTACGGCAAATGGTTTAGGGAATCGGTGCAGGGGGCTTCCTTCCGTCAGTTTACTATTGCCCGCTTTGCACGGGTTTATCCATTGCATTTTTTCACGCTGCTCTACCTCATTGCGCTGCGGATCTGGTTCCTGCATACCGGCGCGGCCGACGATCCGTTTTCGCAGGCCAGCGATACCTGGGTTTCGGTGCCGACAAACCTCCTGCTCATCCAGAGCATGAATGTGCACAGTTGGTTCAGCTGGAACAACGCGGCCTGGTCCATCAGCACCGAATGGTGGATGTATATGCTGTTTCCCTTCCTGGTGAAACCGTTCCTGAAATTGAAAGGTCCGGGGCGGATCGCCGTGATTGCCGGATGCATAGGCGGTTATCTGCTGATCATGTTCTGGATCAAACAGTTTGTAACCGTAGCGGAGCCCCTGCAGTTTCTGATCGCTCCGGGCCAAAAGCTGCCTGTCGATATTAATGTCTGCTACCAGTTTGGGTTCCTGCGTTGCCTTTTTGGATTTGTCTTGGGGATGACGACCTACCTGGCTTACCGCGATGGCTATGCGAAAAAGATTTTTGCCAACGGGACAACTTTTTCTATACTGGCGCTTGGCATGTTTTTTTGCCTGCATATTGCCGCCTGGGATGTGATCACGGTAAGCTTCTTCCCGCTGATGATTCTTTCAGCTGCCTACGGCAGCCGGAATATGAATGCCTTTTTCGGTCTCCCGGCAATGCAGCGTATCGGCGACTGGTCCTTTTCGATTTACCTGGTGCATCAACCGTTGCTTTATACCATCGGGTTCATTCGTTCTTATCTCGATCCGCATCGCAACGGGCCGCCCGAAGTGCCCACGATGTTCTGGGGCTGGGTGATCTGCATTTCCTTCATTACCCTGGTGCTGGTGGCAGCTTCTTTCACCTACCGGTGGCTGGAAGTGCCGGCTCGCAAATGGATCAACCGGAAATTCGTACCGGTTCACCGGTTGGCGCATGTGAAGCCGGCATAATATTCTTACTGATAGACCGCATGTTGGTCGCGCGATTCGAGGGCGCGGATGGCATGTCCATAATCGCCATCGTTGCCGATCGTTCGCGCAGCCTGACGATAGACAAATTCAACGGATTTCGTAACGGGCATTTTTTCGGCTATTTCCGTTAGCAGGGAGACCTTGTCGATATCGGACCCCAACTGACCGGCAAGGTCTATTAAGCTCATCCAGCCCGATTCATTCAGCGTATTTGTATTTAAGACCTTGCGATAGAGGTTCATTTTGATAAGGTCTGAACCGATGGGAGCAATCTGACCGAGCAGCCTGTCTGTTTGCGCGGTATCCAGCCCCCGCTCAATCAGTTTTTCAAATATTTCGGAACGGTTCAAATCGGATCCCAATTTTCCCGCGTGCAGCAGGATGCTGTCTTTCAGGCGGGCCGACAGGGTATTTTCGTCAAGGATACGGGCCAATATATTCATACTGTTTAAGTCGGAACCGATATTCGACAGCGCGCCGAAATAAGCTGCACAGATCAGGGAGTCGTTGAGATATTTCAATGGGATCTTCCCAAGGAGTTGCGTCCTGTCGGGATCGCTGTCGAAGGCTCCAATCTTTTTTATGACCTCAGGCATTAAGGCCGGGGAGTCGATGCTGGTCAGTTTTTCGAAGTATTGCATTTTAAGCGGACTGATCCGCAGACTGTCGACTTCCTTCAGCAGGCCCGCGGCACCTGCTCTTTGGTACACCCGTTCCATGCGCGCCCTGGCATCAAAGCCCAGGCCAATCATCTCGTGGACGACGGTAGCGATCATCATCCGCCCTTCCGGTTCACCCGGATCTACCGACCTGGAGCCGTCGCGAAGTGTATAAGCGATCTGCCCCCCGAGATTGCTTTGAGCCTCCATCCGCAGATCGTTTTTTCTGAACTTCAACCATGAACCGGGAGTTATGCTTTTCAGGGACTGTTCGTCATCGGCGATCCCGAATTTTCCCGAATAGCGAATGGATTCATTCAGGTTATCCGACCGGATCTCCATATTCCCTTCTTCGATGCCCCGGGAATGACGGTCATGGTCGCGCCAGCCAAAATAGACGCGGATCGCGATAACGCAAAAAGCGAGAAGAAAAAAGACCAGTTTCATTCTTCAACGGTTTGGCGGGTAAAATAATAATAGGCGCCGAAGCCTGCCGCCAGGCTCAGGGCCAGGATGGATAACGAATGCAAGCCAAAAGGACGGGTCAGCGCAACGAGGATAAGCCCGATGCCAATGGCCAGCAGCATGCAAAACCATTGCAGGGAGGATTTACGGGATCCTTTCTTGTCCGGGCGCAGCAACTCGCGCACGATGTTCTCTTCCGTGCCGCGGTCGAGCATGCGACTCTTGATGCGGTGATTGTAATGAAGCCGAAGGATCTGCTGGAGAAAAGAGGAGACCAGGTACATGCCCGAAAGGATCGCGGTAATATTCAGGATGTCGAAATAAAGCTGACGATCGTGGAATGGATCGAAGACCTCGTTTCCCTGCGCCTGCGCGGCCAGGGCAACACAGAGCATAATGGCGGTGAAGCGTATCTTTTTCATAATTGTAAATAGCTGGG
This sequence comes from Puia sp., assembly GCA_035548895.1. Taxonomy (GTDB): domain Bacteria; phylum Bacteroidota; class Bacteroidia; order Chitinophagales; family Chitinophagaceae; genus Puia. The sequence continues at coordinate 7,583 of DASZRP010000126.1, read as the reverse complement.
TTTTATTCATTGGACTGACGATTGAAATAAATGTTGCTGTTTTTCAGTGAAAATTCAGCCACTGCATTTGCCGGCGGTATTTCCGATACATATTCAGCAGCGTGAACAGCAGGATGATCAATCCGCCGCCGAGCAGGGTGTACATCAGCAGGGGTGAAAGGCCGCCGAACATATTCAGGATGTATTTCCGGAAGACCATCATCGGGGCAATGCAGCAAAGCAGTATAAAAACCACGAGAAAGCCTTCGACGAACCGGTCGGCCGCGGTCCGGGATTGTACCGTTTTTAGCTGCGGCATTACCTGTTGCACAAGATCAAAATCGAAAGCCGGCGCCGGCAATTCCTTAATCTGGGTAAACAGAAGCCGGTAGTCTTCCGCCGCCAGGCGGCAAGTCTCACAGGAACCAATATGCGCAATAAGTTCCGGCGGACAGGCGGCAGGATCGAGGGCATAACCCTGTAACTCCTGGTCTGATGAATGGTGGATCATAAGGCCTCTTTTTTATATTTCAATAACAGGTTTTCTTTCAGCATGCGCCGGGCCCGGAACAGGTAGCTTTTAACAGTACCGTCGGGCAAGCCGGTGACGCGTGCCAGTTCTTCGTAGTTCATGGATTCCTGGTGAAAAAGCGTGATCAGGGTCTGATACACCGGCGGCAGCCCGTTGATCTCCTTTTGGAGGATCAGCGCCCGCTCTTTCCGGATCAGCTGTTCGGCTGGCCAGCCTGTGTCAGGGAATCCTGGTTCCTTCAAATCTTTTTCCGGGTAGGCGGGGTCCAGAACCTCTTCGACGACCGGGCTCTCTTCAAGGCCGGAAAAGAGCAGCGGTCTTTTCTTTTCGAGCCAGGATATGCAGGTATTGTAAGCGATCTGTGCTATCCAGGTGGAAAGTTTGGACTGGAACCGGAATGCCGGCAGTTTATGAAAGGCCTTCAGGAAAATATCCTGTGCCAGGTCCTTTCGGTCTTCTGCCACCGGGATCAGCCGGAAAACGATCTGTGCAACCAGCCGTTCCGTATTCCTGATAATAAGGGTGAAGGCCCTGGTATCGCCGTTGAGGACGCGGCCTACCAGGTACTTATCTTCCAAACTATTTCCAGTGGAGCGGTTCACTTGAGCAATCAGACCGGCGAAACCGGATAATGTTGCAATGATCCAAAGAAAAAAGGATATTTTTTGAAGAGATTGTTCCGGACCGCAGTTGAAATTATTTTTGAATAAGTCCGTTGCGAGTCCGTCGTCAACGGACTTATGACGGACTTGCTCAATAAAAATATATTCAAATTACGGAGCAAATTGCTCATGCCTTCTTAAAAAAAACTGATTTATCGCCTCGGAAAGAGGAAGTTCATTTCAACAGCAGCAGCTCCGCCGGTTCACCCGATTTACCCACCACGATGGCATTTTGCCCGAATTCACTTCCGATCCGGGTGGCGGTATTCGGGTCAATACCGATCACCAGCATGCTGCGTTCGGGTTTCCAGGGTGGATTTTCGCCGCGACCTTCGCCTTCGAAGAAGATATACGGATGAACCGCCTTCAGCAACCGCTCGTGTCTTTTCAGGTTCTCCGCGTCGGAAAGGATTTCTGAAGCGGGATTGAAGGCTGTGATAAAAGCCCAGCCAGATTGCCGGTGCTGTTTCAACAGATCGTCAAGTGCAGGGGAAGGTTCGCCAATCCGGATGATGATCGGGGGTTCGAACACATGATATATTGTGTGGAGATAGGCGTCGATTAAATAAGGATCGATCATGCGGAAGACCAGACTTAAAACGGAAGATCGTCGTCGGCGCTGAAGGCCGGCTCGGAGTCGATGGGGCCTGTCGATCTACTGCCACCGTTCTGAGAGCTGCCACCAGACGCAGCCGCGCCGACAGCTTCAATTCTCCAGGCCTTCACATCGGTGTACCAGCGGCCGTTGAACTCGCGGCTTTCAACATCGAAATCGATCTTCAGCATATTGCCCGGTTGCAGCTGGCTGGCATCGATCTTGTCGCCCCAGATGGAAATGCAGATCTTTTTCGGGTACTGCGCTTCCGTTTCCACGATGATATCCTGTTTTTTCCACTGCCCGTTTTTACCGGTGCCGGTCTGCAAGGGAAGAAGCTGAACGAGTTTTGCGGAGAGTTGCATAACCAGGTTTTATGAGCATCGAAATTAGTGAAACCAGCAATATTCGTTCCTTTCTTTTTTGCACCGGTGATAATAAAAAAGCTTCCCTGCGACGGGCGCAGAAAAGCTCACTCAACAACCAACGATAAGGCTAATGGTTTCCGGCTTGTCTGGTCTGTTCTTCTGATGATTCAAGGTTTGTTGCTCCTGCTTGGCGATACGACCAGGGTGCGGCGATATCAATGAGATGGCGAAACCATAGCATGGTTTAATGGCAGCAATGAGAAACCTGATGAAAGCTTGCCGGAATAACGGGGTTTAACGACTGCGTAACGAAGGGCGTTAAGATGACGGCGCACAGCCCAAGCCATGGAAGAACAGGGGCAGGGAGAAGAATGTTATCGATGGGGAATAATCCGGGGTCCGCTGAATGCGGACCTTTTTTCTTACCGAAAGTTTTCTACTTTTATATATAGGCCTTAGGTATTAAAAATGCCGCCTGCCTTCTCAATGTATAAACAAATACTCGCACTTTCTTTTTTGGCGACAGTCCTGGTGTCCTGTACAACCACCCGACAGGCCTACGGACTAAAACCGGTCTGGGAAGAAAATTTCAATCAGCCGGATCACTTCGATACTGCCGTCTGGTCGAAAATACCGCGCGGCGGATCTGACTGGGACCGACATATGAGCGATTTCGATAGTTGTTATGCTATGCGGAACGGGAAACTGATATTGCGGGGCATAAGAAACACTTCGGTAATTAGCGACACTTCCAGATATCTTACCGGAGGGCTGTGGACGAAGGACAAGAAAGGCTTTGGTTTTGGGCGACTGGAAATAAGGGCAAAGCTGAATGCTGCAAGGGGCGCCTGGCCTGCATTCTGGCTGCTGGGCCAGGGACGGAAATATCCGGATGGCGGGGAAATAGACATCATGGAACATCTTAATGGCGACAGCATCGCTTACCAGACGGTTCATTCCTATTATACCATCACGTTGAACATTAAAGACAATCCGCCCCATGGCGGTATCGGGAAGATCAACCTCAATGAGTTTAATACCTATGCCGTCGAAAAATATCCCGACAGCGTAGTGCTCTATGTGAATGGCAACAGGACCCTTTCCTATCCGCGCATTCAAACCGATAAGAAGGATCAGTTTCCCTTTGCGGAAGGAGATCATTTTCTTTTGTTAGACATGCAATTAGGCGGCAGCTGGGTGGGAGAGATCAACCCGGCCGACCTGCCGGTTGAAATGGAAATCGACTGGGTGAAGTTTTATAGTTTCAAGCCGGGTAAAGGTTCTTCAAAATGATATAGGCATATTTGATGCCGCAGGCGGCATTCAGCGCATCTTCTTCAAAGCAGCTTTCTTTTTTGCGCGAAACAGCGCTTTGCTGAACGGGATGAGTAAGAAGGCGATCCAGAAGAATTTGATATTAAGCAGGATCAGTATCATCGTGAGCAGAAAAACCCCTGTGCCCAGATAGGAGTTGTCTTTGATCTCCCGCACTTTTACGGGATCCGTCAGGCTGCTGAATCGGTTTTTGGAACTGAAAACAATGTACAGGAGGGCGCTAAAAGTAAAGCTGGCGAAAAACAGGTTCCCGAAATAGAAAAACATTTTGAAATTGAAGGGCTCATTGTTGCGAAAGAGAAAGGAAATCGAAATAGGCAATAGCATCACCGTAAACAGAAAGAAAAGGTTCACCCGGACGAACATTTCATTATAGTTCACAATGCCTTCGAATAAAGCGTGATGACGCATCCACAGGTTTCCGATGGTCCAGAAGGCAATCAACAAAGCCAGTCCGTGCAGCAGCATGGAACCGCCATACCGGGCAAAGACCTCACGGATGGAAATATCAGCACCGAGTTCCGGGATACGAACTTCAAGGATCATCAGGGTTAAAGCGATCGCAATGACGGCATCGCTGAAAAAAGCGATCCGGTCTATCTGAAACTGTTTCCTGGAATGCCCATGTTCCTCGTTTTTGTGCATGTCCCGCCTTTGATTCGAAGATAAGACTTGCATCGAAAATGAGCGCCGCCCTTTCCAATAAAATATAAAAGGCGATGCGTATTAAATGCACACCGCCGGTATGGATCTCCTTATTCCGTCCTCAGATTCTTTGCGGGTTTGGCCAGGGCTGCTCTGGCAGAATGAAAAGTCGCCGTGGCGATCGCCGTAAACACGATAAAAATGGCAGATACCGCGAACGGAACAATGGAAAGGCCCGCACTATAAGAAAATACCTTCAGCCAGTTATGCATGAAATAATAGGCAACCGGGAAAGCGATGCAGGCGGCGATCAGCGCAAGCCATAAATAGTTCCGGGTAATCAGGGCGACAATCTGCGGAATGCTCGCGCCCATCACCCGGCGAATGCTAATCTCTTTTTGTTTCTGCTGCGTGGTGAAAGCTGTCAGCCCCAATAAGCCTAAGCAGGTGATGATGATTGTCAGTATCGAAAAGGCTGCAAAAATTTTTCCCCGTTTCTGATCGGCTGCATACTGAGAATTGAAATCCTGGTCCAGGAATTTATATTCAAAAGGCAATTGCTGGAAGTATTTTTTCCAGACATGCTCAAGCTGGGGGATCGATTCCTGGATGTTCGCCGTGCTCATTTTGAGCTCGATGACGTTGCTGTTCGGTCCGTAGTACAATAGAAGCGGTGCAATCGGATTGTACAGCGATTTCTGGTTGAAATCCTTGAAAACGCCAACCACTTCCAGGTAGTTGGATGAGGTATCGCCAGGGAAACGGATTCGCTTGCCGATCGGTTCATCCCAGGCAAAATGTTTTGCAGTCGCTTCATTGACGAGCACACTGTGCAAAGTATCCTGAAGCCCGGAAAAGTTTCTTCCGTGAACAATGGGAATATTCAATACGCGTAAGTAGTTTTCATCGGCGGAGTAGCATTCAATCGCCTTGTTGACCGAACCGGTATTTGTTTGGACGGAGAAAAGGTTCAGGTTTATGTTCGGACTGCCCGGATAGGAATTTGCACTGCCGACTGTTTTCACTCCCGGTTGCTGGCGAAACTCGTTGTTCATCGCAAAGATCTTGCTGCGTTCGTCTTGGCCGGTGTTTACCGTGACGGTCATGACCTGGTTTTTATCGAACCCCAGGTCTTTTTTACGCAGGTAAGAAAGCTGCATATAAACGATCCAGGTGCAGATGAGCATGGTCATCGAGATGGAGAATTGCAGGACCACCAGGGTTCGTCTCAAACTTACATTTCCCGAAGCTTTCGATAAGGACCCTTTCAATACGCTCACTGGCCTGAACCCTGATAAATAAAAAGCCGGATAGCTGCCGCCCACCAGGCCGGTAAACAGCGCAATGCCTAATACCAGGAAAATATTGAAGGGCTGCAGCAGGGTGCCGACGGTAAATGCTTTGCCGGAAATGCTATTGAACGCGGGAAGGAGCAGCGCTACCAATAGAAAGCTTAAAAGCAAGGCCACCAGCGCCGTCAATACCGATTCGCTCAGGAACTGCAATACCAGTTGCGACCGGGTGGATCCCGTCACTTTTCGAATACCGATCTCCTTGGCCCTTCTCGCAGACCTGGCCGTCGTGAGGTTCATGTAATTGATGCAGGCGATCAGCAGCATAAAAAAGGCAACAGCAGAAAAGATCCAGATATATGACATGCTGCCCAATTCCTCCGGTTCAAACTGGAGCCGGGAATGCAGGTGAATGCTGGTGATGGGCTGCGCATCGTAGTGCATTTTAATGTTGAATGCGGAAAAAAGCTGTTCCACGTGTTCGCGGTAGATCTGATCCAGCTTTTTATTGAAGCCAGCAGCGCTTACTCCCGGTTTCAGCAGCACATAAGTGAAGTAGTTGAAATTTCCCCAGTTGTTGCCGCCCTGATTTTTCTGCGACGACATGGAGATCAGCATATCGTAGCGCAGATGCGCATTGCGCGGAATATCTTCAATTACGCCGGTTACCTTATAGAGATCGTAAACGGTTTTGAGCGTTTGTCCTACGGCAGGATTGTTCTTACCGAAATATTTATCGGCCAGCGTTTTGCTGATCACGATGCTGTTGGGCTCATACAGGGCTTTATCATTACCCTGAAGGAATTTTACAGTGAAGACCTTGAACACATTACTGTCTGCATAGAAAACCTTCGTTTCATAGAAGCTGTTGTTGCCCTGTTTAAACAGGGTACGCTCACGACCGTTGAACCGTACGGCTTCTTCCACTTCGGGGAAGTCTTTCTTCAGCGTTGGCGCCAGCGGGAACTGCGTAATGGTCCAGTCGGTATTCTTATCCTTTTCCTGAATGTAGGAGTTGATACGATAAATGCGATCGGCATATTCATTGTAACGATCAAAATTCAGCTCATCCCGAACATAAAAAATGAGAAACAGGCTGAAAGTAATGCCAATCGTAAGGCCCAGCACATTGAGCAGGCTGTACCATTTGTCTTTTCTGAAATTGCGGAGCGCAATCCGGATCAGGTTCTTGATCATAGCTGAGTGTTCTTCGGTTATGCTGGTAAGGCCACAAGGGCGATACCAGTATCTTAATAAGTTGAAAGCCAGCAGATTGCTAATAAGTTGCTATGAGGAGACTGTCCGCTTTCGACACAGTGTCTGTCCGGTTAACCACGAATGCCCAAAGGATTTAACTGATCAGGGTGTCCAGCCTTCCCTTTTCAGCGATTCGGTCAGCCGGGGATCGTCGACCGACAACGGCAGAAGCCACTCGCCAATATATTCCCGTTTCCAGAAAAGTCCGCCAGGGTTCGGTGGAAGAAAACTGTATTTGTACAGCACGGCTCGTATATAACGGGGAGGCTTAGCCGGGAATGGATTATCGGCAAACAGACTCAGCGCGCCCGGATCATTGTGAAGGAGTTTGGAAACAAGGTTGATCGTCCAGGGATATTCTTCGGGTGACGACATGGCGGCAAACCACATCTGCCAGTCGAGCCTTGGCTGGTAGGGCGCGATCTGCGGCGGCCGCTTGTCCAGGTCCACCGGCAGGCCTTTGTAATGATAGGGAACCCAATGGGTGGAATCGCTCAGCGAATCCGCCCCGCTGCCCTCGAATACGACATTCATTCGCTCGCGGCCTACCGAACCAAAAGCGCCATAGGTATTGACCAGGTCCAGCGGGTCGAAGGAAGTATTCATGATCTGTCCGGGTGACAGGAGGTTGAAGGTGGGCGCGATGCTGAGTACGGCGATCAGTGCGGTGACCACCCAGGCGGTGATCGTCATGGGCCTTGACGGTTCAGCCCCATCATTAGCCGCTTCCGCTCTGGTAACGAGAGAACGCGGAAGGATGCGGGCCCAGAAGCCGTCATCGAAACAGGCCAGGGCCGGAATGATCGTCATCCAGTTCAGCATGGACAGGTTGCCGCTGAAGATGAGCATGATCTGCAGCAGGATGATGATGATTCCGGCGATCTGCCGCCCGATCCTCGGCCAGAACACAAACCAGGG
>DASZRP010000125.1:0-7764 GCA_035548895.1 Puia sp. | reverse complement strand
CGGAGATCGTCTTTATTCATGGTGATATAGTTGTAAAAAAGCTGTCCTTCATTCATCAGCGAAATACCCTGTTCGTCCTTGCGGTAGTAGACGATATTGCCGTCGAAATAGATAGGGTTGCCTAAAATCAGCGCCTGCAGGGTTTTAAAGTCGAAGGGCAGGTGGGCGACCTCCTGCAGATAGCTGACGGACCTGGGCTGATAAACTTTGTCCAGCTTGTTCAGGACCTTTACACTGTCGGGTGTAATGATCGCGCGGAAGGCTTCTATGCCCAACACGGCATTGATCGAAACCCAGATCATTTTGTCTTTCTGCAGGCGTAGAAAAGCATTGAACTCATAATCCTTTCCGTCGCTGCCCTCGTAATGCACTTTCATTTTAGCCGAGAAGCTGTTGCAGTTGATCTCATGCGATTCAAGCCTGTTGTACAATTCACCAATATATCGCATGGAATCGGCGTGCAGGTCGGCCAGGCTTACGGAATCGGGCTTTTTGACCGCGATCGTATCTTTTTTACCGATGGCGCTGGTGATCTTTTTTGTTGAACGGCAGGAAAGCACCGAGACACCGGCCATGATCGCAAGCAGGCATAACCAAAATGCAAAACCCGGAACCCGTCTTTTCATAATCTATTTTTTTCCTGTATGTCCAAAGCCTCCGTCGCTCCTTTCCGTTTCAGTGAGTACTTCCACCGGTATCCATTCTACTTTTTCCACCTTGCCGATAATCATCTGGGCGATACGTTCTCCCGGATGGATCGTCTGATCGGAATCGGACAGATTGATCAGAATGACCTTCAGTTCTCCACGGTAGTCGGCGTCGACGGTGCCGGGAGAATTGAGGCAGGTGATGCCCTGTTTGATCGCGAGACCGCTGCGGGGACGCACCTGGGCTTCATAACCCGACGGCAACTCAATGAATATACCGGTAGGGATCAAATGGCGTTCCAGCGGCCTGAATGTGATGGACTGTGGAATATCTGCGCGAAGGTCCATTCCCGCCGCATCGGGTGTTGCATAGGCGGGAAGGGGGTTGGCTGACCTGTTGATGATTTTAACCGGTAGTTCAGACATGGGCGCAAAGGTAACTATTCGCCCCGCTTGAGCAATACCACGGCATGTGCAACGACGCCTTCCTCCCGGCCAACGAATCCCAGTTTTTCCGTGGTCGTTGCTTTTATGGAGATCTGCTCTTCGGATACTTCCAGAATACCCGCAATCACACTTCGCATGCCGTTGGCATAGGGCATGATCTTCGGCCGTTCGAGGCAGACTGTGGAATCGAGGTTCTCCAGGGCGAACCCTTTTGCTTTAACCAGGTGAAAGGTTTTCTCAAGCAGGATCTTACTGTCGATGCCTTTATAGGCCGGATCGGTGTCCGGGAAATGAAAACCAATATCGCCCAGGTTCAGGGCGCCTAACAGCGCATCGCAGATGGCATGCAGTAAAACGTCCGCGTCGCTATGCCCCACAGCGCCTTTGGTATGCGGGATCTCAATTCCTCCCAGCCAGAACTTTCTGCCCTCCGCGAGTTGGTGATAGTCGGTTCCAAAGCCAATCCGGTATGTCATATTTAAAAAAGTAAAGCCGTTTCAGATGCGGCAAATGTAATATCCGCCACTGAAACGGCTTTCAGAAAAATCTCTTTATACTATTCCGAGCTGCCCGAAGCGGTCTGCTCACCGCCCATATCCAGGGTCAGGCCAAACCGGATCGTATTGGAAAGCGGATTTCTGGTAACCCCGCTTCCGGAAGGAACGAGGTAGGAAAAATTAAGTCCCAGCATATTGTATTTCAACCCGACGCCAAGGGTAAAATACTGCCGGCCGCCCTCATCCTTATTCTCATAGAAATAACCCAGACGGAAAGAAAATTGCTCGTTGTAGGTATATTCCGCTCCGATGGAAGCGTTTATCTTCTGAAGCTGGTTGGGACCCGAAAAAGAATTGAACCAGGATGCAACGACGGACTGATTATGATATTTGTCGAGCGCCTCATCGCTAACCGTATCAGCGCCATTCTCGGGCACCGGGGGAGCCGGGACCAGCAGCTTATTCAGGTCAAGGCCGAAAGTGAGTTTGTTCTGTTCATCGAATACCTTGGTATAAGCTGCGCCGATACCCAGGTTAGCCGGTATATATTCTTTCTGTGTTGCGTCGTTGGTATAGCCGATCTTGGTTCCGAGATTGGTAAGCCCGGCTCCGAAGGTCCACCCCTGCTTATTCTCGTCCTGCAGGGTATAATAGAAGGTTAGGTCGGCAGCAACTGCATTCCCCGCCTTATAGGCATAGTTATTGGCCGGATCGGGCGCCGCGCCCAGCGTCAAGTTCGAATTGATATAACGAATGGCTAATCCAATCGAGAACTGGTCGGAAAGCTTTCTGGTATATCCGAGGTCAACCGCAAACTCCCTGGGTCGGCCTTCCCCCCAGCTATCCCCGTTTGAATTGGAAAACTGGATGCTCCCGAGGCTGAAGTAGCGGACTGAAGCGGAAAGCGCTTGGTTTTCATCCAATTGGTGGTATCCGGCAGCCGTCAGCAAGTATACATCGTTCAGACCAAGATCCTTAAGCCAGGGCGTATAGGTCAGGCCAATACCGGTATTATACTGCGAGAAAGGGATCTTGGCCTGGTTATAGAAGGAGGAATTGGCATCCGGCGAGGTAGCCAGCCCAAGTTCACCCATACCGCCGGCCCGCGCATCGGGGGATATCCGGAGGAAGGGAACTGCTGTGGTCGTTATATTAACGGGATCGGTTTGAGCGTTTACCTGATTCAGATTCAATAAAAACACACCGGATAGCAAAGCAGTTAGACGGAAAAACAGTCTTTTCATGTAATTTATTTTAGCTTAAAGGACATTGACCAACTATAATACCGACGGCTCATCAAAAGCGTTGCCCGGCATCATTTTGGCTTTAAGAGGGTAGAAATTATCGATAGCTAAACAGGTGGTTTTTAGTTAATTCTGCAATAGGCCTGTTCACCGGAAATATTCCGCCGGCCAGGGCCATTTTCAGGAACGGAAAAGCTATAAAATTATTGCGCAAGTTAAAGGTTTTCAATTGTTTTAATATGATATTCCCCATCAGGTCATTTAACATTCCCGAAAAGGGAATTTGTCCACAAACCAAACTATATTCGCGCACTCAGCGTATTCAGTTCGGTGGGCATCATTTTACAATATTTGTTCCAAAAAAGCGTTTCTCCATTTACTATCAAGGTAAAATGCGTTTTCTATGAATCTCAAAAATCTGTTTATCCTGGCTTCCTGCGCTTTAGCGGTAAGTTCCTGTAAGGATGGAAAATTGTTCGGAAAAAAGAAGGATGCCTCTGCGGTGACCGGCTGGAACTACAACGATAAGAATATGGGTGGTTACCAGGTTTCCAAAGAAAAGGAACAACGCACGGGCCCCGGCCTGGTCTTCGTTCAGGGCGGTACTTTTACTATGGGCGCTGCTGAAGAGGACGTCATGAGCGACTGGAACAATGTTCCGCGTCGTGTCACCGTCAACTCATTCTATATCGACCGTACGGAAGTTGCCAATGTGCACTATCGTGAATATCTCTACTGGATCGATAATGTATTTGAGGGAGATGAATACAAGGCTGTACGTGATGGCGCTCTCCCCGATACCCTCGTCTGGAGAAGCGAACTGGCCTATAATGAACCGCTGGTGGAATATTATTTTCGCCACCCTTCTTACAACTATTATCCCGTTGTCGGCGTAACCTGGAGACAGGCGCAGGATTTCTGCTTGTGGAGAACCGACCGCGTAAATGAAAAAGCGCTGGTAGATCGGGGTTATATCAACAAAAATTCATTGAAGAACATACAGGGCCTTGGCCAGGAAAATTTCAATACGAAATCTTATCTCATGGGCGAATATCAGGCAACGCCTGGTCCCGCCGCCAAGTCCAAGAAAAACGAACTGAAGAACCCGAACGGCACTCCGCGTACGCAGGTTACTTTCGAGGATGGTATTCTGCTGCCCTCTTACCGCCTGCCGACCGAAGCCGAATGGGAATATGCTGCATTGGGCCTGATCGATCAGAACCCGGCGCCAAGCAAAAATGATAAAAAACGTGGTGAGGAACTGATCGCCAACAAGCAGGTGTATTCCTGGAGTCAGAACGTGAACGGACTCCGCGATTCACGCCGCGGTAGCTGGCAGGGTACCTTCTTAGCCAACTTCAAACGCGGTTCAGGCGACAACATGGGTGTTGCCGGTGGTTTGAACGATAATGCTGTTTATACTGCTGATGTAACTTCTTTCTATCCCAACGGTTTCGGTTTATATAATATGTCCGGTAACGTGAGCGAATGGGTGCAGGACGTTTACCGTCCGATGTCTTCACAGGACGTTGACGATGTAGCTCCCTTCCGTGGTAACCAATTTACCACCATTGATTTGGGCAAGGAAGACAAGCCGGAAAGAGATAGCCTGGGTCGCATCAAATACCGTAATGTAACCGATGCGGAGAGCCACAATCGTCGTAACTACCAGAAAGGCGATGTGATCAACTACCTGGATGGTGACTCCCTGATCACAGGCATCACTTACGGTTATGGAAAAACGACTTTGATCAGCGATAAATCACGCGTCATTAAAGGCGGTAGCTGGAACGACCGTCCTTACTGGCTGAGCCCCGGCACCCGCCGCTTTATGGAAGAAGACCAGGCCAGTTCAACAGTCGGTTTCCGTTGCGCAATGGACCGTGTAGGCAGTGCCGCCGGCAATGGCAGAAAGACCGGTATCAGCTATAAAGAAAGAAAGCAGAACGCCAGAAAGAGATAAACGATCATTGAACACATAATACAAAAAAGTCATCCCCGCGGATGGCTTTTTTGTTGCCTACATTTGTTGCCATGATTTCAACCGAATCGCTTTACACCATTTATCTTCAGCATCCGCGGATCTACACAGACAGTCGCAAGCTGAGCACCGGCGATCTTTTTTTCGCCCTGAAGGGAGACAACTTCAACGGAAATCGCTTTGCAGCCGAAGCGCTTGAAAAGGGAGCCGCATACGCTGTTGTCGATGAAAATCCCGTGCAGCCGAACGACCGGTTGCTGGTAGTGCCCGACGTACTGAAATCGCTGCAGGACCTGGCGGCCCATCACCGAAGCCGGTTCAGCATTCCTTTTATTGCCATCACCGGCAGCAATGGAAAGACGACCACCAAGGAGCTCGTTCATGCCGTGCTATCCACGAGCTACCGAACCTACACGACCGAAGGAAACCTGAACAACCATATCGGCATACCACTGACGATCCTTAAAATAAAATCGGACGCCGAGCTGGCGGTGATTGAAATGGGGGCGAACCATATCGGCGAGATCGCCGGTTATTGCCGCTATGCCCGGCCCACGCATGGCATTATCACCAATATTGGCAAGGCGCACCTGGAAGGTTTTGGCGGCATCGCAGGCGTGCGTAAGGGCAAGGGTGAGCTGTATGACTGGCTCCGCGGGCAATCGGGCACTGCCTTCGTGATGTGGGGCTATGCCGACCTGCGCGAAATGAGCGAGGGGATCAGGGAAGTGATCAGTTACGGGACTAAGGAAGCCTGGCTGACCGGTGTCGCGGAAGATGCGCCCGGCGATTCGGAGAAGCACCTGCGCGTGCGCTTGACATCGTGTTCACCCGAAATTATTATTCAAACTCATCTTACCGGAAAATACAATCTGCCCAATGTACTGGCCGCCGCAGCCGTCGGCACGTATTTCAAGATCGAACCCGCGAAGATCAGGGCCAGCATTGAAGCATATCAGCCTTCCAACAGCCGGTCGCAGATCGTGCAGCAGGGCAGCAATACCATTGTGCTGGACGCTTATAATGCCAACCCCTCCAGCATGAAGGCTGCCATAGAAAACTTCGCCGGCTTTCCTGCAAAAGAAAAAATATTAGTGCTCGGCGCCATGATGGAACTTGGTCCCGGCAGCCTGCAGGAACACGAGGAGATCGTGAAGCTGATCAGCTCCTACCCCTGGAAGGACGTACTGCTGGTAGGCGGAGATTTTTTAAAGATCAAACATCCTTACCGTAGCTTCGCCAACTCGACTGCCGCCGGCGAATGGCTGAAGTCGGCCGGCCTCACCAACACGTCCCTGCTTGTGAAGGGATCGCGCAGCATGGCGATGGAGAAAGTCGTCAGTCATCTATCATCTGTCGTCTACTGACCGGTCGGCTGAAATTTCGTAACAGCGTGTCTGATCGGTTCAATGGTTCTCAGATAAGTATAAATATCGCTGAGGTCCTTTTCCTTCATGGTGGCATACATGGTCCAGGGCATGATGGTCTGCAGCTCTCCCTGCTGCACTTTGCGATGCGCCTGGGCGCTGTCGCGATACTGAACAAACCGGTCGATAAACATTTCCCTTGTCCACGAGCCGATGCCCGTTTCCTTATCGGGGGTAATATTGGCTGAGCGAAGCATGCCAACCGGAAGCTGAAATTCCCGGCCGCCGGCCATAGAGTATTTTTCATCGAACTGACCTTTCTCCAGGGGTGTATGGCACTCATGACAACCGGCGATGGTGAACAGGTATTTGCCCCTGGCCAGGCTGTCGCTTTCAGGCGGTATTTTTCCCGGGCTCGCTTTCTTCGGAATAGTATTCAGGATGAAATTCATGGGAAAATCTGCGTGAGATTCAGCCACTTTATTTTCGATTGAGGGGATAGACCTAAGATAAGCGATCACCGCCTTTACATCTTCCGGATCGGCCAGGCCATAATTGTGATAGGGCATTACGGGGAAAATAGGTTTACCGCTTTTCCGCACGCCGGTGGTGATGGCTCTGTAAATCTCTCCGTCCGTCCATGAACCTATTCCGGCGGCCGTAATATTTGCGGAATAGAATATGCCGGGGAAGCCTTCGTTTTGATCAAAGCGTTGCCCTCCCTCACCCAGGGTCGCCGGGTCCATAGGCATAGAAAACTCTTCCGGGTTTCTCTGGCTATGACAATCCATGCAAACCATCACGCTTTTAGCCAGGTAGGCGCCACGATCGATCAGGGCCTGCGATTTTTCAACCGTGATATTCGGCGCCGGCCCCACATTGGGCAATGCAGTCTTAACATAAATAGCGGCGGCAACGATGAGCAGGAAGACGACAAGCAGGAGTGTTCCTGCAATTTTCAGGAATTTTTTCATTGTCCAGGGGTTAAAAAATTAGCGACTATAGTTAGGGTTTGTTGCGATGCTACACTGCCTGACCTGACATGCTTTTTAGCGCACGCCAACGAGGGAGCTCATCGGGGAACGGCGGTTCCGGAAATCCATCATATCGACTTTTACACTTCCAACGCTGATGGGGCTTTCCACTCTTACCGGCACGTGATTGGGATCGTCGGTCACCCATACGGTCATTTTCTCCCCACCTTCAAAAATAGTTCCTTTGATCAACAGCGGCTTGAACTTGATCGCCCGGAATTTTCCATATTTGGTCTTGATCGTCTCTTTTCCCAGATAGCGAATGTAAAGATTGTAGACCTGGTTATCCAAAAACATGGAGAAAGGGATCTTATCTCCGGGCTGCATCTTGCTGAAATCGATATTCCGCGCATAATACATCGAGCTCAATACGTCCTGGATACAGGCCGGTGTTTTGAAAACGCCTGAGTTGGTTATCGCTGTATTGGCGGCCTTGTTGAAGCTGACGTTTTCAAACTTTCTGTAAGTGCCTTCACTTACATTTCGGATGAACCGGTAGGGCTGCAATGTTGCGGTATCGATAAAGGTCTCGTATTTGTCGCGCACC
>DASZRP010000124.1:0-24833 GCA_035548895.1 Puia sp. | reverse complement strand
CATGAAAAAGGCGAAATAAAAAAGGCCATCATGCGAAGGGGAATTTATGCCCAGTGCTTATATGCGTGCGGAGCGCTGCTTTGTTTCATCAGCACTTATCTGAGCATTGCCTTTCTGATCATTGTTCAATTCTACTTCGCTCTGGCATTATTTTCGAAATCGCAACCCGGGCTTACACTCAAAAATGCCAAATGATACTATCCCAAAGGATAAACCGCCCGACCGGCTATGGCGCCTTGCTGATAAAAATCCGGAAAAGTCTAAATTAGAGTCCTAAAATCCACAGTCCCAAAATGACTGAAAAATTAAACTCAAGAAGCACGATCGGCTACTTTGTCCTGGCGTACATCATTGTGACCATCCTCGCTTATTCTGTCAGCTATCTGCTGGGCATGATACTGCATCTGCCGCCGCCACCTCCCGGTACCGGCATATTCGATTCACCCGAATTTCTGAAAGGAGTTCCTTACCATCTACTTATCAACCTGTTGACCTGGACAGTATTCAGTTACTTATATTTTAGGAAGAATATTACCAAAAATGCCCCTATAACCGTGGCGGCTTATCTGGGTCTTTTCTGGCTTGTCCTGGCGATGCTGGTTGATCTGATTTTCTTTGTGTTGATCCCGAGTCCTGTGGCACTGACGTTTCATCAGTTCTATATTGAATACCAGCCATGGATTTCCATTACCTATGGGATTGTTCTGATCAGTCCCATGATATCCTTTGCCTTGATGAACCTGAGAGGTTGATCTGCCAGTTTTCCTACATTTAACGCCTTCGATATTGCGGAGGATTTGTCGCTATAGTTTTGCCGGTCCTTCTCTAAGTGTTTTTTTTAGTCCCTGGAATTGCCATTTCAAAGATTTAGTTCATATCTTAGGAATGGCCATTGCTGCCTACCCAAAACCTATATGAAGAAAATACCTGCGCTGCTTGCCCTGGTGTGCCTGTGCCTGTACACGAAAGGGCAAAAAAAAGACTTCGAAGGTCATCTCATCTACAATGTTTCTGTCCGTGCGAAATCAAAAGAGTTAGACGCAAAATTCTGTAAGCTTTTATTTGCCGCGAATGGGGAAAGGGAGGTCGTCTACATCAAGAACGGCATGATGAAACAAAACATTGGTCTATGCGAAACCTGGTACATCGGCAAATCAAAGAGAGTCTATCTAAAATTCAAGAATATTGACACGCTATTTTATCGCGATTATTCCGCCGAATCGCCGACGGTAACGGATATCACGCGTTCTGATTCCTCAGCCGATATTCAAGGTTATCGCTGCAAATCCATTCTGTTAAAGAGGTCGGGGAGTACAGCGCATTTCATGTATACGGATTCATTGCAACTCAATATAGAATACGAGAAGGACAATACATTGGATAATATGAACATTCTGATTCGCGAGATTGGAACAGCGATGTGGTTGTATAGTCAATGTGACTATCCTATAGCTATTGTTACGGACAGTTGTCTACAGGTCGTTCAGGGTCCGGTTGATGACCACCTATTTGATTTACCCTCCGCTCCACAAAGACCACTTTCAGAGGAATCGCTCATACACAAAGCAAGTTTTCCGGGGGGAGCGACTGCCTGGGCCCGATACCTGCAGAACAATTTGAACGAATCTCTGGGACCCCGTTATATTAAAATACCCAAAGGAGAAAAAGAAGCTGCCGTTCAGGTTCAACTATCCTTTGTTGTTTCTGAAGATGGAAGTATTTCGAATATCGTCGTGACCAACAAAGCGGGCGTCGATTCGCATCTCGCCAATGAGGCCATGCGTGTAATCCGTGAGTCACCACCCTGGAAAGCCGCGACCATTTTCGGCATCCAAACAAAAATGACCGCCACACAATCGATCGTCTTCAAAGTTGTTCAATAGCAAGTCTGCCATGATCAAAAAAGGATTGTTCGTATTATTTTCCCTGACAGGTGTATTTAGCGCGCAAAGCCAGGTGATGGTTATGGCGATGGCGTTGCCCTGGCGCTGGAAGCAGGCTATAGCCTTGAAGTGGGCCAGCGGGGTCATGAGATCAATTTTGGCCTGAAATATGAAACAGATCTGGCCGGCGCTAACCACACGATAAGTTCCGTTGGATTACGCGTTTCGTACCAATTTAATCTTTTCCGTAAAAAAGACGATTACTGATGACCGACAGATCTGGCATTACGTCTGGTCTTGCAAAAATCAATACATCACTTCGGTCCAACACTCTCGGTTTTTACTTTTCCGGCTCTTTTATATCGGGCAATGATGACGCCCTTTGAGGTTACGACACTTTCTTCCAGCGTAAAAGCCGCCGGAATGGTTCCCATATCCAGAATCTTTTTTCCCTTACCTAACGTTAGTGGATGGATCTTTAATCTTAATTCGTCGACCAAATCATTTTTAAAAAGTAACGGGATCAATTCACTGCTGCCCCAGACCTGAATGTCGGCGCCTTTAGACTTCTTGAGCTTTTTGATATCGGCGACATTTCTCAATACAACAGAATTCTTCCAACCGGTAACCAAAGGATCTGACTTCTTCAGGCTTTTAGAAAATACATACTTGTTGCCTTGATTGATACCCGGCCAGAATTCTCCGTGCTTTGGCCAATAACCTGCCCAGATCTTAAATGTTTTTCTTCCCAGCAGATAATCGGCCGGTTTCAGCTCGTCCATTACCGCTTTGCGATAAATATCGTCGCCATAGGGCTCCGTCCATCCGCCATATTTAAAGCCTCCGGAAGAATCTTCTTTTCGACTACCTGGAGCCTGCATGACGCCATCCAGCGTCATCATCGACAGCACGGTTATTTTTCTCATTTTACTAATTTAAGAAAATAAGCCGACCGCAGGATTCTCATGTAAAAGAAAGCGACTGAAAATCTTCCTTCTGATTTTTCCTGCCCAAACCTTATAGGGACTTTACAGAGACCTTATAGGGACCTTATAGAGACCCTTTGCCGCTATGACACCGCTATGACTACATTCTGACTACAGTCCGCCACAACAAGGATCCCAATTGGGATATACCATTAAGCCATTATTTACCAAGATTCCCCCTAACAAAGAAGTGCGGCACTGTTGATGACACTAATTTGTAAATCTTCCAGATTGTTTTTACCAGTCCTTTGATATCTCTGGCTATAAAGAAACTCAGCAGTTGATTACAAATCCCAATTATTTTGACCCAATCAGCAGGGGTTGAAATAATTTCTTTTTGATCATTGCGCGACCGATAAACTGGCTGTCATTTATCCTGTCGAATTCTGCAGGATAGATCATAATATCTTCGTCGCGGGTATCGAATAGCAATTCTTTACTTATATTCCCCTGATAATCGATTTTGGTCACCACCAATTGGCCACCTTTGCCATCAACATAGTATTTACCCGCCTCACCTTCTCCCAAATTCATATTTTCTCTATTGTCCATGTATAAAAAGTAAAAACCGGATGGATCGTTGATCAGCTTGTATCCCAACGTGGCTCTTTTTCCAGAACCTCGTTGCATTTTATGAATCTTTCTCAGCCATTCCAACTTACCGGTCGAACCAATCAAGCACGCATAAATATCTCCATAATGATTGATGACCTTTTTATCATTTTCAGCACCTACTTCTATAAAGTATTTTTCAAGAGAAACAAAAACACTTCCATCTGGATTGGCCAATACATCACGCACAAATAAATCCTGAACTTCGAAGTCCTGGTTGCTTTGAATTCTCTCTTGCTTCTTCTCCGATTCGAATTTCGCCAATTCAGCCTTAGGAAATTCATAGTAACCACTTTTGTAGTTGCTTATTTTACCCTCACTGTTTTCGATAGCCAGGAAAAAGCCATCTGTTGCAGTACCCCGGGCTTTTTTACTAAAGGTACAGGCAATAATCATTTCATGCTGTGCATTTTCAATCAGATTAGTTTGTTTAATAAAATAGTTGCCTACAGGAATCGCGGAGATCACAATATCCCTGCTGTCTTTTCCGAATTTTAGTACCTCGTAGTGATAATTCGGCTTCTCATCGATCATTTCCTTGTGAATTTCTGAATCATAGACCTTTGCCAGCATATAGGCGTTCCCTTTGGAGTCGATGGAAAAAGCTTTATTGTCCATTATCGCCTCCGTATAAGGCATCTTAAATTCATCTCCCCAAATCTTATTCAAATGCTCATCAAAAACCTGGAAACCCATCCGGTCATAATTCTTCTTGTCACTCTTAAATTCGGGTATCAGACGATAACTCACCATCAGCTTTTTATGTTCTGCATCATAGTTGAACTGATACTTATCTACGTACTCATAATCTTTCTGTATATATTGCTCAGCGATTTTCGTCGTTTTAAACAAAGGCGTATTCGGTTGAACGACACTACCATGGGTTACATCAATTTTATCGGAATATAAAATCTCCTGCTTAGCAGATTTGTCCCAATCACTATGCAGCCAGTAATAATTATTGTTGTTAAAATCAACCAGCATTTCGCTGACGAAATTGCCAGTTACCGCCAGGTCTACCTTCTGTTCCATGGTCTTATTTAGGTTTTTCGGATCAAACCGGACGATATAGAGATCCTCTTTCTTCAGGGAGAGATTGACAATCCCATCTTTTTCATTTCCAAAATAGGCCAGGTCTCTTGTGTCTTTCGGAAGTTCATATTCATCCCCGAGCTTGAATGAGAATTTTTTATCTTGTCCGTAAGTAACAGCGGTAGTCAGCAGCGTAAAAAACAGTAGAATTTGCTTCATATGGTTGTTTAGGAATATGATAATTGCGCACCCAGCGCATAACATCCATTGCTGCATAGATATTGTGTATCATCTTTAAAATTTTGATATCGCGATCGGGCTATTTCCCAATACAGAAAGTGATAAATATTGATGTATAAATAGTTGAGGGCAATCTCATACAAATCATGTCCAGAAAGGGTTTCGGCAGATAAAACTTTACGTAAGCTGAAGCTTTTTTACGACATTTCACCAATAAACTTCCCGGAATTGTAACTTGAGGTAAAATATTTTGAATCCAGGTTAAAATGGGTAAGTGGAAAGCCCGACTTTTGGTTGCGGCAACCTACTTCATCGTCGGGAGGCTTTTTGACTCACTTCATTTTAGATAGTCGGTATGAATTTCTGAACCTCATTTTGGTAAAAATTACATATGCTCATCAGACAGTCTATAGCAGGTTACAAGCATATTGACCTAGGAAATATCAAATTGGCATTTACGCAGGTTTGTCAGGAAGATATTTTCCGAAATGTCTACTTTGCTTCAAATGCTTTGTACTATGTAGAAGCGGGCAGTGCGGAGTTGCACTCTGGCAATATCTCTGTAAATTTAGAAAAAGGTGAAATCGCCATCATCAAACAACACAGCCGGCTCGATATTGAAAAGAAGAAAGACAAAAATGGGAGCGATTTCAAATCTATTATTTTTTATTTGTTTCCAGACTTTGTAGCGGATTTTACTAAAAAATCAAATCGGACAAAAGAATCAAATTCATTAACCGGCAATATTATACATTTAGGCAAACAAGAATCCTTAAAATCTTTTGCTGAATCCCTGCTGCCTCTTTTTGAAAATAAAGGGCTGAAACAAACCGAAATAAAGGAAAAAACATTTGCCGCTCTTGATTATTTATCCAAATACAATAAACAACTTTTACCTTTTCTGAAGGAATATGGCAAACCGTTGAAAATTGATCTCTATGAGTTTATGATTCATATGGAAGTAAATAACTATTCTGTCCTGGAATTAGCCCAATTGACAGGCAGAAGCTTATCTGCCTTTAAAAGAGATTTTTACGAAGTATTTGAAACCACACCACATCAATGGTTGTTGCATCAAAAAATGGACTATGCGGAAAAAGTGCTCAATGCCAAACAAATGAAAGCTTCTGACATCTACTTCATGCTGGGCTTCAATGAACTCTCCCATTTCTCGGCTGCATTTAAAAAAGTAAAAGGTATTTCCCCCTCCGAGGTATAAGTATTCACGTTCAATCTTTGGACCTTTTTTGTAACCAATTGATGAATGGCCTGACCCATCTTTGTATGAACAAAAAATAACTCAAAATGAAAAAGTCAATACTCATTACGGGTGCCTCATCAGGAATGGGCCTGGCAGATACTATCCTCTTCGCTCAAAATGGCTATCAGGTTTTTGCAACGTATCGCCAAGAGAAAGACAAGCACAAATTAAGTGAAATTAAAAATGTGTATCCGATAAAAATGGATGTTACTAGCCCGGAAGATATCCGACTGGCCTTTCAACAAATTTCAAACCGGCTTGGCAACGAAGGTCTGTATGCCATCATCAACAATGCTGGCATTATGTACACTGCACCGTTTGAATATGCCGATGAAAAACGGGCAAGGCAGATGATGGAAGTGAACCTGATGGCACCCTATATCATCACACAAACATTTATCCCTCTTCTGAAAAAGTTCAATGCCCAAAACGCTATCAAAGCCAGAGTTATCAATATCGCCTCATGGGCTGGTTATATCGGACAGCCTTTCATACCGTTTTATAATGCCTCCAAAGCAGGTTTAATTGGGCTATCCGAATCTATGTACTATGATTTGGGCTTACTGGATATTCACGTTGTGCTGGCTTCACCGGGTGTTACCAGAACTTCTATGCTTGACAAAGCCACCAAAGACGGTGATGAGAATTTACAAGCGCTTACGAAAGAAGCACAGTCATTCTATAAACCTTATCTCGACCATCGCAAAGCCATGGGCGAGGGTTCAGGAAATTCAAAGTTATTACCGACAGCCGATGTGCTGGCTAAAAAGCTTTACAAAATAGTGGAGTCAAAAAAACCAAAATACAAATACAATCTGGCGCTGGATTCGCTGTTCATGGACAAAATTATGACCAAACTCATACCCCTAAGCTGGCGTTTTGCATTGAATAAAAAAGTTTATAAACTGAATATGAAGAATCCCGCCAAAGAAATTTCTCAAAAGAATTTTGAACAAGCGGAAAATAATCTTGCCCTGTCTAATGCCTAAACATCCGGAATATGATCAGGATAATAGCTGTCATATTGATTTCTGTTAGCTCGGTAGCTTCCATTCACTATGCATGGAGTGGCGTTACAAAACCTGAGACTGCTTTAATATATAACAAAGCGGGAATGCCCCGAACAGGCATTCGACTGCTCTCTTTGTTTTTGGGCGTTGGCGGGATACTATTGTTGCTCCCTCAGACTTTTAGAATGGGCGGAGTTATGTTGATTGCACATTCACTCATCACCATCGGGTGCTCTGTTGCAGTCAGAGACTGGAAGGGTGGCGCTTTTGAATTTATATTTCTGCAAATACCCGTCTTTTTAGTCTGGGCGGGTTATCCATTGTCCCACTATTCAATTCACTAAAATATATTGTCATGACCCGGGGGCTTATAAAATTTCTGCTCAGCAATTTCACGATTACCTTTTTTATAATTGGATTACTTGTGTCTCTGGTTGCCATTTACTGGAATAAGAAAGTTAAAACAAAGACTTTTGTTGCGGATATACTACTAAAATATTTCTGCCTGTTTGCAATTGGAATTACATATGTGTATAATGCGGTTTTTCATATTTATTTTCATGCTTTGGCCGCCCGGTTTATTGGCTGGGAAGATAGTCCCTTTCAAATTGAAGTGGGCACAGCGAGCTTCGGATTTGGAGTAGTTGGTTTACTTGCATACAGGAAAAATTTCGGACTGCGGCTAGCGGCGGTTATCGGTCCATCAATATTTTTATTAGGCGCCGCTTTGGGTCATGTTTATCAGATGGTAGCCAATCACAATTTTTCGCCCGGGAATGCTGGTATCATTTTCTATACCGATTGGCTGATACCTGTCATTGGATTCGTACTCCTATATCGTTCATATACATTTGACAGGGAACAACTCATTCAAGGCTGTTAAAATGATGTAGAAAGTCAAAATAGATATCTCCCAGTCATGCATATCGGCCGAAAGGCAAATGCGCGTTTGTTCCTTTTTTATCTCTTCACAGATTAGTCATGAACTATTGGCTACTAAAGGCAAATAAAAGCCACGCCTACGCTGCCACCAACGCTAACGCTTCAGTAGCCGAAAAAAGCTTCGGCGGGCGATGCAATTAATATTCGTTTCTTTCGAAAGGTCACTTCCCAATACAAAACTTCCCGAAGATCCAGCTCAATTGTTCTTCGTTCGTCACTTCGCCGGTGATCTCACCGAGAAAGTGAAGCCCTTTTCGAATATCGGGCGATAATAAGTCTCCGGGAAGACCGGTATCAAGCCCATTGCGGATATCCGTTAGCGCACTGCGCACCTGCAGCAAGGCATCGTAGTGGCGCACGTTCGTCACCACCGTACCTTCGGTCTGGGCATGACCGGAAAGCACAGTCTGCACCAGCCGCTGCTTTAGCTCCTCAATGCCTGCGCCGGTTTTCGCGGAGAGTGGAATGAGTTCGGCGTCAGCCACGCCTTCTGCAGCAAGCGCCGCGCGGAGCGTACTAACACGTCGGGATAAGTCTCCGGCAGTATGTAGGTCCGCCTTGTTGAGCAGGCGGATCACGGGCTTGTCTTCCGCCCCGGGCAGCCCGGGCAATGTTTCGTCGGAAGCATCCAGCACCTGCACCACGATATCGGCCTGCCCGATTTTCTCGCGGCTGCGCTCGATCCCCATCGATTCAATAGTGTCCGTGGTGTGTGAACGGATACCTGCCGTATCGATGAGCCGGAATTCGATGCCCCCAATCATCAGCACTTCTTCTATCGTGTCGCGGGTCGTGCCGGCAATTTCACTCACAATGGCGCGCTGCTCGTTCAGCAATGCATTCAGCAGGGTCGACTTTCCCGCATTGGGCTTGCCAACGATCGCTACCTGCACGCCGTTGCGGATCACATTGCCATAGCGAAAGGAGTCGATGAGCCGGCCCGTCACCCGCTGCGCTTCTTCGATCAACGCATAGAATTTACGCCGGTCGGCGAATTCCACATCCTCCTGGCTGAAGTCCAGCTCCAGTTCCATGAGCGCGGAAAATTCGAGCAGGCGACTCCGTAAGTCACGCAGCTCCCCGGCAAAGCCTCCCCGCATGGTATGCAGGGCCGATAAGCGTGCGACCTCGGAATGACTGGCAATGAGGTCCGCCACGGCTTCGGCCTGCGTGAGGTCCATCTTCCCATGCAAGAAAGCCCGCTGTGTAAATTCACCGGGCTTCGCCAGTCTTGCGCCCAAACCTAAAATAGCTTCAAGGATTCTTTCCTGCACCCGTGGTGAACCGTGACAGCTGATCTCCACCACGTCTTCTCCGGTATAAGAACGGGGCGCGCGATAGAGAGAGACCACCACTTCATCCAGTATTTCATCACCTGCTTTCAGAACGCCGACATGCAGGGTATGCGAGGGCTGAACCGAGAGGTCTTTCCCCGGGAAGAGCGCGTCGGCGATCTCTACCGCCCGCTTCCCGCTCAGCCGGATCACCGCAATGGCGCCAACCCCGGGAGGAGTGGCCAGAGCGGTGATGGTGTCGGTCCAGCCGGTTAGCCGACCAAGCATGCTCGACGAAATTGGATGACAGATGACAGATGACAGATGACAGACCTGGTTATCATTATACGAAGTTAGCACATAGTCCAAGCTAAATGATCACGTACTACTGTCATCTGCCATCTATCATCGGTCATCTAAAAAAAGTAGAGCATAAAAAAACCCCGCTTCTGGCGGGGCTTTTTTATGCTCTACTTTTTTTACTGAGACTCCAATCGGAATACGATCGGTTGCTTCTTATACGACTTTACTTTACGTCCGTTCTGAATCGCTGCGGTCCAGGAACCGCTCTTCTTGATTACGCGGACGGCTTCATCGCGCAGCTCGTTGGGACCGCTGATGGCTTCCACATCGCTCACATTCCCTTCCTTGTCCACAATGAATTGCACCACAACCGCGCCCTGGATCTCGTTGGCCGCAGCCTCGTCGGGATACCGCAGGTTCTTCTGCAGGTAACGCTGCCAGGCGGCCATTCCCCCGGGATAGGTCGATTCGATCTCCACCTTCGTAAAGGTCTTGTCGTAGTCGGTATTATCCTTGGGCGCTTCCACCACACCTTTACCTTCGTCAACCGGAGGCGCGGTGATGTTATCATCCTTTACCCCCTGCTGGTTAATGGTACCGATCTTGGTATCTTCCAGCTTTTCTACTTCCGGTGGCTTTTCTTCTTCCTTTACTTCATTGTCCTTAACGATCTTGGGCGGCGTGAACTTGGCCATTTCCACCTTGGGCGGCTCCACTTTGGGTGGAGGCGGAGGAGGAGGAAGCTCTCTTTTCTCCTCGTGCACGTCCTCGAGCTGCACGTCCTGCACCACCATCGCCACTTTTTTCTTGGCGTCGTTCAGGTTGCTGACGACAAAGCCGAGGATCAGCAGCAGCACCACAGAGCCAGTGACGGCCAGCGCGATCCGGAGCCTCCGGTTGTAGGTCTTACGCAGATCGTAAGCGCCATACTGCTTGTTCCTGCCATCAAAGATGATGTCGAGAACGTCGGCGGTTAATATTTTGTCTGTTTCCATGATGGAATTTCTTTCTTGGTTGAACTCAATTTACTGAATATTCTCCTAACCTATTTGATCCCGTTGGCCTGCTCGGTGGCCTGGACCAGCTTATATTCCTCCGGCGTGATGTCCACCATCGCATACCGCTTCACTCCGTCGATGGTCATTTCATCGAGGATGTTCACGGTATTCTTGTAGGTCGCATCGGCCGTCGGTTTGATCACCACCACGAAGTCTTTCGGGTCCGTCCGGTTCTTCTTGTCGATCACCACATCCCGCACTTTTTTAAAAGTGGTCTGCTGCATCGTTTTCGGATCATCCCCTTCGTAATAATAGATCATGTCCTGCTTGCCCAGCATCAGGGTGATGACGGCTGAGTTCTTCACTTTGTTCTGTTCATCCGGGTTCTTTACGTCCTTGGGCAAAAACAACCGCATGGCGGTCGGCTGGCTCATGGTCGTGGTGAAGATGAAGAAAGTGATGAGCAGGAATCCGAGGTCCACCATCGGGGTCAGGTCCACACGGGTGGAGAGTTTCTTCCCTTTCTTAACGCCGGGGCCTTTTTTATGGCCGCCGCCGCTGGAAGTATCCATTTCTGCCATGACAAATCTTTTTAGTTTTTACTTAATCAATCCTGCGAACCTTTGGTTCCGGTCTTGATATTTTCCTTATACAATTCAGTTCCCACCGGCACCGCGATCGGGTTGGTGACGATCTGGAATTTCATCTGGTCGTTCCTTTTCAGCGCAATGATCACACCCTGGAAAGAGGGATATTTTGAATCATTGTCGCCTTTCACCACGATATTCATCTTCTTGCCTGCAAAAGCCGTCGCGGAAGCCCGGATCCAGTCGATCATCTCGTTGTTGGTGCTGTCCACCGCCGGAATTCCCGGCACATTGACATTCTTCAGCTCTTCCGGCGTTTTGTCGAGGAATGCCTTTAACTGGCTGAACGGCACGCCAATATAAGAGCTCGGCTGGTTGACGAAATTCTTCTTTTCGGCGTCGGTCAGACCCAGATTCTTGGTGGTATTGATATCGTTGAGGATATCCGACTTTTCAGACACATTCCCGTCGGAAACGGAAAAGTACACTTTCCCGGCCTTATCGATCGTGATCATCACAACGTCCTTGTCCGGCGCAATCTTGGTCGACACCGAGCTGGGGGTAATGACCGTTAGCGCCTCCGGAGGCTTGAATTTAGTGGCCAGGATAAAGAAAGATAGCAACAGGAAGGCCACATCGCACATGGCGGTCATGTCGATATTCGTGCTTTTCCTGGGTAACTTCGCTCTTCCCATGTTCTTGAATTAATAATTTGATTTAAATAAGATGCCATCCCCGGCGTTTTCCATAAATCCCGGGAGGCGGCAGCCTAAATTATTTGTACTGAGAGGCAAAGCTCTGGGTCAGCGTAAATCCGCTTTCGTCGATTCCGTAGGTAATGCCGTCGATCTTCGTAGTGAAGATGTTATACATCACGATGGAGATAGCGGAAGTCCCGATACCGAGGGCTGTGTTATACAGGGCTTCAGCAATACCCTGGGAAAGACGCTGGGCAGCTTCGCCCCCGCCACTGTCGCCTAACGCGGCAAATGAACGGATCATCCCCATTACTGTTCCAAGCAGCCCCATCAGGGTAGCAATAGAAGCGATGGTGGAGAGGAATACCAGGTTCTTTTCAAGCATCGGCAGTTCGAGCGCCGTAGCTTCTTCCACTTCTTTCTGAATGGCCAGCACTTTCTGTTCGGTATCCAGGTCGGTCGTGGTGATCATTTCCTTGTACTTCCGAAGCCCGGCCTTCATCACATTACCCACGCTGCCTTTCTGGCGATCGCATTCGGCAATGGCAGAATCCACATTCTTGTTGGCAAGATGATACTGTACTTTGCGGATGAACTCGTTGATATTGCCGGTACCGGTTGCCTTGCTGATGGTGAGGAAACGTTCTACCACGAAGGTCAGTACCGTAAGCAAAGCGCCGATCAGGATCGGTACGATGATTCCCCCCATATACATCCTGGAAAGAGCAGATTTTGCACCTTCCTGATCTGGCCAGAAACCACCATTGGGATCGGGTTTTGTAAAATTGCTGTCCGCACCAATCAAAAATCTCCAGATTAAATACCCAATGATAATACAAAGTGTCGGGGCCAACCAGGAAATGGAATTGCCGCTTCTTTTCGGTTGCACACTCGTAGCGGACTTCGCTGCCACCGTTGCAGTCGGTCTTGTTTCAGCCATGATCGTTTGTTTTTTAGTGTTTGTGAAAAATTAGTAACTGAGTTTTGAGTTTTGTTTCCCGGGACTGAGGGGCCCGGTTTTCATTTTTTCATAAGGAGTTCAGGAGGTGATTTTTCGTAGGGAACACAATATAGGAAATTTCCGGAATGTCAAACTGAAAAACGTTTTTCTTTAAAATTAATTCGATGGTACGCAAAGCCTTGCGGGCGTTCATTTTAAGCCTTATGTTTTATTCATAGCGCAGGGCCTGAATGGGATTCAGGCGGGCTGCTTTCAGCGAGGGATATATCCCCGCCACCAGTCCCACAATGGTACAAATAACAACGCCCCAGATCAGCCAGATCCAGGGGAAAACAAATCCGGTATTCAATACCAGCGAGAAGGAATTTCCCACCAATATGCCGAGGAAAATACCGAAGGCTGCGCCCATCAGGCTGATGATGATCGATTCATACAGGAATTGCAAACGGATGCTTTTCTTCCTCCCGCCGATGGCTTTCACCAGTCCGATTTCTTTGGTGCGTTCGGTAACCGATACTAGCATGATATTCATCAGGCCCACAGCGGCGCCTGCCAGCGTAATCGCGCCAATGATCACCGCGCAAAGCGTAATCAGGCTCAGGTTCGCCAGCAGTTCTTCCACAAACCGGTCGCTCTTGTCGATCACGAAATTGCTGGCATCGGTCACAACATTCCTCCGAATGGGCCTGAACGTTCCCTCCGCCTCCCCGATGGCCTGATCCATCTGCTTGATATCATTCACCTTGACCTGTATGTTAAACGAGGGCTCCGGGTTCCAGGGCGTAATGGGCTGGTTCAGGTAGAACCGGCGCACATTGTTGTACGAGGTAATCGCAATATTATCCCAGCTCCTGCCGAGGCTCGCTCCCTTGGAAGCCATAGCCCCGATAACCCGGTAGGGAATGCCATTGATCTTGACGATCCTGTCTATGGCCTTTTCCGGGTTATCGCCAAAGAATTTCACCACCAGGTCGTTGCCCAGCAGGCAGACATTTCGACCCGACTGCACGTCCAGGTCATTCAGGGAACGCCCGGCTGCCAGATCATACCCGTTGAGCTCGGCATAGTATTCATCCCCGCCCATGACCTGTACCGTGGGGTTTGTTTTCTTATCGCCCATGGAAGCAATATTGTTATTGCCACCCCGAACGCTGATGGAGACCTTGGCCGGAAAATGATAACTGGCTTTAAAGGCCTCTGCTTCGTTCTTGGTAATGACTTTTTTCACATTCGACTGCTTCACCCTTGCCCCTTTCTTTTCCGCCTGCACATCGCCGCCGCGGCCAAAAAACTGGTAATCCTTATAATGTATGGTGAACCCGGTAGCGCCCATTGAAGCAAAACTCTCCGTGAATTTCTGCTTCATGGCTTCGATGGCGGTGTTGATGCCCACCAGCGCCATAATGCCAAAAGCTATAATGGCTACGGTAATGCCGGTCCGGAGCTTATTGCTCCGCACAGTCCTGAAGGCTAAAGATAAAATATCCCGGATTTTCATACGCTCCGGCAATTTAACGGATTCCGGTTAAATCCAAACTGCCGGCCGTCGAATCAGATGTAAATAATATACAGGCGGTCCAGCAGCCAGTAAGGGAAGATGCCCAGTACTACAATAATTACCGCTAATAAGCTCAGCCAGCCGGTGAAGCCGCGGCCGATCTCCAGTTCCTGCCCGCTGCCTTCTCTGAAATACATGGCCTGGATGATCCGGAAGTAATAATATATGCTGATGGCAGCGCAAATCAGGGAGAGGATGACGAGCCAGAGCATGTGCCCGTCCTGGATCAGGGCGGCGATCATATAGTATTTGGCTAAGAAGCCGCCGGTAAACGGTATGCCGGCAAGCGACAACAGAAAGATAGTAATAAGCAGGGCCAGACCAGGATAGCGCGACGCTAACCCGTTGAACCCTTCAAAGCTGTAATCTTTCATCCTGGCGATCACCGCGAACAACCCGATGGTCGCCGCACAGTAAACGGCGATATATAAAAGAATACCTTCCTTAGCCAGGGTGTTCAGGGTGATTAACGCAAAAAGCATAAAGCCCACATGGGCCACGCTGGAATAGGCCAGCATGCGCTTCGCGCTTTGCTGGAATACGGCCGTGATATTTCCGATCAGCAGGGTAGCCGCCGCGATCAGGGCGATAAAGAGTTTCCACTGAGGCCTCATGGTGCCGAAGGCATCGCCGAATAAACGGATGAACGCGATGAAGGCCGCTCCTTTTACCACCGTGGCCATGAAGGAAGTGACCGGCGTGGGCGCGCCATCATATACGTCGGGCGCCCAGAAATGGAAGGGCACGGCAGAAACCTTGAAGGCCATCGACGCAATGATCAGCAGGATCCCGGCGATCATGAGCGGCGAGATGACCGCACGTCCAAATGCCAGCTCATCCACAACAAAGGTTCCCCTTTCCGTAGCGCCGTAAACAAAAGCAATGCCCAGCAGCATCAATCCCGTGGAGAAGGCCCCCATCAGCAGGTATTTCAGTGACGCCTCATTGCTTTTTAAATTACGCTTGTTGCTTCCCGTTAGGATGTAAAGCGGAATAGACATGATCTCGATGCCAAGGAACAGCATCAATAAGGTGTTGAACGAACTGGCAATGACCACTCCGCAAAGCACAAAGAAGATGAGGGCAAAGTATTCCCCCGGATTATGGCCGATGGCGGCAATGTCTTTGGCATTGAGCAGAAAGAGGATCAGCGTGGCCGCAAATACAATGCAATCGAAGAGGAGGCCGAACACATCGAAATAAAGCATGCCGTGCGTGTCGACCGGAAAGAAATGATAACCGCTCAGGTCCATGACAGTCACGACCAGCAAAACAAGCATGCTGATCGTCGCCAATGCCGCGATCGATGAGCTCTTTTTTAGAAAGAGCCCGCTGAACATCATGATGACACCCAAAACAGCCGCTATAATGATCGCATTCATATTTTGCCTGATTCTTCTATTATGGATTAAAGTTCATTTTTGCCAGAATGGATTCTGAAGCCGACCGGGTAAGCTGCAGCAGCGGATCCGGATAAACACCGACCAGCAGGATCAGGATCACGATGACTACCAGCACCATTTTCTCATTAGGCTTCAGCACCAGCGACTGTTCCGTCAATTTATTGGCGCCGCCATAACATACTTTCTGGACCATATTGAGCATATAGACCGCTGCCAGGATGATGGTCAGCGCCGCCGTTACGGTAAACACCACATTGTAGGTTGTAGCCTTCGATCCATATACGCCGGTGAACATCAGGAATTCGCCAACAAAGCCATTGGTCAGCGGCAGGGCGATATTGGCCAGGGCAACGATCACCAGCATGGCGGTCAGTGCCGGCGATTTTTCCGCCATTCCCCCGAGCTCGCTGATCTTGCGCGTGTGGAAACGTTTTTCGATCAGGTAAACGATCACCCACAGCCCGATGATATTGATGCCGTGGTTAAAGATCTGGATCATCACGCCCTGCATGCCGCTTTCCGTAGTGGCAAATACAGCCAGGCACATCAGGCCCATGTGGGCAATGGAAGAATAGGCGACCAGTCTTTTCAGATCGTCCTGCCGCAGGGCGATGAGCGAGGCATAGATCATGCCGGTGATGCAGAGGGCCGAAACCGTATCTCCCCATATATAGGTCCCGAGATTCAATACCGGCGCCAGCCAGCGGATCAACCCATAGATACCCATTTTCACCATCACGCCGCTGAGCACCATGGTGACCGCAGCGGGCGCCTGCTCGTAGGTATCGGGCTGCCAGGTATGGAAGGGAAAGATGGGCATCTTGATGGCAAAGGCCAGGAACATCAGCCAGAACAGCCAGGTTTGTTCCGATCCCTTGATGGTTCCCCGCGCGCTGTAGAAAGCCCCCAGCGAGAAAGAATGATCGTGGTTATGCTGGGCGATATAGATGATCGCAATGAGCATCATCAGCGAACCAAAGAAGGTATAAACGAAGAATTTGAAAGTGGCCTGAATCCGGCGTTCTCCTCCCCATTGCGAAGCGAGGAAGTAAACAGGCACCAGCGCGATCTCCCAGAAAAAGTAAAACAGCAGGGCGTCCGCAGCCAGGAATACGCCAAGCATGCCGGCCTGCGAAAGCAGCATGAGCCCGAAGAAGTTCTTTGCTTTCCGGTATTGCTCACCCCAGGTAGAAATAAAGATTACGGGGAAAGAAATGGCCGTGAGCAGGCAAAGGATCTTGGCGAGGCCGTCCATGCTCAGAGCAAAGCGGCTGTTGATGGCGCCGGAGATCCAGTCTGTGTTTATTTCCAGCAGCTTGCTTCCGTTCGGTTCAGCCACTGACCAGATAGCGACCACCAGCGTGAGGAGAGAAGCGAAGAGCGCCAATCCCCGGGCTCCGCCGTCCTTCATGAGAAAGGCAAGCAAACCCGCAACCAATGGCACAGCGATCAGTAAAACTGGAATCATACGTTTTATTTTCTCAGAAACAATTGCACAACGAATAAGAGGATGATGCCAACCACCATCAGGAGCACATAACCGCCTACCAGTCCGCTCTGCAGGTAGCGCAACTGGCGGCTTCCGTACTGCACCAGCCTGCCCACGCCATTCACGATGCCGTCGATCACGCCTTTCTCAACCACCCGGTTCAGGAAGTCGGCAAAAGCATTCAGCGGTTTCACGACGATCGCATCGTATAGTTCGTCAACATACCATTTGTTCGCTAACACTTTCCCAAACCCCGAGGCTTCATTCAGTTCCGGTTTTCGGCTGAACCGGGTCCAGGCGAGGATGACCATCAGCAGCGCGAGACCAGCAGATACCAACATCAGCATCCATTCTGTGGAAGCGGGCATGACTTCGTGACTCGTTTTTGCCGTACTCAGCACCGGATCGAGAAATTTTCCCAGGAGGTGTGCGTCTTTCGCAAAGACCTCAGGAATGCCGACAAAACCGCCGATCACCGCCAGGATAGCGAGCACGACCAAGGGAAAGGTCATTGCCGCTGGGCTTTCATGCAGGTGATGTTGCTGGTCGGCCGTACCGCGGAACGATCCGCGGAAAGTGGTAGCATAAAGGCGGAACATATAAAAAGCAGTCATCATCGCGCCGGCAACGCCGATCACATAGTAAACCGGGTTCTTTTCATAAGCCGCCGAGAGTATTTCATCTTTCGAGAAAAAGCCGGAGAAGGGCGGTATGCCGGCAATGGCTAAACAGGCCAGCAGGAAAGTAATATGGGTGATGGGCAGATGCTTTTTAAGCGCGCCCATTTTCCGGATATCCTGTTCTCCGCCCATAGCGTGGATCACGGAGCCCGCACCTAAGAATAACAGTGCTTTGAAGAAAGCATGCGTCATGACATGAAACACCGCCCCCGTGTAGGCGCCCACGCCAAGCCCCAGGAACATATAGCCCAGCTGGCTCACGGTGGAGTAGGCCAGCACTTTTTTAATATCGTTTTGCTTGATGGCAATGGTAGCGGCAAAGATGGCGGTGGTTAAACCGACAATCGCAACTACTGTCTGGCTCACCGGTGCGAGGTCGTAGAGTATATGACTCCTCGCTATCATGTAGATACCGGCGGTGACCATGGTAGCGGCATGGATAAGCGCCGATACCGGCGTTGGACCGGCCATGGCATCGGGCAGCCAGGTATAGAGCGGGATCTGCGCACTCTTGCCCATAGCGCCGATGAGCAGCAATAAGGTGACCATGGTCAGAAATCCGGTGCTGGCTTTGGACGCCTGGCCAAACACCGCATCGAAGGAAGCAGAATCGAAACGGGCGATCAGCGCGAAGATGGCGATCAGGAAACCGACGTCGCCGATCCGGTTCATCACAAAAGCTTTTTTGGCGGCACTGGCATATTCAATGTTTTTAAACCAGTAGCCGATCAGCAGGTAGGAGCAGAGACCGACCCCTTCCCAGCCGATGAACAGGATGACGAAATTTGATCCCAGCACCAGGAGGAGCATGGAGAAAACAAAGAGGTTGAGGTAGCAGAAATATTTGGCGAACGCGGGACCGTCCTCATCGTGCATATAAGCCGTCGAGTACAGGTGGATCAGAAAGCCGACGCCGGTAATGATGAGTAAAAAGAGCGAGGACAACGGGTCGACCAGGAAGGAAAAAGGAATATTGAAATGGCCGACACGCAGAAAATGGAAGAGGAAAACCGTCTGGGGTTGAAAATCCGGTTCTTTCACCTGGAAGAAGATCAGCAGGCTCACGATGAAGGAAGCGAGCACCGTGCCGCTGCCGATGATACCCGACAGGGATTTCGACAGGGACTTCCTGAGCAGTCCGTTGATCAGAAACCCGATCAGGGGGAAGAGGGGAACCAGGTAGATATAGTTGGCCATATTTTTTTATAGTTGACAGTTGGCAGATGACAGATGACGGCAGTCAGGTGTAGATTCGCACTTAAATACTGTCATCCGTCATCCGTCAACTGTCATCTTATCTAGTGTTTTAGTCTGTTCAAAAAATTCACGTCCACAGAATGCGTATTCCGGTACAGCATCGCGATGATGGCCAGGCCCACACTCACTTCCGCGGCCGCCACCACCATGATGAAGAAAACGAACAGCTGCCCATTGATGCCTGCATTGGGATCGCCTGTTACCGCTGCCGCGTGATGCATTTTGGAAAAAGCCACGAGCAGCAGGTTCACCGAATTCAGCATCAGCTCGATGCACATAAATATAATGATCGCATTGCGGCGGGTCAGCACACCGGCCACCCCGATACAGAATAACGCGACAGATAAAAAGATATAGTAGTTGATGGGCATGTTAATTAATGTGATGATGTGGAAATGTGATAATGTGAAAATGGGGTATCATTTATGGTTTGTTTCCTTATTGTTATAGTTATTCATTTACATGCTTAATCATTTCCACATTTGCATATTTCCACATTATCACATCTTCCTCCCACATCTTCACATTTCCACATTATCACATTTGTCTTCACTCCTTCTTCCCGATCACCACCGCTCCAACCATGGCGCTGAGGAAGAGCACGCTGCTGATCTCGAACGGGATCACGTATTCTTTAAACAACGCGATACCAAGGTTATGGATAAGTCCGATGTCTCCCCCACCGGTCTGTGCCAGCTGGTTCCGGGTATCCGCATGTTTCAGGGCTGCCACCAGCACCAGCAGCAAGGCGCCGCCGCCGATCACGCCGGCCATCTTCAGCCACTTATTCTTTTGCGGTTCGGTTTCCGCATTCAGGTTCATCAGCATGATCACAAACAGGAACAGCACCATGATAGCGCCTGCATAAACGATCAGGTTAACGATCGCCAGAAACTGCGCATTGAGCAAAATATAATGGCCGGAAATGGTAAAGAAAACAACGATCAGCCACAATACACTGTGAACCGGGTTCTTGCTGATCACCACCATGATAGCGCTGAACAGGGCCAGGGCGCTGAGGAACCAGAATAGAAATTGCGTCATAGTCAATGTGGAAATATGTAGATGTGAATATGTGGAAATGACATGCTATCCATATTTTCAATCATTTATATTATTTAAATAATTTCATTGTCAAAATGCGACTCATATCTCCACATTTACATATTACCACATCATCACATCTTCTTCTCACATCTCCACATTATCACATTTCCACATCATCACATCTTCTTCTCTCCTCTCGCCTTCGCAAATCCCTCCGGGTCTTCCAGCGGATGGGGGATCAGCAGCTCTTTCTTCCCGTAAACAAAGGTTTTGCGGTCGTAATTCGACGGCACTAAGGATTCGGATAAATAGACTGCATCCTTGGGGCAGGCTTCCTCGCAGAGCCCGCAGAAAATGCAGCGCAGCATGTTAATCTCATATCGGGCGGCGTATTTTTCTTCACGATACAAATGCTCTTCGCCGGGTAAACGTTCTGCTGCTTCCATGGTGATGGCTTCCGCAGGGCAGGCCACAGCACAGAGCCCGCAGGCCGTGCAACGTTCACGCCCTTCCTCATCCCGGTTCAGGATCTGCACACCGCGAAATACCGGGCTGAACGGACGCTTCTGCTCGGGATAGCTGATGGTGGGCTTCTTCTTGAAAATATGTCCAAAAGTGATCGACATGCCCTTGGCAATCGCCGGGATATACATTCTCTCCCAGAAGGTCATCGGCTTGCGACCGACGCTTTTTGCCCTTGATGTTAATGGCTCCATAAATTTTCTTTTAGCCTCCCGATCCGCCTACAGCGCTGCAAAAATATTTTTATCGGGTCAACCTTCCAATTAATTTCCACATCTCCACATTGTCACATTTCCACATCTCCACATTCGCTTAATGGTGCTGTTTCAGCAGGATCACAAAGCCCGTTACCAGCATATTCAGCAAAGCAAGCGGCACCAGGGTCTTCCATCCAAGCCGCATCAGCTGATCGTAGCGGAACCGCGGGATCGTCCACCGCACCCACATGAAAAAGAAGATGAAGAGGCCGATCTTGACGAACAGGCTCGCCACCTGCAGCAAGGCCAGCAGATTCACCCCATGCTTCAATCCAAATGCCGCGTCGTTCAGGAAAGGCACATCGTAGCCGCCCCAGAACAGCGTTGCCATAACGGCGCTGCTGATGAACATGTTCACATATTCCGCAAACAAATAGAACCCCAGCTTCATCGAAGAATATTCCTGGTGATAACCGAAGTTCAGTTCACTTTCCGCCTCGGATAGGTCGAAGGGGGTGCGGTTACATTCGGCGAAAGCGCAGATCAGGAATATCAGAAACGCGAGCGGCTGATAGAATACGAAATAATGGGTCGCCTGCTGCTGTTCCACCATGGTATGCAGGCTCAGCGTACCGGTAGACATCAGCAGTGCGATCAGGCTGAGGCCCATCGCCAATTCATAGGAGATAATTTGCGAAGCGCCACGGATTGCAGCCAGCAGGGAGTATTTGTTATTGGACGCCCAGCCGCCGATCATTACGCCATATACACCCATGCTTACAACCGCGAAGATGTATAGTATGCCCACATTCAGGTCGGCGATCTGCATGAGTACCGGTCGGCCGCCAATGTATATCGTATCCGCCCAGGGTATCACGGCACTGGTCATCATTGCTGTGAGCATGGCCAGTCCCGGCCCCAGGATAAAAAGAAATTTATTGGAGTGTTTGGGCACGATCTCCTCCTTGCTGAAGAGCTTCAGTCCGTCGGCCAGCGGCTGAAATATTCCAAAAGGTCCGGCACGATTGGGTCCGCGCCTGTCCTGGATAAAAGCGGCCACTTTTCTTTCCGCATAGGTTTCGTACATCGCTACAAAAAGTGATATCCCAATGATGATGGAAATCAATATGGCTTTCTCTATCAGCAGAGCCCAGTCAATGACAATGAATACTTCGTGCATCGTATTAATAAAGTTTCTTCGTTTGCCTGTAATGTTGAATATGATCCGCGATGCTGATAAACAGCAAAGCCACGATGAATCCTTCCAGCAAAGTGCGCAACCGGTCGTTGCTCGCTACCAGGAGAACCAGCAGGGCGACAAGCAATATAAGATCGGTGCGGATCAGTCTGTTAAATAATTTCATCTCTGCTATTTGTTTTCATTAAAATCGTTGGAATGCGCCGGCCCCTCGATTTTGGACAGGTCGATCCCCGGCCGGTTCACCTGGCTGACCTGGTGGATGTCCATCAGCAGCCTTGGATTTCTACCGCCCATCACTTCCGGCAATGCTTCCTTCGGTTCAACAGTATCTACATAATGTCCGGCCGAGATTACGGAATGGCGGCTGATGCGCGTCGGGCCTTCGATCACCCAGTCTGATGTTTTCTTTTTCTCGAAGCGGCAGTCGTTGCAAATAAATTCCTTCACTTCTCCCCACTGGTCCTTGCGCGCCGTTACACGGAATACTTCTTCGCCGCGGTTCCAGAGCGTTACTTTGCCTGAGCATTTGGGGCAGTCGCGATGTGCGTCTACCGGCTTCAGGAACCACACGCGGTTCTTGAAGCGGAAGGTCTTATCCGTGAGCGCGCCCACCGGGCAAACATCGATCACATTCCCGATAAAATCATTTTCGAGCGCCTTATGGATATAAGTCGCAATCTCGGAATGATCTCCCCGGTCCAATATACCGTGCTCACGGCGGTTGGTGAGTTGGTCAGCTACGAACACACAGCGGTAGCAGAGAATGCAGCGCGTCATGTGGAGCTGGATATAGGGACCGAGATCATGCTTTTCGAAAGTGCGCCGCTTGAATTCGTAACGCGTTCCCTCGGTGCCATGTGCGTAACTCAGGTCCTGCAGCGAACATTCGCCTGCCTGGTCGCAGATGGGACAGTCCAGGGGGTGGTTGATCAGTAGAAATTCGACGACGCCCTTGCGTGCGTCTAAGGCTTTCTCGCTCGTGATGTTCTTAACGATCATGCCATCCATCACATTGGTGCGGCAGCTCGCCACGAGCTTAGGCATAGGGCGCGGGTCTGCCGTTGAACCGGCGGCCACTTCCACCAGGCAGGTCCGGCATTTACCGCCACTGCCCTTGAGCGTGCTGTAGTAGCACATGGCGGGAGGCGCCACATCGCCGCCTATTTTGCGGGCCGCATTGAGGATGCTGGTGCCCGGCTCCACTTCGATGGTGATGTTGTCGATCGTTACCTTGAATAATTTTTTTTCTTCAGCCATTCGTTTAATATTAATGTCTGCTCGATTGATATTCTGCTTACGACGCCGCGGCTACTTCCAGCGGATCCGCATAATGCGCCAGTCCGTAATTTCTTCTCTGGCTTTCTTCCGGGTTCAGCACATGCCATTCGAACTCATCGCGGAAATGCCGGATCGCTGCGGCGACCGGCCAGGCTGCTGCATCGCCCAGGGGGCAGATCGTATTGCCCTCGATGCGGCGTTGGATATCCCAGAGCAGATCGATATCGCTCATCTTGCCCTTACCGGTATCGATATTCTTCAGGATCTTTTCCATCCAGCCCGTTCCTTCGCGGCAGGGAGAACATTGCCCGCAACTCTCATGACGATAGAAGCGCGCGAGCGTATAGGTATGCTTCACCACGCACTGGTCTTCATCGAGCACGATAAACCCGCCGGAGCCCATCATGCTGCCTTTGGCAAATCCGCCGTCGGCCAGGCTCTCATAGTTCATCATGCGCTTCTCGCCCTTGACGGTCTTCAACAGAAGATTGGCCGGCAGAATAGGCACGGATGAACCGCCCGGGATACAGGCTTTCAATTTCTTCCCGTTTGCAATGCCGCCGCAATATTCGTCGCTGTAAATAAATTCCTCCACGGAGATCGTCATATCGATCTCATACACGCCAGGCTTGTTGATATTGCCGCAGGCCGAGATCAGCTTGGTTCCAGTCGACTTGCCCACGCCGATCTTCGCATATTCTTCACCGCCAATATTGATGATGGGCACTACGGCTGCCAAAGTTTCTACATTGTTCACTACTGTCGGCCGGTCCCAGGCTCCTTTTACTGCCGGGAAGGGCGGTTTGATCCTCGGGTTACCGCGCTTGCCTTCGAGGCTTTCAAGCAGCGCCGTTTCTTCACCGCAAATATAGGCGCCTGCGCCGCGGTGTACATAGATCTCCAGGTCGAAGCCCGTGCCCAGGATATTCTTTCCGAGCCAGCCGTTGGCCCTTGCTTCGGCAATGGCCGTTTCGAGAATATCGACGATCCAGGCGTACTCGCCGCGGATATAGATATACGTTACCTTGCTGCCAAGCGCGTAGGAAGAAACGATCAGTCCTTCGATCAGCAGATGCGGGATAAACTCCATCAGGTAGCGATCCTTGAAAGTACCCGGTTCGCTTTCATCGGCATTGCAGACGAGGTGACGGGGTACGCCTTCCGGTTTAGCGATAAAGCTCCATTTCATACCCGTAGGGAAACCAGCGCCGCCGCGTCCGCGCAAACCACTCTTCTTCACTTCCTCGGTGATCTGGTCGGGACTCATTTCTTTCAGCGCTTTCTCCACACTGCGATAACCGCCTTCGCGGCGATAGACTTCATATCCGCGAATTCCTTCTACATGCGCTTTTTCTAATAATACTTTTCTGCTCATCGTATCTAATTATTAGCCGCCGCGGTTTGGCGACACTCG
>DASZRP010000123.1:0-8274 GCA_035548895.1 Puia sp. | reverse complement strand
CGGCCTGGCCGGTGATGTCGGACATATCGAGATCTTCCCGGTCGAACCGGTACGAACCGCCTTCTAATTGCGCGGAGACCAGGATATTTCCGGTCAGATCGTTCAACCGGTCAATCTCCTGCAGCGTGGACTTCACTATTTTCTCCCGCTGCTGGTCGTTGAGCTGATGTTTTTGCAGGGTTTCCATATTCAGCCTCGCCACCGATATCGGTGTTTTCAGCTCATGGGTTATGGCCATCATGAAATTCTGTTGCTGCCGGTGAATCCGGTTCTGCCTCCTGATGGCGGAGTAAAGAAAAACGGCTCCGACGAGAACCACGATTAAAATGAATGCGCCCTCCCCGATATATCCCGCCGCCTGCCGGTTTCGTTCTGAATTGATACGTTCCACCGCCTGCACGTAATGCGGGTCGTCGTGTTTGAGCAGGCTGAGTTTGTATTCGGTCATCTGCCGGCTTTGCAGATTGAGGGCTATAAACCACCAGCCCAGGGCTGCGATGATATACAGCAGTAAAAACCAATAAAGCAGATTTGGGCGGTGTATTCTGAATTTGGTATAAAAACCGGTTCCCATGGTTGCTTTTTAAAGCTATTGGGCTTTTTCTACCCGTAGGCCTACGTTCAGCATATTGCGGAGCGGATCTTCCCGCATCAGCTGTTCGAGGGTGAAATGGTAATCGCCGGGATGGCTGAATTTTGTTTTCGGTTGAATGAGCACGCGGGCGTCATAAATATCGTCCATGGCGGTCCCGATCCAGGCTTTGTTCGATGCCAGGGTTAGATCGTAAACTGCAGATTTCGTTTCCGGTACCCCAGGTTCTCTGACGGTTGCTTTTACATACAGGTTATTGAAGCTGTAAGCATCACTGTGGCGCGTCACAATAAATACGTTGTAAAGCGATGCCGTGTCGGAAATGGTAAAAGTAAATTCGGGTTTTACCGAAGAAGGCCATTCGTGGCCTGCAAACGAAACGGTCTTTTCAAAGACGCCGGTTCTCAGGCCGCAGGCAGAAAAAAGGAGGGTAAAAAGAAGACAGGAAGAGAATCTCACGGGTTTGTCGTTTAGCATTGACATCATGCGGTTCATTGAACGGAATGGGGCTTTCATAGTACATTTAACACCTGCTCTTTTGCTTTTTCCAGTTCATCCTTCATCATAACCACGCATCGCTGGATATTCACGTCATAGGCCTTGGAGCCCGTGGTATTGATCTCGCGGCCGATCTCCTGAAGTATGAAGGAAAGCTTTTTCCCCTTGCTGTCGTCCGGTTCGGCCAGCACCTGCTTAAAATAAGCGCAATGATTTTTTAACCGGACCTGCTCTTCGCTGATATCGATCTTTTCCAGGTAATAGATCATTTCCTGCTCTAAGCGGTTATTGTCGTATTGATCCTTGCCGACATGATCTTTGAGGAGTTTATCGAGGCCCTCCCTTATCTTTTGTTGCCGCAGCGGTTCGAACCGGAGTACTTCCTCCTGCTGCTTTGAAATGTTTTCGATCCGGAGCACCAGATCGTCTTCCAGCACTTTCCCTTCATTCAGGCGGTGCTCGTTCAAATCGTCTATCGCAAGCTGTATTACTTTTTTGAACTGTTCCCATTCCTCATCGTTCAGGGTATCGCCCGTTGGCGTGATCACTTCAGGCAGCTTGACCAGGGTGCTGAGAATAGCTGAGGGATCGAGGTTCAGTTCTTTTGAAAGGTCAGCCAGTGCATGGTAGTAGGCTTTTGCGAGATCGGTATTGATGCTGACCGGTTTCGCCGTTCCGGTTTGTTTCAGGCTGATGGTACAGTCTAAGGAGCCGCGGCCCAGTTTATCCGACAGCAGCTTGCGGATATCAAACTCGAAGGGCTTCAGGAAGGCAGGCAGCTTCAATTGCAATTCAAATTGCTTTCCGTTCAGCGATTTAATGTCGACCAGAAAAGTTTTTCCGCCTACTGTTTCTTCCGCTCTCCCAAAGCCTGTCATCGATTTTACCATGGTGATCCTGTTTGATCCGGAAAGGTAACGAATTAAATCAGCGATGTTAACCCAAGCCCCTGGTAACATTGCTTTTTGCTGAGCTCGATCAGATCGCCGGGCTGCATGGATTGCGTCGTGAGTGAACCGATCCGGTAACGTATCAGCCGAAGCGTGGGAAAGCCAACCGCTGCAGTCATTCTCCTCACCTGTCTGTTCTTTCCTTCCCGAAGTATCAGTCTGATCCAGGACACCGGAATATTTTTTCTGTACCGGATGGGTGGATTTCTTTCAGGAACAACAGGCGGCATTTCAAACCGGGAGGCCCTTGCTTTTCCCGTCAGGTATTTTTTTCCGTCCAACGAAATGGCGACACCGGTTGAAAGCAGCTGCAATGCCGTACCGGTAATCTCGCCTTCCACCTGAGCCCAGTATTCCCGCTCATGGGCAAAGCCGGGATGAAGGATACGATGGTTCAGGCTGCTGTCGTTGGTCAGCAGCAGGAGCCCTTCGCTGTCAAAATCCAATCGACCAACGGGATAAACATCAACCGGCAGGTCGAACAGATCCTTTAACGACGTTTTACCGGCTTCTGCAGTGAAGCCCGAAATAATCTGAAAAGGTTTGTATATGATGAAATATCGAAACAAATGAATGCGGCGAAATGATGACTGGCAGCGGGTTTCAGAGAAAACAGCATAACAAAAAAAGCCTCGCTGGCGGCGAGACTTTTACTATTTGGATGGGTTAGTAAGTACAGGGAAACAAATTCCCTACACAATATTAAAAATAATTTTCCCGATCTGAAAAATTTTTCCAATAAATTTTATGCACAATTTTTTTTGGGGTGTGGAAAAGCACTTTGATGTAGGTTTACGCAAAATTTTTCGCTCATGAAATTTCCCGCTCCGGTATCGTTAACCTGGTTGTCTGAATTCCTTGGTGCAACCCTGATCGGCGATGTGCAGGCATCGGCGACCGGCATCAACGAGATCCATAAAGTTGAACCCGGGGATCTGGTTTTTGTAGATCATCCGAAGTATTACGATACCTGTCTTCAGTCTGC
Source organism: Puia sp. (assembly GCA_035548895.1). Classification (GTDB taxonomy): domain Bacteria; phylum Bacteroidota; class Bacteroidia; order Chitinophagales; family Chitinophagaceae; genus Puia. The sequence goes on along the minus strand of DASZRP010000123.1, from coordinate 5,249 downwards.
AGCGTCGTTCATCATTATCAATAAAGCTGTGGAATGCCCGCCGGGCAAGGCTTTGCTGGTAGTGGACGATCCCTTTGAAGCCTATCTTAAAATCGTAAAGCACTTCAGGCCTTTTGAAGGAGCGACTCAGCTGGTCAGTCCTTCGGCGCGGATCGGAAAGACTTCCTTCATCTACCCAGGCGCATTCATTGGTAACCATGTTCAGGTCGGAGAGCGTACCGTGATCTATCCGAACGTAACGATACTCGACCATTGTGTTATCGGGAGCGATGTCGTTATCCAGGCGGGTACCGTGATCGGTTCGGACGCTTTCTATTATAATTCCAAAAAGAACCGGGAGGTCTGGTATAAAAAAATGTTAAGCTGCGGAAGGGTAGTGATCGAAGACGATGTCGAGATCGGCGCAAGTTGCACCATCGATCGCGGCGTAACGGGCGATACTGTCATTGGCCGGGGAAGCCGACTCGATAATATGGTTCATATCGGTCATGATACCACGCTCGGGAAAAACTGCCTGTTAGCTGCACAGGTTGGCATTGCCGGCGCTGTAGATGTTGGCGACGGCGTTATTCTCTGGGGACAGGTAGGGGTCAGCAAAACCTTGCGCATTGGAGACAATGTCGTTGTGCTTGCACAGAGTGGAGTCGGCAACAATTTAGATGCAGGCAAGATTTATTTTGGCAGTCCGGCGGGGGAAGCTTCAATAAAAAAACGCGAACTGGTCTGGGTAAAGCGGATCCCGGAGATATGGGAGAAAGTGATGAAGTAGATGACAGATGATAGATGACAGTTGGAAGATTTTTCTGTCATCAGTCATCTATCATCTGTCATCTATTCAGGATTATAATCATACGGCAACACCTCCGCCAGTTTCTTCCAGGCCCAGTACCCCATATTGGTAAAAGTGGATTGCTCGAAGAAATAGCCATTCTCCTCGATAGAGAAGCCATCCTGAATATCTGCCGCGGAGATCTGGGCTTTCGTATTGACCGGGAACCTGTTTTGGATCAGGTAAGCTTTATCCGGCACGCGGTTGGTGTACGTGATCCGAAACCGGCCGTGGATGTCAATATCTACAATACCGCTATCTACGGAATAAAAGGACGAATCATAAGGATTTTCAAGTTCCCTCGTGTTCTCCGCACCGCCGGAATCAAGAACGGCTTCTATTTCAAAACCTTCGTCTTTCAGGGTGCTGTCGTACCAACTGCGCATAAAATGCAGGCGTGAACCGAGGTAGGTGAGATAGCGATTTTTCTTCCATTGCTCTACCTGCTCAGGCGTGCCGCTGAGCTCTTCGAAAAGCGGATAGCCCGTATAACTACTGATATGGGTGTTGTAATAATTCACGAAGGAATCTAACTGATAGTGGATCTTGTATCCAAGCGCGTTGTTGATAATCTCCAGCTGATCCTTCGCTCTTACTTTAAGGCGATTACTTTTCTTAGAGAAATAAAATAACAAGGCCTCCTTGTTTACCAGGGTGCATTGAGACGCGTTCTCGCTGGTGCCGATAAAATGCTGCAGGAAAAAGTTTCCATACTTCTCCCAGCCATCGGCTAATGAGCCGCCGGTAACCACTACTTCCGACATGGCTTTGTCTTCTTCCGCTAATGCGATCTGCAGCGAGTCCTTATCCTTACTGCTATTGCTCACCCTTTGCACCTGGGTCTGATACCCGGTATAGGAGACCACCAGGTCGTAACCGCCATTGGCCATGCGAAGCGAGAAACGACCGATGCTGTCTGAAATGGTGCCGGTGGTGGTATTCTGACAGAATACCGAGGCCCCGGGTAATGGCGCACCTGTTTTTGCGTCGGTCACTATTCCGTGAATGGTATAGGTTTTTTCCTGGCCGAATACGGTGGCAGCAGCAAAAAATGCCAGGCAGGTAAAGATCAATGGCTTCATCAGGTTATCGATTTTAATCCGACACAAAATATAACGAATTCCAGGCCGGAGGAAGTATTCAGTTGTTAATTTATGAGGACTTACCGTTAACATGCCGGAGATATTGCGCGCAGGCATGGCGGATAGTATCGTCTAATGGAGTGAACCGGAAATCCGGCAGGGTATTCAGCAGTCTGCTGTTATCGAAGCTCACGCGCTTGCTGGCGATGGAAGCTGTTTCCTTTGTCAGCAACGGCCTGGTTCCCGTGAAGAGAGATTTAACTTTTTCTGCGCGCCAGGCCAGGGAGGCCAGCAGTGAATTCACTTCGAGTGAAGGATGCTTTTTTTGGAATTCATCGGCGATCTTGTTGAACAGGTCGCGAAACCCGCGATTCTCGGCGCTGACGATAAAACGCTGATTTCTGACGGGCGAATTCATGAGGGCTACCACTACCCGGGCAATGTCTTCCACGTCGACAAATCCGTTGTGCCCGGATGTGTACCAGGGATATTCCTGGTATACTGATCTGAAGATGGCGCAGCTTCCCCGGTTCCAGTCGCCGAAGCCCAGCACGGTGGATGGATTGAGCACCAGCGGCCGCAGACCTTCTCCCATGCCCCGCCATACTTCCATTTCTGCGTGATATTTGCTGATGGCATAATTGGTTTGACCAGCTCCGCTTTCCCATTTTTTTTCTTCGTCGATTGTGGTCTGCTGATCGGTTCTTCCCAGCGCCGCAACCGAGCTGATATAAATGAAATCGTCGATGCCCTGTTCCAGGGCAATGTTCACGAGATTGGCCGTGCCTTCAATGTTGGTACGGAACATGGCCCGCTTCTCGTCGGGATAAAAGGAAACGATGGCGGCGGCGTGAATGATCCGGTCGCATCCGGTCAGCTGCTCCTGCAGTGAACTTACATCCAGCACATCGCCTTCCACCCATTCTGTTTTTGCAGCAATTTCCGGTGAGAGAAAAAAGGGAAGGGCGGGTCGGCGGCGAAGGGCGCGAACGGAATAGCCCTGACGAACCAGTTCGGTCAAAATATAGGAGCCAATAAAACCGGTACCGCCTGTTAAAAAGATCATGATTGGTTAATCATATTTCCACCCACCTTCACATTTCCACCCGCCTTCGCCCCTTAGCAGCGAAAACGCTGGCAAAGATCGAAGGGCTTCGGCGGGCGAAGCATTTTCAAATTCCCAAATCTTCAAATTTCCACATCTCCACATATTCACATCTTCATATTACTTCTCTATTTTTTATAATCAAAAAACCCACCCCCCGTCTTCCTGCCTAATCTTCCGTTTCTCACCATGGCTTCCTGGAGGGCAACAGGCTTGAGTCGTTCGGGTCTTCCCAGCGCCTCGTAAAGCGAGCAGCTTACAGTATAGTTAATATCGTTGCCGATCAGGTCCATCAGATGAAAAGGGCCCATCTTAAAACCAGCGGCTTCAGTGAGCCGGTCGATCGTTTGAATATCGGCAACGCCCTGCTCAGCTAACCGGAGAGATTCCAGATAAAAAGGGCGCGCTACCCGGTTCACAATAAATCCCGGAGCGTCCTGGCAAGCCACGGGCGTCTTTCCCATGCTTACAGCTAATCCGCGAATACGTTCTACAGTTTCCGCCGGCGTGTATCGTGTCCGGACCACTTCCACCAGTTTCATCCGGTTCGCCGGATTAAAAAAATGCATGCCGATCACCCGCGCGGGCATGCCGCTTTCTTCCGCGATCTCCGTTACGGAAAGGGATGAGGTATTGGTGGCAAAAATGGTATGCGGACTGTTTTGTTCTTTGAGCTTCCTGAACAGGGCGGCTTTGACCTCTTTCTTTTCAACGACGGCTTCAAGCACGATATCCGCGCAGCAATCAGGCAGAGACGAAGTAAAACGAATGTGTTTGAGGATGGCTTCTTTTTCTGCTGCGTCGATCCTTTGCTTTGCCTGTTGTTCATTTAGATCGCGATTGATCTGTGCTTCGGATCTTTTGATAACGGCGGAGTCCAGGTCGTACAGGATGACCGGGATCCCGTTGGATGCTGCCGAAACTGCAATGCCTGAGCCCATGGTTCCGGCGCCGGCGACACAGAGTGTGGTTTGCATGATGCGAATATACGGCGAATGCCGGTAGACGATATGCATCCAACTCCTAACGGTTCATCGGTCGTGCATTCGGACTATCTTCGCAGCATGAAGAAAAAGATCATTCATACAGGCAATGCACCGGCGCCGATCGGTCCTTACAGCCAGGCGGTACAGGCAGGCGGCATGCTGTTCATCTCGGGGCAGATCGCGATCAATCCCGAAACCGGAGAGCTGGACATGACCGATATCGAAACGGAAACCCGGCGTGTGATGAAAAACCTGCAAGCCATTCTGCAGGCGGCAGGATTGAACTTCAACGATGTGGTGAAGACCGGCATATTCCTCTCCGATATGGGTCATTTCGCCAAAGTAAATGAGGTGTACGGAAGTTATTTCAAAAGCGATTTCCCTGCGCGTGAAACGGTGGCGGTAAAGACGCTTCCCAAAAATGTGAATGTCGAGATCAGCATGGTTGCCTTAGCTGAAAGCCTTGACTAAACCCTGGCCACAACGGCATTGCGCACTTTCACAAAGGCTGCAATGGCTTTGTCGAGATGATGCTGCTCGTGCGCGGCGCTGAGCTGCACGCGGATACGAGCCTGTCCCTTCGGGACCACCGGGAAGAAAAACCCGGTAACATAAATGCCTTCGTCTAATAAACGGGATGCAAACTGCTGCGCCACCACGGCGTCGTAGAGCATGATCGGTACAATGGGATGATCGCCTGGTTTAATATCGAATCCCGCGTCGGTCATCTGTTTCCGGAAATAACGGGTGTTCCATTCCAGCTTGTCACGCAGGGCAGTGCTTTCGCCGAGTAAATCAAGCACAGCTATCGACGCGCCCGCAATGGCCGGGGCCAGTGTATTGGAGAACAGGTAAGGGCGGCTGCGTTGTCGCAAGAGCTCAATGATTTCTTTTCTTCCACTGGTGAACCCGCCATTGGCGCCACCCAGCGCCTTGCCCAGCGTGCCGGTGAGCAGGTCAACCCGGCCCATCACGTTCCGGTATTCGTGGGTGCCTCTTCCGGTTCGTCCGAGAAATCCCGAGGAATGGGACTCATCGCTCATCACAATCGCATCGTAGCGGTCGGCGAGATCGCAGATTTTGTCAAGCTGCGCAATGGTGCCGTCCATGCTGAAAGAGCCGTCGGTCACGATGACGCGGCTGCGGGAACCGGCCGAACTGCGGAGCTGCTCTTCCAGATCGGACATATCATTATGCTTATAACGGAAGCGCTTCGCCTTGCAGAGGCGCACGCCGTCGATGATCGA
>DASZRP010000122.1:0-4552 GCA_035548895.1 Puia sp. | reverse complement strand
GATCTTTGCTACAGGTCAGGGCACTTTTTGCGCCACGAACGGTCCCTCTCTCTGGAAGTTCGACAGTAACGGAAATGTCCTTTGGAACAAAAAGCTGATCCCGCCAGGTATGAATTTTGAAGCGAATGGCGGCAATGGATTGTTCTCCGGCAACCGGATCATCACGGCAAATCTATTTACCTACGAGACCCCGGATCTGGATATGCGAAGAGGCGCCTTCCTGTCGGCGATGGATGGCGAAACCGGCGAGTTGATCAGTTCCCGCTGCTACCAGCTCAACGATGCCGACTGGCACTACGACAGCATTGTCGTGGCGGATCTTTACTTCGCAAAAGCCGGCGATCAGAAATTATTCCTGCTGGCCAATATCGCCAGCGAGAACAGTTCCGTCGATTCTTACCATATCACCCTGAACGACGATCTCAGCAGCAGCGATCTGGCTACCGAGATCATGGTGAAGAGCCAGTCTTTTGAACCCCATTCGGTAAACAGCCGCTGGCAGGCCCTTCCCGGAGGCATACTTTCCGGCAGCTTCGGCGATCCATCAGATCGTTCGGTACAATACCTCGCACTGGTAGACACAGCCTACCATATCCTCATGCAACGGAAAATCACACTCTCCCGCCCGGCGTATTTAACCAGCGTGTCGAAAACACGCTCCGGTCCGCTGAACTGCATTTATTCATCAACGGTAGCTGACTTGTCGTCCTATTTATTTTACGATCAGATCTCACCTGACCTCATTTCGGGCGGATGCAATGGTATCGACACGGCCTTTCTTACCACCCGTCAGATCAGGATCAGCGAACTCAATGTGCCCATCCGGTATAGTGATGCCGGCGAGGTCACTGCTTCGGAAATTCATCCGGCACAGTCTTCCTTCACCTTATCGAAAGAAATCGTTTGCCAGCAGCAAAGCAGTTGCGATTCGCTCCGGATCACCGGGCCGGACAGCATTTGCGATAACCAGCTGCCGGCCCGGTTCACCGCTTTTAAAAATGCAGATTGCCTGTCCAGAACCGTTTGGGATATCGATCCTGCCGCTGTAACGAACATTGAAAGGATCGATGATACCACCATAAATATTTCCTTCAGCAAAGACTGGAACGGCTGGCTCTATGCCTCTTTGCCGGCCTGCAATAAAAAAGATTCACTGCTCATTCATGCCATTTCAGGTGCAGGAGCCCTGAGCCTCGGCAACGACACTTCCCTTTGCCCGCAGGCCACGCTGCTGCTCCAGCCCCCGCCTTATAAAAATTACCAATGGCAGGACGGTTCTACCGGTCCCGCCTATCTCGTTTCCCGGGCGGGCGCCTATTCGCTGCAGGCCACGGACGGTTGTGATTTCAGCTATTCCGGTTCCATCCGCGTTACGTACTACGATACAGACAGCAGCGGAGTTTATTATACGACGGTCTGTCCTACCCCGCCGTTAATGGTGCAATCGCCCAAAACACTAAAAGATTATCAATGGTCACCCGCCTTCAATCTGCAGGGCAGCGACAATGCTTCGGAAGTGCAATTGCGTGCCGCCGATGTATCCGAGATCTTTTTATCGGGCCATACGCCTAACGATTGCCTGGTGAACGATACCGTAAAAATCCAGTATAAAGATTGCAGCCGGTTCATTCGCGTACCAAATGCTTTTTCGCCGAACGGCGATGGCCGAAACGACTATCTGAGACCGTTAGTGCACGGTCAGCTGACCGATTACGAATTCGCCGTTTACAATGTCTGGGGCGAACTGGTCTTCCACACTTCAAACCCTGAAGAGGGATGGGATGGGCGGTTCGGGGGCGTCATGCAGCCACCCGGCAGTTTTGTCTGGCTATGCAAATACCGCTTTGAGGGCGGGGAAGAGCAAATTGATAAAGGCACGCTGGTGCTGGTACGGTAAGGGCTTGAGCTAAATTATGGATGCTTCTGGTGCATTTTGAAGTAGGCAAAAGAATATATTATCGGCACAAAGGCCAAAATACAGACGCCTATTGGAAACAAGATAGCGTTTATCTCCAAAGGGAGCAGTAGACTGGCCAGCGTTATCAGCAACCCACCCGCCACCCAAAGCTTACCGCCAAACCGATGGGTAACTCTCCAGTTTTCTTCATTTTCCAATGTCCAGGGTACCCGTATGCCCACAAAGTAATTTGGCTTAATATTTATCATGAAATTCCCCAACAACGTGAAAAGTATTCCGATTAACGGGTAAATATAAAAACTGGTGTTGACCTGCTGATGAGCCGATGAATAGATAATTAAAACGCTGAGCGCGGAAATGAAAAATACCACTATTGTCGCTATGGTTTGATAGGTTCCGGTTGACAGGCCGGCTGACTTTTTAGGGTCAATACGAGGTATGTATTTTGCGATCAGATAAACCAAAACCGAGGTCAGCGCCATACCGGAAAAAATCACCCAGGCATGGCTTTTAGTCGTGAAGCCACTCGCTTTCCCTTGGAAATTGAAGTGAACCGGAATATGATCCGGCAGGGAACTATAAATCCAATAGAAATAAAGCAGCGGCAAGGCGATAATGGCAAATACCATCATGTTTCTGAAGAAATTATTTTTCATGTTTTTCTGTTTTTAGAAAGTTGCAGCATCCATTTTATCGTCTCGGACAAAACAGTAGTGTTTAGCGAGTAAAAAATAAACTGGCCTTCCCGGTAACTGGAAACCAACCCCGCATTCTTCAGAAGATCCAGATGGTGTGAAATACTGGGCTTGGATATATCGAATTGATCGGCAATTTCGCCGGCAGTCATGTCCTTCTTCTTCAGAAAATCCAAAATTTGCCTTCGGGTAGCATCATTTAACGCTTTAAAAATAATATTCATTCACGCCCCTTCTCATTTATATAATTAGATAAATGTCTAAATAAAAATTGATTTTTCAAAATCAATTCCCCAAAAGGATTATATTCTTTATTTTCACTGCGAATCTCAAACTCCCATTGCCCCGTATGAACCGTTTACCGCGATTGCTGCCAGCCGCTATTACCCTCCTGGTATTTTCATCCTGCGCCACAAAAGAAAAGAACAATACCCGCGCCGCCGCCGATACGCTGACGGAAACGCAGCAGCACCTGGCGGAGAATGCGCTGAAGGGGTTGAAAGTGTTCGAAGGGCTCACCGTCGCCACCTTCGCCACCGAGCCCATGCTGAAGAACCCGACCAATATCGACGTGGACGAACGCGGCCGGGTGTGGGTAACCGAAGCGTATAACTACCGCCCCGCCATCAACGGCAATCCCACCAATCCCGCGGGCGACCGGATCATGATCCTCGAAGACACCAACGGCGACGGCCGTGCCGATACGGCAAAGGTTTTCTACCAGGGCCCCGAGATCAATGCGCCGCTCGGCATCTGCGTGCTGGGCCATAAAGTGATCATCTCCCAAAGTCCCTATGTCTGGGTCTTCTACGACGACAACGGCGACGATAAAGCCGACCGCAAGGAGATCCTATTCCAGGGCATTAGCGGCGAACAGCACGATCACGGCGTGCATGCGTTCACTTTCGGGCCCGACGGCAAGCTCTATTTCAACTTCGGGAATGCCGGCATGCAGTTGCGGGATAAAAACAATAAGCCCGTGCTCGATCAGGACGGCGAGGTGATCAGCCAGAAGAAATACAAACAGGGGCTCGTGTTCCGCTGCAATCCCGATGGCTCGCAGGTGGACTGCCTGGCCCAGAATTTCCGAAATCCTTACGAGGTAGCGGTCGACAGCTATGGTACTTTGTGGCAGAGTGATAATGACGACGATGGCAACCGCGGCGTGCGCATTAATTATGTGATGGAATATGGCAACTACGGCTACACGGATGAGATGACCGGCGCAAGCTGGCAGGCCAACCGCACGAATATAGAAGATTCCATTCCCTATCGCCACTGGCATCTCAACGATCCCGGCGTGGTGCCGAACCTGCTTCAAACAGGCGCCGGTTCACCCACCGGCATACTCGTTTACGAAGGCGACCTGCTGCCCAGGGAATTCCGGGGTCAGCTCATTCACAGCGATGCCGGTCCCAATGTGGTCCGTTCCTATGCCGTCTCGAAAAAAGGCGCAGGCTATACCGCTACGATCAATAATATTCTCGAAGGGGAACGCGATAAATGGTTTCGCCCAGCCGATGTGTGCATTGCGCCCGACGGTTCACTCATCGTGGCCGACTGGTACGATCCGGGCGTGGGCGGCCACCAGGCCGGCGACCAGACCCGCGGACGAATTTATCGGGTAGCGCCGCCAAATATCGCTTATACTATACCGGTAGAAAACTATGCAACTCCCGAAGGAGTAATAAAAGCTCTGGAGAATCCAAATCTTTCCGTGCGCTATCATGCTTTCACAGCCCTGCAGGCCTTCGGTTCAGCCGCCATTCCTGCACTGGAAAAATTATGGAAGGATTCATCTGCCAATCCCCGGCTGTGCGCCCGCGCTTTCTGGGTGCTGGTAAAAATGAAAAACGCTAATGCGACGCAGTATATCGATCAGGCGATCCATAGCGATAATCCCGATCTGCGCATCCTGGGCATCCGTGCGGCGCGGGAA
>DASZRP010000121.1:0-12594 GCA_035548895.1 Puia sp. | reverse complement strand
AAAGATCGCGCGCCCGCAGCTCTTCCTTGCCATGATTTTTGCGCAGGTCCAGGAATTCGAATATATCTGCATGCCAGGGCTCGAGGTAGATAGCGAAAGCGCCCTTGCGCTTGCCGCCGCCTTGATCTACATAGCGCGCGGTGTCATTGAATACTTTCAGCATCGGTATAATGCCGTTGCTCGTGCCGTTGGTGCCGCCGATATAACTTCCTGTAGCGCGGATATTATGGATGGCCAGGCCGATGCCGCCCGCGCTCTGCGATATCTTCGCCGTCTGCTTCAGGGTATCGTAAATGCCATCGATGCTGTCTTCCTTCATCGTCAGCAGGAAGCAGGACGACATCTGCGGCTTGGGCGTTCCGGCGTTGAACAAAGTGGGCGTTGCATGGGTGAACCAGCGTTCGCTTAGCAGGTGATAGGTTTTGATGACGCTGTCGATGTCGGCCTTATGAATACCGATGGCTACGCGCATATACATCTGCTGTGGCCGCTCGGCAACTTTTCCGTCGATGCGGAGCAGGTACGACTTCTCGAGGGTCTTGAACCCGAAATAGTCGAAACCAAAATCGCGGTCGTAGATAATCGTGCTGTCCAGCAGTTCCTCGTTTTCTTCAATGATCTGCATCACGTCGTCTGCGATCAGCGGCAGCTTCTTGCCGGTATGGGGATCGCTGTATCGGTGCAGGCGGCGCATGGTCTCCGAGAAGGACTTGACCGTATTCTTATGCAGGTTGCTCACGGCGATGCGCGAGGCCAGGATAGCATAGTCGGGATGCGTGGTGGTGAGCGAAGCGGCCGTTTCCGCCGCGAGGTTATCGAGCTCGGTGGTTGGAACGCCTTCATAAATGCCTTCGATCGTCTTCTTGGCCACTTCATGCACATCGACGAGGGGACTCAGACTATAGGAAAGTTTTTCAATGCGGGCAGTGACTTTATCGAACTTGACGGATTCTTTCTTGCCGTTTCTTTTGAGTACAAACATGGGATCGGGTTTTGTATTTTAAAAATCTTCTTCCAGGGAAAAGGTCTGCGCTGCGGGCTGCGCGAGTACGCCGCTTTTCTGGTAATCGCCCACCCTCTTCTCGAAGAAATTGGTCTTCCCCTGCAGGGAGATCATTTCCATGAAGTCGAACGGATTGGCGCTGTTGAACATTTTCGGGTATCCCAGCTCGTTAAGCCAGCGGTCGGCCACGAACTCGATATATTGTTTCATCAGGTCCGCGTTCATCCCGATCAGCTTTACCGGCAGGGCCTCGGTGATAAACTCTTTTTCGATGCGTACCGCGTCGCTGATAATGTTGAATACCTGTTCCTGCGATAATTTCCGGTTCAGCATACTGTATAACAGGCAGGCAAATTCGCAATGCAGGCCTTCGTCCCGGCTGATGAGCTCGTTGCTGAAGGTGAGCCCCGGCATCAGTCCCCGCTTCTTCAGCCAGAACAGGGAGCAAAAACTGCCGCTGAAGAAAATGCCTTCCACCGCGGCGAAAGCGACGAGGCGTTCGGCAAAGCTGCCGTTGCTGATCCAGCGCAGCGCCCACTCCGCTTTCTTCTTCACTGCCGGCACCGTTTCGATGGCGTGGAAGAGGCGGTCCTTCTCTTTGGGATCGCGGACATAGGTATCGATCAGCAGCGCATAAGTTTCGGAATGAATATTCTCCATCATGATCTGGAAGCCGTAGAAGCAGCGGGCTTCCGGAAGCTGTACCTCGCTCATGAAATTAACCGCCAGGTTCTCGTTCACGATACCGTCGCTTGCCGCAAAAAACGCCAGTACATGGGAAATGAAATGTCGCTCCCCGTCATTCAGTTGCTGCCAGTCTTTCATATCGCCGCTGAGGTCGATCTCTTCAGCCGTCCAGAAACTGGCTTCGTGCTTTTTGTACATCTCCCAGGTGCGGGGATAGTTGATGGGGAGAATGACAAAGCGTTCCTTGTTTTCTTTCAATAGCAATTCGGTTTCGTCCGCCATGGTAAAAAATTTAATCGTTAAAAAATGCGGAACGACAAGAGACAATGATTCCAGTGACAACCAGGGGAAGATCATCTTTGCCGACACCTTTTCCGGGAAGGTCCCGAGCAATAACAGTTTTCGGCAGGTCTCCTGGCTTGTAACGACTGATACTCCTTCTCATCCCGTCTGAGACGGGACAATGGATTTGCGAATCAGCCTTAGGTTACTTACAGTTGCCCGACAGCCCGTGATTTGCACACGGTTCCCTTTTAAGCGGCAGGTCTGCAGAATGACCCGCCACACCGAAAACAAGTTATCTGCAAGAGCGAAGACGAATGTAGATCGTGTATTGTTAAATGCGGAATTGAATTTTGCACATCGTGGGGACAATTTTGGATGACAGATGATAGATGACGGATGACAGGCTTCTGTTTGAATTCGTATTCAATGGATATCAACCGTCATCTGTCAACTGTCATCTGTCATCTAAACCGGCAGCACGGTCTTCTTATAAACGTCATTCAGTAAAACCGCTGCGCCGGTATAGATGGCCAGGGCGCCGCAAAGAATGCCTTCGTAACCGGCGATATGTTCCAGGCTTTCGCTGCCGTTGGAATGCGCGATGGCTAAGAGGAAGAAAAGAACAACGAGCGTGGCGAAGACGAGCTGCAGGGCGCGGTTTATTTTCAATGTGCCGAAGAAGAGCAGCAGGGTAAAAATCCCCCACATCACCAGGTAGGCCGCCATGGCCGGTCCGGAAGCCGCGCCGATCCATCCCCATTTGGCCATATAGATCAGGGCCACGAGGCTGATCCAGAAAAAGCCATAGGAAACAAAGGCGGTCATGCCGAACGTGTTGCCCTTTTTGAATTCCAGTATGCCGGCAATGATCTGTGCCGATCCGCCGTAACAGAGGCCCATGGCAAGGATCATGGAATTCATTTCAAAAAAACCGGCGTTATGCAGGTTCAGCAAAACGGTAGTCATGCCGAAACCGAATAATCCAAGCGGACCGGGATTGGCATTCGTGTCTTTGATGATAACGGGATTTTGTTCAGGGTTCATAATGGCTGAGTTGAGGTTTTAGCAATCGTTAAGTTTCTAAAATTAAGGGGAAAATCGGTAAAAACTACCGAAAACCAGCCTGCAGTTTCAATACACGCCGCCGATGCCAAACTGATTGCCTGCGCGTATGGGCCTTTTGCCGTCGAACTGGATCTCAACCATTTTTTCGCTGCCCACGCTGTTGTTGAATTCGTCCTTCAGGGTCGTCAGTATCGTTCGGGTTTTGACATCGATGACCTCCCCGCTGGAGGGATAGGCATAATGACCGTCGATGCTGAATAGTATCCAGCCGGGCATATCCTGCAGCGGGATAGTAGTTAGCTGCTGATACGGCGGCTTAGCCTGAAATATGTGGAGACGCATATTGTGGCCGTCACAAAGCCAGAGTTCCTGTTCGTCGGGCGTGAGCGCAATACCATGGCTGGGGTTCCCATGGCGTCTCACTGGTCCGGGTTCCCATCCTTCGACCACAATGTGGGCGAGTTTTTTGCCGCTTTTAAGGTCTCCCACTTCGAAGCCGAGGAGGCTGTCGACCGTGACATATACCCGGTCTTCTCTGCCGTTGATGGTGAAGGGGCGGATAAAATTCGAGAAGGGACCGATTTTCCGTGAAAGCTCATGCTTGTGAGCATCGGCAACATAGAGCCAGGGGCTGCCGAGGTCGTCAAGATATACTTCGTTGCCGGTGCGGCTATAGATCGTATTGTGGGCATGCCTGTATACCGTGATCTTTTTGATGATGTCGCCGGTCTTACAGTCCACTACATTCCAAAAAGTATTTTCCAGGGATGGCAGGTACATCGTCATGCCATCGGGTGAAATAGCCATGCGGTCGCATCCGCCTTCGAAGGTTCGCTCCCAAACCACGGAATCTGTGGTGAGATCGATGCGCTCGAGCGATTCGAGGGTACTGACATAAATGCTGTTGAGCGGGATGCTGACGGCGATGCCTTTTACATTGGAAGGTTTACCATTTGGATGGAGTCCGCGGGTAGGTATTCTTTTTACAAACCTGTGGTTGTTGTCGATGTCGAATACGAGGATGCCGTGGCCACCATAGCCCAGGTAGTCGCGGACGCCCGGCACGGCAACATAGAGATAACGTTGCTGGGCCTGCACCCCGGTGGAGCAGAGGGCGATCAGGAAAAGGGTGACAAACAAATAGCGCATAACATTATGAATATAACTCTAATTATTAAAACAAGAGGGGCATTGGCTGCCGATGAACCGGACGGTGACCCGTACCTCGGGTTAACGAAACAAAGATGGGGTCGCGGCAGAGCGAAAATTCCGAGTCGTTTCAGAGGCTCTGAAAAATATTCTCTTCCAGGGTCTCTTTTTCAGGTTCCCGGCCCCTCGCTTGTGACCCCGGCAGACAGGGAATTTCCAGGGTTTTATTCGGGGTTTATTCGGGGTTTCGCTATGGCGCGCCCTTGTTTTCCCGAAGAAGTCCCGAATAAAACCCTGAAAATACCCGGAAAACCTGAGGGCAGCCTGCGAAAACCAGGAACAGTTCATTCTAGTCAAAAACAGGGAAATTTTTCAGAGTTTGTTCAGAGTCTGAAATGCCGGCCGGGACAGCCGACATCGGGCAATATGTTTAAAAGGGTTGATTTTGTGACATATATAGAATAAAATTGGGTTTATTTTGATACAAATAATGGCAATAAATGCCCTAAGATTCAGGAAGTGCCGGGTGCACTTCAACAACTACGATATTTTTACGAAGACTTTCCGGATATCCCGGTGATTGCCGCCGGCTCGATGCTGGAAAGCCTTTTCGATCCTCAGATTAGTTTCCCGGTGGGGCGTGTAGAATATCTCGTAATTCAGCCAGCTTCATTTCCCGAATTCCTGGGAGCGTTGGATGAAACAGCCGCAGAGCAGCAGATCCAGACTATACCTATGCCTGTTTTTGCCCATGATTCGCTGCTAAAATTATTCCGCACCTATTGCCTGATTGGTGGTATGCCCGAAATTGTTGCTCACTATGCAACTCATAAAGACCTTGCCGCACTCGCCCCAATTTATGAATCACTGCTCGTTTCCTACCTTGACGACGTAGAGAAATACGCGCACGCAGAATCCCGGGCAGATCAAATTCGCCATGCCATCCGATCCTGTTTTGCCGAGGCAGGAAAACGAATCAAATTCCAGCATTTCGGCAAGTCGTCTTATAAATCACGGGAAATGGGGGAAGCACTAAGGACTCTCGAAAAAGCCCTGCTTATACATTTAGTTTATCCGCAAACGAGCCCGGTTTTACCCCTGCAGCCAGATATAGGCAAGTCCCCCCGCCTGCAGGTGCCGGATACCGGCATGCTAAATTATTTTGTCGGGCTTCAACAGGAAATATTGGGTACAGCCGACCTAAACAGCATTTACCAGGGAACGGTTATTGAACATATCGTTGGACAGGAATTACTGGCCCGTCAGTATAGTGCTCTGCATGGCCTGGCATTTTGGGTTAGAGAAAAGAATGCATCGTCTGCGGAAATAGATTATTTGTTTCGTTACAAAGAAAAATTGATACCCATTGAAGTTAAATCCGGTGCAACGGGAACGCTGTGCTCGCTGAATATATTTATGGACATGACGCCACATCATTTGGCTGTACGTTTATACGCAGGGCAA
The DNA here is from genome assembly GCA_035548895.1 of Puia sp. Classification (GTDB taxonomy): domain Bacteria; phylum Bacteroidota; class Bacteroidia; order Chitinophagales; family Chitinophagaceae; genus Puia. The sequence continues at coordinate 6,941 of DASZRP010000121.1, read as the reverse complement.
ACGCAGATAACCACTTTTACAACACCTGGCGGCAAGGTTGTCCATTTGCTAAACCTTCCTTACTATCTTGTTTCGCAGATCGGGAAATATCTTGAATGGTTTGAGGCGCAGACCACTTAGCGAATGCATCGCAATAGCCTCTTCCTGATATGAATTTAGGGGGCTGATGCAGAAGCAACCGGCAGGATAAGTACAGCCTTATTTTTTCGTGTATTCAATATCATTAATTATCCAGACAGATTGACGCAAGTCGAGTTTATAAGTTATGGTCTGAAATAATGCTTCTTTATTTTTTGATTTCAAAATTACTTCCGCATTTTTATTATTTATATTTTCAGTAATATCATAGTTGTAGTATTTCCACTGATTTGTAAACTTCTTATCTTTTGATAAATTATAGAAAAAAGTAACCATTTCCTTCCAGGCTTTTTCAGGGTTTTGTTTATCTACCTTACTATAAATTTCGTTTATATCTTGATATTTTTTTGCCTCTTCAAAATCCATGAAAGCTTCTGCGGCATTCACTTTAACAACAGTAGCCAAAGGAGGGTTAATACTACTTGTCTTTTTATACTGACAAGATCCTACTAGAATTGTTGCCGTCATCAGTAACACTATATATTTCATGATTGACGGTTTTGTTTACCAATTCCAGACAAGGTTTTGCTTCAGACTTTGCCGGGCCTCGAATACCGGACGAATATAATACTCCCCTTCAATAAGCTCCTACCTCACCTGATAAATCGCAGAATAAAAAAGTACTATTTTTTAAAGCAAAAGCCGCTCTCTCACTGCGGCTTTTGTTCTACCGGGTCAATCCATTTTCCAAATTTCAAAGCGTTTGTCAAATCTGCAATAGTAATTTCATGTGAGCTTCTTTTCACTTTTTTTCGCTTGCCAAAAAACCAGGAAAAATTGATTAATCCAACACCTTCACCTTCAAAATATCTTCGCAAATTCAGTCCGCTTAAATCAATATTAAATCCCTTAGAAAATTTATCAAAAAAATCTACTGCATCATCGCCTGTAATTCCCAAATCGTCCTCAAGTTTTGTCTCTTGATTTAATCCATTTATCGGAATGTTCCAATATTTGGAAATAAAAATTTTGATTATTTCAGTCTCATTAGTCATCACCAACAATTTTATCGTACTCGACTTGGGTTCTCTAAAATGTTCTTACATTGTACTTTGAATATAAGGATTTATCCTCAACCAGCTATTAAGAAGTACTCCTGCTTGATTCCAATCAACTCGTCTGCTGTTTGTACTCCGACGAAAAATGCTTTTGAGATGGCTTCTATTCAGAAAGCCAACCTTCCTTTTGCAGGTTGGTCAAAATATAAAAACCATTGCTATTAATTTTACGACCAAAGAGCAGGCTATCAATTCCCGCTGCATTCAAGAAAAATAACGTGTCGCGATTATCTATCTTCAAATAGATCTTAATTAAATCTTGCTTGTCTTTTTTAATTTCTCCAATATAAGCGCCGGGTGACGATGACATGGAACCTGGCAATGTGTCGAGATAATAAAACTTGTCGTTAATTACTATCTTAAAGGAATTATCAATTTCAGCAGCTCTAAAAATTTTTATAGTGTTCTTCCGAATAGTATCGTCATTATTTTTAAACCTACGGGATGAACCATTGCCTGAACAACCAAATACAAAAAGCATTATCCCTATAAAAGTTGTTTTGAAAAGCATATCTGCAATATAAGTATCTCTTTTTTCAAAGCACTTTGATTGATGATCTTCGGCATTTGACATTGCTCTCCGAACGAAATTCTCTTGCCAATTCGCGCGAGCTGTGATGGAAGAATACTTTTTCTTTTACCAGCCACCCTCACTCCGCCCTCAAGCTGTTCACGGGATTGACATTCGCGGCGCGGATGGCGCGCAGGCCCAGCGTGATCAGCGCGATGAGCGCGGCAGCCAATCCGGCGCCGGCGAAGATCCACCAGTGCAGGGGAACGCGGTAGGCGAAGTCGAGCAGCCAGCGATGCATGATGAACCACGACAAGGGTATCGCGATCAGTGCAGCTACCAGCACCAGCTTCAGGAAGTCTTTCGACACGAGCTGCACGATATGCATAACCGAAGCGCCTAATACTTTGCGGATGCCGATCTGCCGCGTAAGCTGCTGCGCAGTGAAGGTGACGAGCCCGAACAATCCAAGTCCCGAAAGCAGGATGGCCAGCAGGCTGAACGCAAAGGCCAGTCTTCCCTGCCTTTGTTCGGCAGCATACTGACGTGCGAAGTTCTGGTCGAGGAAATGATATTCAACGGGATTAGCGACATCGAAGCGTTTGTACACGGTATTCAGCCAGGCCAGGGCCTCTGTCGTTTTCCCTTTAGCGAGCCGCACGTAGAGATTATCCTGTTCTCTTGTATTGGGTGGAAGGATCAGCACCAGCGGCTGCACTTTATGCTGCAGCGAATAAGTATGAAAATCGCGGAACACACCGATCACCGTACGCACCTCGTTACCCGGCGCGCCGGCCTTAAGGAGTTTCCGGCCGATGGGATCTTTCCATCCTAATTGGTTTACCAGCGTCTCATTCACCAATATCGCCTGTGTCGAATCGGTCGGGATCTGCGATGAAAAGTTTCGCCCGCTCAGCAGCCGGATCTGCATCGTGGGCAGATAGTCGGCATCAGTCATTAGTTCCTGGACCGTCTGTGTCTGCACAGACAAAGCATGATCGGCCTGTTCGTACAGATATCCCCGTTCGCCCAGGTCGTTGTTGCCAATGGGATTGCCCGCTGCTGCAACGCCTTCGATCAGGGGACTCTGCAGAAGCTGCGCTTTTACCGCAGCAAGGCGGTTGCGCACCTGGCGGTCGTCGATATGAAAAGTGACGATCTGGTCTTTATTGAACCCAAGATCGGTATGGGTAACATAACGAAGCTGCTCATTGATCACGATCGCCGCGGAAATCATGAACACCGCGATCACGAACTGCAGAACCAGCAGCGATTTGCGGAAGAGGATCGTTCCACCAAGGTCGCCGAGGTTGCCCTTGAGCGCCGGAATGGTCCTGAAGCGGGAGAGCATGACGGCCGGATAAACGCCGCTGATCAATCCCGCCACCAGCGAGAATAAGAAGGTGAACCCGGCAATCGGCAGGAGGCCGATATCGGCGAGCGACAGGCTTTTCTCCGTGAGTATGCGGAAATAAGGCATCGCCAGTTGAACCAGCGCCAGCGCAAGCAGGCCGGCAATAAAGGTCGTGAGCAGGGCTTCCGTAATAAAAAGACGCGCAAGCTGCCAGCGGCCTGACCCAATAGTTTTCCGGATGCCAATCTCTTTTATTCTCGCGGAGGCCCTCGCCGTGGCTAAATTAACATAGTTGATCACGGCGATCAGCAGAATGAGCAGCGCAATGGCGCTGAAGATATACACGCGGCTCATGCTCCCGTTCGCGCTGATCTCATAGTCGAGATGCGAATGCAGGTGAATGGAAAGCAGGGGTTGCAGCTCAAGACGATAGTCTTCTACCTGTTTATTGCCCGCCACAATTGACTTCGCGAAATCGGGAAGCCCGGCATTCAAAGACGCAACGCCTGCAGAATCCTTCAGCAACAGATAAGTATAAAGATGGGCATTCTGCCATTCGGCGCCAGGCTCTTCCGGCAATGGTCGCACGCCCCGGAACCGGAGATGGGCATGTTCGGGAATATCCCGGATCACGCCGCTGATCTTCGAAGGACTGCCTCCGGAAATTTCCACGAGCTGATCCATGGCCGCTGCAGTTGAACCGAATAACGTTTTGGCCAGGCTTTCGCTGATCACCAGGGCATTCGGATCGGACAATGCCGTGGCGGGATTGCCTTCCAGAAAATCAAAGCTGAATATGTGAAAGAGCGAAGGATCGGCGAGGATCATATCGCCCACTGCCAGATTATTATTTCCCTTATGAATGATACCTCCGCCTTCGGGATCGATGCGTACAGCATCTTCCACCTGCGGAAATCTTGTTTTTAATGCAGGCGCAAAGGGCGCGGAGGTCAGTGCAATATCCGCGTGGCCGCCATTCCAGCTCGAATGCTGCACCACGCGCACAATACGGTCCGCCTTTTTGTTGAACCGGTCGAATCGCAGCTCGTCGAGAATGTACAAAGCAATAAGCCAGCAGGCGGCGAGGCTGACGGCCATGCCCGCAATATTAATAAAGGAATAAATTCTTTGTCTCTTCAGACTGCGGAAGGCAAAGCGGAGATTATTACCGATCATATCGTGAATTTAAATGAAAGACGCTGTATCTCTCTTTCCAATGGGATGCCAGTATACGCGGGTCATGAATTTCAGGCAGTTACAGATTCGCGTCCTGCCCGGCTGTCCTGTAATGATACAGTGGTGTACGGGAACGAACGACTGTTCTTATACAGTTTGCGTGGCAAAAACCGGCTTGAGCTCCGGAAGCCGTTCAGGAGCAGGCCCAGGATGCCAATGGAAATGAATGGCCAGCGCAGCACCCAGGGCTGAAGCGTGAGCAAGCGAAGCAGCGTAGACCTGCTGTTCGGGGAAACTGCGGGCCAGCAAATGAAGGAACAAACGATTTTTGCTGAATCCGCCGTCGACAAAGATCTTTTTCGTGCGGCCGGGTTCCAAGACAAGGGCTGTGGATTTTTTTTGTTTCCGCATGATCCGGACCATGCCGGCGTGATAAGCATCCGCATAGTTAATGAAACCGGAAAGCGTATTGCAGGCTTCGTCGATCTGCAGATCGTTCGCGGTCGACCAGCGCTGCAGCAACTGCTCGTCCGGAAGCAGGTTCAGGTAATGATCTTCGGCGCATTGAAAATGAACAGCCAATTTTTTCACGAATTCATCGTGATCGTGCCCGGCGAAAAGCCTTGCCGCTTTGACAGGTTTCCCCTGGAACGACAGATAGCAGAGGCAATCCTGCCGAAGCTCTTCAGTTGTTAGCGGAGAATGGTTGAAAGGATTCAGGCTGATGGACCAGGTGCCGGTCGAGATCAGCAGGAAAGGATCGCCGGAAACAGAAAGATAGGGAATCAGCGCCGACGAGCTGTCGTGCAATCCAATGCCCACCGCAATGCCGTCTGATTTTCTCTTTGATACATAATCTCCGCCGTACACGGCCGGAAATTTTTCCAGCAGTCCTTCCGCCTTTACCCATTGATGATAGTCGTGCCGCGTAAAATCCCATAGCCGGGTATGACAGCCAATGCTCGTGAGCTCGGTGGCACAAAATCCCGACAGCAAAAAGCTGATATATTGGGGCAGGTGCAATGAATACCGGATGCGCTCAAAAATTTCCGGGCGGTTTTTTTTCAGCCAGTACAATTGCATGCCGGAATTGAGACTACCCAGTTCGGGCGAAGCCGTTTGCGCTGCCAGCCCGCCATCCCAGTCATATTCACTGTTGAACCGGGCTTGCAGGTTTTCGGGAAATGGTTTCAGGTAATTATAGAGCGGTGCGCAGGTTTTCAGTTCACTATCCAGATGAACAAAGGAGGCGCCATAAGCGGAGACATTCACTGCACAGACCCGCAGATCTTTTCGGATAAGCAGTTCGCTGAAGCTCTGCTGCAGCCATTCGCTCAGCAAACCAAGATCCTCTGCGGGAAATCCGTCTTCATCCACGGTCTCGGGTAAACGAACATTGAGCTCTTCCAGCAATTCGTAGCGCTCGCTGAATAAGAGCCTCTTTTTATTGGTTCGCCCGATATCGAAGATGGCTATGACGGATTGAGGTTGCATGCTATAATCCCGTAGCGAAAGATCGCTCACCGCGTTTTTTGATCAGTTGCGCCCTGATTTTTTCTTTCCGGAATATTGCGAGGGGATCAAGCGCTCCGCCTGCTCTCCTTCCCGACTCGGCCACCAGGGGACGTACATCGGTACGAAAGGCAGCCTGCAGGATCTCCTGCGCGCTCACTACATCGTTTTCCTGTCTTGCCCGCTCCAGGGCATCCCGGTCAACCAGCAGCGCCTGGGCGTAGCTGATCAGGATGGCTTCGACTGATTGCAGCAGGTCTTCCAGCGGATCTTTCACATTGTGCGATGCATCGATCATCCAGCCGAGGTCTTTGTGATGTTCCATGCCCCGCGCGTTCATCCCCTCCACCAGTTCATTAAAGATCAGGAAAAGCTGATAGGGCTTTATGCTGCCCACGGTGAGGTCATCGTCGCCGTATTTTGAATCGTTGAAGTGAAAGCCGCCGAGCTTGCCTTCCATCAGCAGCAGGGCCACGATCTGCTCGATATTCGCATTGGGCAGGTGATGGCCCAGGTCGACCAGCGTAAAGGCTTTCGATCCCAGTTTGCTTGTGTAGAGGAGCGACTGTCCCCAATCGCCAACGGTAGTAGAATAAAAATTAGGCTCGAAGGCCTTGTATTCGACAAACATTTTCCAATTGTCCGGCAGCTTCGCATAGATGGCTGCAAGTCCTTCGAGCGTGCGCTGAAAGGCCTTACGGAAGTTCAGCTGGCCGGGGAAACAGGAGCCGTCGGAAAGCCAGACGGTCAGCGATTCGGAGCCGAGCTCGAGACCGTAGCGGATTACCTCAATATTATGATCAATAGCCTGCTGGCGAACGGCCTTATCGGTATGCTGAAGGGAACCGAATTTATAGCTCAGGGGCTGACCCGGCTGGTCCTGGAAAGTATTCGAGTTCATTGCATCGAAGCGAAGATCCAGTTCAGTGGCTAATTGCTTAATGGTTTTCGCATCGGAAGGAATATCCCAGGGGATGTGCAGCGATACGGCGCCGCTGGAACGGTTCAGCGCATGCAGGAGACCGATATCTTCCAGCTTCTCTTCGAGATTCCGCGGTTCACCTCCCTGCGGGAAACGTCCGAACCGGGTTCCTCCCGTGCCTAATGCCCAACTGGGGATCGCGACCTGGAAAATGGACAGGCGCCGGATAATTTCTTCCGCTGTTCCGATCTCGTCGTTTATGGCATCCAG
>DASZRP010000120.1:0-9713 GCA_035548895.1 Puia sp. | reverse complement strand
ACCGGAAGTAAACATAGAGCCCATTCGAAGGCACATATTGCATCAGCGCGCCATTGCCTAATGCCGGCGCAGTTTTTCGGAACCCGGCCAGCTTCGCGATATAATCATGGGCCAGGTTTTCAAGTTCGGTTCTCCCGCTGCTTTGGAATTTGTTCACCGGGTCGCCGGGAAATCCTCCGGGGAAGTCTTCCCGCACCTGCGCATCGGAAGGATTCTTGAAATTCTTCATTAAAATTTCTGTGCCATAGTAAAGCTGCGGTATGCCCCGCATGGTGAGCAGCAGGCCCATGCCTATTTCAAAGCCGGCATAGTCTTCTCCGGCCACAGAATAAAAGCGGTCCATGTCGTGGTTATCCAGAAAGATGCAGTTATACAGGGGGTTCTTATACAGCAGATCCAGCGCCAGCGTGGCGTAAATCCGGTTCACCCCATCGTCCCAGCCGCTCTTTTTCCCGATCGCATCCAGCATCGCGAAGCAAAGGGGGAAATCGGTTACGCCCTGAAGATTATGTTTGAATGGAATGTTCATATTGTTCCGGCAGAAATAGGCAGCGGCGGGAACGGTATTTACCCAGGCCTCTCCAAAGGAGGTCAGCGAAGGAAATTCAGCTGCCAGTGCGTTATTCAGGTCGTTCAGGAAAGGCTCGTAGCAATATTTATAAGTATCCACCCGCCAGCCGTCCAACTCATAAGTCTCGGTCATCCAGATAGCGTTCTGGATCATGAAAGTCGCCAGCAACGGGTTCTTCAGGTTCAGATCGGGCAGATGAGGAACGAACCAGCCGGCTTCCATGATTTCCTTATCCTTCGCGGAACCATGCAGATCGAACATCGCCTGTTCCCGGTGGTTGGTGTTCTGGTATTGCGGCCATTGGTTGATCCAGTCGGCCGTGGGCAGGTCGCTCATCCACCAGTGCGCCTCGCCGATATGATTGTACACGGCATCCTGGATCACTTTCAACCCTTTTGCGTGAACCGCCGCTACAAACCGCTTGTACGCGCTGTCCCCGCCAAAGCGCGGATCGATCCGGTAATGATTGGTGAACCAATAACCATGATAACCACTGAGGCTTCCTGATGGTTCCTTTTCCGGAGGCATATCATTCTCGATCACGGGGCAAAGCCAGATGGCAGTTACACCGAGGTCGCGGATATAATCGAGGTGGTTAATGACGCCCTGCAGGTCGCCGCCATGGCGGGCAAGCGGGTTATTCCGGTTGCATACAGTATCGCGAAGACCGGCAAACCGGTCATTCGACGGATCTCCATTGCTGAACCGGTCGGGCATGATCAGATAGACAAAATCGGACGAGCGTATGCCGGCGGCATAGCGCGTGCCGTTCCCTGCTTTTTTTGCATACAACGGATAGCGGATCTTCTCAACTGATTTTCCGTTTTGAAGCACAATGTCCACGGTCTCCGGCCTGGCTTCCGGCATTATCTGCAGATTAATGAACAGATAGTTCTTGTTTTTTACCCGTTGAACCGATTTCAGGCTCACACCGGGATAAGCGTGTTCCAGGGCAGCCTGAAAATTTCCTATGCCGGTGGCATGGATCATCAGCTGAAGTTGCGGCCTCTTCATGCCGGTGAACCAGTTGGCAGGATAAACGGAGAGAGGCTGTTGCGCAAAGACGCAGGGAATCCAACTGAGGACAATAACGGCCAGGAACAATCGCTTTTTCATGCCGGGGAAAGTGCTTCCTCCTTTATTTTAATGGCGCCGGGATCATATACATAGACCACGCTGACGGCTGCACAAAACATAAATATACCGGCCAGCACCAGGGCATAGACCGGCTGATTATTGTAAATATATTTTACGGCAGGCCCGCCGATCACGCCGTTCACGATCTGGGGAATGGTAATGAAGAAGTTGAAGATGCCCATGTAAATGCCCATTTTCCCCGGCGGAATGGAACTGGAAAGAATAACATAAGGCATGGCAAGGATGCTGGCCCAGGCGATTCCAACACAAGCCATCGAGAAGATCAGGAATTCCTTATTCGGCGCGAAGAAAAAAGATACGAGACCGATGCCTCCAATCGTGAGCGCAATGGAATGTGTACGCTTCCTGCCTACCCTTTTCGCGATGGTTGGGAGAAAGAGCGCAAACAGCGCAGACACGCCGTTGTATACCCCGAATATCACGCCGGTCCAGTCCTGGGCATCATGATAGAGCCTGGAGCTCTTGTCAGTTACCGGCAGGTTGAAGATATGGGTAGCGATAGAATCAGTCGTGAACACCCACATGCCGAACAGCGCGAACCAGCTGAAGAACTGGACCAACCCCAGCTGCTTCATGGTGCGGGGCATTTTCTTCAGGTCGTGAAAAATATGACCCAGGCCTGCACCATGATCCGACGCTTTGCCGTGATATCGCTCATATTCTTCCGGGGGATATTCTTTAGTTTTTATAACTGTCCAGACGATGCTTGCAATAAATACCGCAGCGCCGATATAAAAAGCCAGCTTGGTATTCGGCGCCACGCTGCCCGCCGGCGCTTCATTGCTTATTCCAAATCCATTGTGCAGCAGGTAAGGCATAATAGATCCGATCACGGCGCCAATACCGATGAGAAAAGTTTGTATGGAGAAGCCGGAAGTCCGCTGCGAGTCGGGCAGGTTATCGGCCACCAGCGCCCGGAAAGGTTCCATGGCGATATTAAAACAGGCATCCATAATCGCAAGGAAGCCTGCTCCGATGAACAGGATGGGGCCGATCGCTGAAAAAAGACTGGCATTCGGCATCAGCACGAGCGCGGTGGCTGAGAGCAGGGCCCCCGCGAGAAAATAGGGTCTTCTCCTGCCCAGCCGGTTCCAGGTGCGGTCGCTGTAATGGCCGACGATGGGTTGAACGATGATGCCCACCAGCGGGGCAACGAGCCAGAACCAGGAGAGCTTATCTACGTCCGCCCCATAATTGCGCAGGATGCCGCTGGCGTTTCCATTCTGCAGGGCGAATCCGAACTGGATACCCAGAAAGCCAAAGCTCATATTGAAGATCTGCCAGAAAGATAATCGGGGCTTGGGAGCCAAACCGCTTTCCCCTTGCGTTCCGGTATTCTGGGAAACAGCCATAAGCAATCGTTAATAGGTTTATATCACGAAGCCATTGGGCAGCACGGCGCCTTTCTTGACCACCACGATGCCATCCTTGACGGTGTACAGGGGATGATCCGTATTTTCAAGATGAGGTCCCCCGTTGATGCGCACATCGTCTCCGATCCGGCAATTCTTGTCAACGATCGCGTTGCGTATATAGCAGCGGCTGCCGATGCCGACGGAAGGCAGGCCATGCGATTTGTCGTGCTCTATCTCTTCAATCGTTTCATAAAAATCGATCCCCATCAGGTAGCTGCTCACGATGGTCGTTCCACTACCGATCCGGGTGCGTATCCCGATCACGCTGTTCTCTATTCTCGACGCGTTGATAATACAGCCTTCGGCGATGATCGTCTTTTCCAGCGTGGTTCCGCTGATCTTGGCGGGCGGCAGCATGCGCGCACGGGTATAAATCGAGTTGCTATTGTCGAAGAGATTGAAATCCGGGATATCGTTGGTCAGGCCCAGATTGGCTTCGAAGAATGAATAGATATTCCCAATGTCGGTCCAGTACCCGTCGTACTGATAGCTGACCACCTTGTATTTGGTAAGCGATTGCGGAAGGATCTCTTTCCCGAAATCCGTCGCGTCCACATATTCGTTCTGCAGGAGGTCCTGCAGCAGCTGGCGGTTGAAAATATAGATCCCCATTGAAGCCAGGTATTTCCTGCCCTTGGATTGCATTTCAGCTCCGGTGTCGCTTTCCCAGTCTTTTAAAAGATCTTTCTTGGGTTTTTCTATAAAGGAAGTAATGAAACCGTCGGAATCCATTTTCATAATTCCAAAATCAGATGCCTCCCTGGCGGCGACCGGAATGGTAGCAATCGTGATCTCTGCTTTGCGTTCGACATGATTGTTGATCATGTCCATGAGGTTTGTCTGATAGAGCTGGTCGCCGGAAAGGATCAGGATATAGTCTCCTTCAAAAGGGCCCAGGTGGCGAAGGCATTGTCGAACCGCATCGGCAGTTCCCTGGTACCAGGTGGGATTGTCGGGCGTCTGCTCGGCTGCAAGAATATCCACAAAGGCTTTGCTGAAAGCGCTGAAGTGATAAGTGTTTTTGATATGACGGTTAAGCGAGGCGGAATTGAACTGGGTAAGCACGAACATCCGCGAAATGCCTGAGTTCAGGCAATTGGAAATGGGAATATCTACAAGCCGGTACTTTCCGGCAATAGGAACGGCGGGTTTGGAACGACTTGCTGTTAGCGGATACAAACGGGTTCCTGCTCCACCTCCCAGTATAACGGCTAGCACTTTATTTGTCATAAAAACAGATTTATTCGGTCCGATTATAGAGATGCGTAAAGATCAAGATAATGCTTTACGCTGGTTTCCCAACTAAAATCAAGCGCCATCATGCGTTCCCGGAGCTCGTCTACCCGCGCCGGTTCTGCGTAAACTTGAACGGCTCTCCAGATGGCCTGGGTTATATCGCCGACAATGGCATTGTTGAACCGGATGCCATACCCGCCCGGGTCTCCAAAGTCCACCACGGTATCCTTCAGCCCTCCCGTTGTGCGAACTATGGGTATAGTACCATAGCGCATAGCATACATCTGGTTCAGTCCGCAGGGCTCAACACGGGAAGGCATAAGTATAAAATCGGCGCCTGCATACATGAGGTGGCTGAGCGTTTCGTTGTAACCGATATAGATACTGCAATCGCCTTCCCCCAATGTTCTGATATGCTCGAGGCCCTGTTCTATTGCCGGCGCGCCGCTTCCCAATATCAGAAAATTCATCTTTCTTCCGATATAGTAAAATGAATCGCCAATAGCCTGCGGAAGCAGGTCCGCTCCTTTTTCACCAACCAGTCTGCCGATGAACGCGATCAATGGCTTGCTTTCATCTAATGAGAAGCGATCACAGAGCAGTTTTTTATTGATTTGCTTGCCGGGCGACCTGGTTTCTATTGAATAATGATTTTCTATATAAGTGTCGGTCTGCGGATCCCAGACTTTTGTATCAATTCCATTCAGGATGCCTGAACATTTTCCTTTCTCGTATTCGAACAGCGCCTCCAATCCATTGGCAGACCAGCGCAGTTCATCCATGTAATTCGGGCTCACCGTGGTCACTTTCCAGGCGCAGCGCACACCGCAGGCCAGCGAGTTGATGCCGTGGTTCCATTCGAGCAGCCCCGATTTCCAGGTATCCCATGCGGGAATAAAATTGCTTTTGTCCCAGCCCATCCATCCCTGGTATTCCGCGTTGTGAATGGTCAGCACGGTGGGTATTTCGCGTAAGGCCTGGTAACGGTAACAATACCTGATCATGAAAGGGATCAGGGCAGCCTGATGATCGTGCACATGGACCACAGCCGGATGATGTTTCCAGGCGGCCAGCCAGTCCACGACAGCGATCTGAAATGCGGTGAACCGGGACAGGTCGTCATCATAACCGTAAACCTTTTCCCGGTCAAGCAGACCGTTGATGTCAACGAGGTACAGGTCGAAGCCTAATGAATTATGCCTTTCCTTGATGATAGTATAAATGAACCACCAGTCGCCCAGATTGGTATAACCTTTATGAACAACGTCCCATTCATGTGTGCTGAGAAATTTGGTACGGTACATCGGCATAACGACCTTGGCCACATGGCCGGCAAGCTGCTGGTATTTGGGCAATGCGCCGACAACATCCCCTAACCCTCCGGCCTTGGCCACCGGGTAACATTCTGCCGAAACATGTAGTATTTCCATTGGGATGGTTTGCCTGGTTATGGGGCTGACCGAACTGAAATTCAAGTTAGGAAGGATTTGCTTATTCTGCTGCGATATGAAAAAATTTTTCATCCAGTAAAACTTAACTACTTTCAGCCCTATTTTAAATGCAACTGATATATGAGCCAACCTAAACAGCCAACGAATGGCGGAGCGCTTGCCACCCTGGTCATCGTGTTTTTCTTTTGGGGCTTTATCGCTGCTTCCAACAGCATCTTCATCCCGTTTTGCAGAACACATTTCAACCTCAACCAATTTCAGTCGCAACTCATCGGCTCGGCTTTTTATGGAGCTTATTTTATCGGTTCATTGTTCCTCTATTTGTTTTCGGCTTTTTCGGGTTATGATATTTTAAATAAGATCGGTTATAAGAAAGGGATAGTGCTTGGCCTGCTGATCTCCGTGGCCGGCGCGCTGCTCATCATTCCTTCGGCCAACTTCAATTCTTTCCCGGCAATTCTCGGCGCGTTCTTTGTCGTTGCGCTCGGATTTTCACTGCAGCAAACAGCGGCTCAGCCATTCGCCATTTCACTTGGCGATCCGGCAACGGGAACACACAGGCTTAACCTGGGCGGTGGTGTAAATTCCCTGGGCACTACGTTGGGGCCGATCATTGTAAGCTATTTTCTCTTCGGAACACCTTCCGCTTCCAATGAACATGTAACGGTAACCAATATCAATACGCTCTATCTGATCGTGGCGGCTGTCTTTCTTGCCGTCGCCTTGTTTTTTGCTTTTTCAAAACTTCCCGAAGGCAAAGACGATTCGCCTTTTGAAGGATCAAAGAAAGCTTCCGGGTCACTCATTACGCTGACGATACTAATGATCGTGATCATCCTGATTGGTCAGTTTACAGAAATTGGAAAACTTGAACTTACCGGACTAACGATCGTGCTGGTCATGGCGGTGCTCCTTTATTCGAACAGCAGGGCGGTAAAAAACGGCGACGGATGGGGTGCCATGCGCTATCCACAGCTTGTCCTTGGCATGTTGGGCATTTTTCTTTACGTTGGTGTCGAAGTGACCATTGATAATAATTTTGGCGCCTTGTTAAAAACGCCCGGCTATCTGACTGATGCAGGCCTGCTGGATAAAGACATATCCAAATACGTCAGCCTTTACTGGGGCAGTCTGATGATTGGACGATGGACTGGCGCCATCAGTGTCTTTAATCTATCTGCCGTCGGACGGCGCATAGCCACGGTAGTTGTTCCGTTTATCGCGTTTGGTATCATTCTTTTCATCAACCATCTTTACGGGAATAATATCGAAAACCTGCTGCCTTACGCGATTTGGGTTGCCGTAGCCGTTGCTGCATTTATTTTCGGACAGGAAAAACCGGTCAAAACCTTGCTTACCGTTACCCTGCTGGCTACTGCGGCCATGATTATCGGTGTTTCGGCAAAGGGCATTTTTTCCGTATATGCGATCATGGCAGGAGGCCTTTTCTGCTCGGTGATGTGGCCCAGCATTTTTGCATTAGCGATTGCCGGGCTCGGGAAATATACCAGTCAGGGCTCTGCCTTCCTGATCATGATGATCCTGGGCGGCGCCGTCATTCCGCCTTTCCAGGGTTCCATTGGCGATATCACCAACGCTAACGGCTCCAATAATATGCACATATCTTATCTGGTTGCCGCGGCCTGTTTCGCCGCATTGGCCATACTGGCAATCAGAATGCGCAGTATTCTTAAATCGCAGGGACTTAATTTTGACGAACAAATCGGTGGTGCTGCCCATTAGCATCTTCCTATAAACAACGAACAATAGAGCATGGCAAAAGCTACTTCTACGCCGGCTTCTCTGGAACCTCTGGCGATTGGAATTGACATCGGAGGAACAGGAACCAAGTTTGGCATCGTAGACCGGAATGGAAATGTTTTATTCAGCAGTGAGATCTCTACCCGGAAACACAAGCACGTTGAAACGTTTATCGATGAGCTTTACCTGGCGCTCTCTGCGCTAATTCAAAATGCCGGCGGATCGGGCAGGATTCGCGGAATTGGTGTTGGCGCACCCAACGGAAATTATTATACCGGTACGGTAGAGTATGCGCCAAATCTACCCTGGAAGGGGATCATACCCTTAGCCCAGCTCATACAGGATAAATTTCAGTTGCCGGCCATCCTGACCAATGATGCCAATGCAGCAGCCATCGGCGAAATGGAATACGGCGCGGCCAAGGGCATGAAAGATTTCATTATGATCACGCTGGGAACCGGTGTGGGCAGCGGCATTGTGGCCAATGGCAGACTGATTCTCGGCCACGATGGTTTTGCGGGTGAACTCGGTCATACCATCATCATTCCCGACGGCCGTTATCATTCCGGGACCGGGAAATACGGTTCACTCGAAAGCTATGCGTCGGCCACCGGCGTTATGCTGACCGCCAAAGAAGTGCTCGGAAAAACAGATAAGCCCAGCCTGCTCCGAAATATTCCCCTGGACGATATCGATTCAAAAAAAGTTTATGACGCCGCTATTCAGGGCGACGTCATTGCTAAAGAAATATTCGATTTTACCGGGAAGATCCTGGGATTGGCACTCGCCAATTTTGTGATGTTCTCGAGCCCCGAAGCCATTGTATTGTTCGGCGGATTGACCAAGGCAGGAGATCTGATCCTGAAGCCTACCCGGGAACACATGGAGGCTAACCTCATCCAGGTATTTCAAAATAAGGTCAAGATCCTCGTAAGTCATCTCCGTGCATCCGACGCCGCCATTTTAGGCGCAAGCGCCCTGGTTTGGGAAATACCCTGAGGGCATAATAGACGTCCTGTTTAAGGTGTCGGCGGCGCTGGCGCTCCCGGAGGAACCGGAGGATGTGGCGGTCTCGGCGCATTCCGCGGCGGCGCACATGCATTGAGCAAGACAATACAAATGAATGCAAAAATAATTCGTTTCATAGACGGCATCATGATTTAAAAATGAGTTATTCGATCACTTTCATCATTTTTAAAAATCATGCCAGCCAGCTTACTATACGCTGGCCGCCGCTTTTTCGGAAAGCCATTTTTTTCTTCCTTCTCCGGCAATAACGTGCCTTTCACTATGGTAAGATGAACGGACAAGGGGACCGCTTTCCACATAATCAAGCCCCAGCTCATATCCGATTTCACGCAGTTCGGCAAATTCGTCGGGATGAACGAAGCGTTGTACGGGCAGATGCTTTTTAGTGGGTTGCAGATACTGGCCGATAGTGATCACATCCACGCCGTTGGCGGCCAGGTCCTTCATGGTTTGTATAACTTCTTCCCTGGTTTCACCGAGGCCCAGCATGATGCCGCTCTTTGTGCGCATCCCTCCTTTTTTCAGATAGCTCAGGGTCTGCATGCTTCTCCAGTATTTGGCCTGTATGCGCACTTGTTTGGTCAACCTTTCCACCGTTTCGATATTGTGCGAAACAACTTCGGGCGCCGTATCTATAACACGCTGAATGTTTTCCTCTTCTGCCTTGAAATCGGGGATCAGGGTTTCGAGCGTGGTACCGGGATTCAGGGCTTTCACTGCCCGGATGGTATTCTGCCAGATGATGCTGCCGCCGTCTTTCAATTCGTCGCGATCAACAGAAGTGATCACGGCATGCTTCACTTTCATCAGATAGATGGCTTCGGCCACCCGCTGCGGTTCGTCCCAGTCCACGGCTTCCGGCCTGCCGGTAGCAACAGCGCAAAACCCACAGCTGCGGGTGCAAATATTTCCAAGGATCATAAAAGTGGCGGTGCCGGCACCCCAGCATTCGCCCATATTCGGGCAATTTCCGCTTTCGCAGATGGTATGCAGTTTATGCTGATCGACCAGGTTGCGAACCTGCTTGTAGTTTTCGCCAATGGGAAGCTTAACCCTTAACCAATTTGGTTTTTTTGCAAAGTTTTCGGAGGT
>DASZRP010000119.1:0-3518 GCA_035548895.1 Puia sp. | reverse complement strand
AGCGGGGAAGCGGTTCCGGAGACTGTCATAGCTCCGGATAGCGGCTCGATAATCAGGGATCATATCCTGCAACGATTTGCCCAAAGCAAACAGGGCATTCTCCACCGAGTCATTTGAGCGTTTCATCTGTTCCGGCGTAAGAGGAATATTTTTCAACAGCACTTCCGAGGTCGGTATGGCCGATTTCGTTGCGGCGGTATCGGGTTCCGCACCGTTCGAATTGTTTACTCTCCCGGGCACTGATCCCGGTTTCTGCCGGTTCATCATCGATTGCACCTGCCAGAAATCAACGTTTTGCCTGTTGCCCCATTTCGAGCGGAAGTCATTAAATCCTTTCGATTTGAGCGCCGCATTGTTAAAATACCAATCGGAGCTACTGCTGTTGTCGTTGAACATGTCGCTATTCGCCTGGTTCGACCGGAAGGGGCCGGTGTTACCGCCTGCCGATTCCTCCTCCGAGAGGCCCTGCTGTTTACGATAAGCCCGGATCATTTTTTTGATCAGCGCATTTCTCTCGGCTTCCGGCATTGCCGCCAGCCTTTGCAGGCTGTCCTGTCTTTGTATGATCCGGATCTGCGGAACAATACGGGCCAGCGCGGCTTTGCGGTCCTTCAGGATCTCCACCGAATCGGCGATTCCCTTATTGGTCAGGTTGATGCTGTCGTACGCGTTCTTTGCCAGCACGTATTGCTTATCGTTGAAGTAGAGCCAGCCCAGTTTTAAAAAAGCCTGATCGCGCACCGGGCTTCCCGAGCCTGCATTGCGGATGGCCTTCACGAAATAGGAACTTGCTCCCGGAATATTATTTCTTTCCAGCTCCATTTCTCCGGCAGCATAGTAAATGATGTCGAGATAGGGTGCATAGAGCTCCTTGCGTGACATCTTATGCAGGGCCTGGAGGTTTTTTTCGATATAGTCGTTATCCTTTCCATCCCCCTTGTTCTGGCGGATCGCATTCAGCCGGGCGTAGACATCCATTACCGGGTCTAAGGTGTGGGAGGCCGATTTCTCGAAATAAGTTTTGGCTAATTCATGATTTCCGTCAAGATCATAGAGCTGGGCAATCAGGTATTCCCAACGCGCCTGTTCACCCAGACTGGAGGCATTGCCCAGGGCCAGAGTGAGGTGAATGGCGGCGCTATCGTACACATCCTGTTTATAAAAGAGCAAGGCCTGCAGTTCCTGGAGATTGGACTGCAGCCGTTCGGGAAAATTGGGATCATGCTTCAGCACATCGATCAATACGGCCGCGTGGGTAAGATCATCCTTCATGAGATAGGTGCGGATCATCCAGACCAGGGCTTCGTTGCGGCTTGGAGGCAGGCTGAACGCCCGTTTGGCGATATTGCGTTTTTCATTGGTAGAAATGGTAAAGGCATTGCCTCCGGATTCGCTGTTGGCATTGCTGCCTATGGGCAGCTGGTAGCCGTCCTTTTCCCTGGGCGCATAGGCATAGTTGACGAACTGAAAAAGGACATAGGCGGAGTCGAGGTTATTTTTATAATAATAAGCCTGGCCCATTAGCATGTATAGGTTGTCATTCCAGTCGTTTCGCAGGTCGCGGACCAGGACCGCGGTATTGACCTTATCGATCACCGAGTCGAGGTTTCGCTTGTCGCGCGCTGTAGCATCCAGGCTATACGGATAAAAGGGAAGGAGTTTGGTAAAATCGTCGCGATTGGCCGCCTTGGCCCGCGCAACGATCTCATTCAGCTTATTGTTGGCGTTATAATAAAAATTATAGTGGGTAATGGTATTTTGGATGAACCGGCGGGGCGTTTTGAATTTGGTCTCTGAGGTTTTTTCGTAGCCCAGGATCCGGTCTTCATATTTCTGGGGTTTTTTCAGGTCATAGTCAACCCCTTCCTGACCATAGCTCTTCAGAAAAATAATAAAAGAAAATAAAATCGTCGTGATAACGATTCGCATCGACTGGAACCCTTTATAATGCAAACTAATTGGATATTAACTGATAATCCCCTTTTTTATTTTAAAAATTCCGGATTTTAAGCCTGTTTTAACCTGCAAACCAATAACTTGTTATCTTTAAACCGCAATACGCCCTTATGGCCAAATTCGATGCCAATTCGACGCTGAAACGCCTGCAGAACCGCTACCGCCTGGTGATCATGAACGACGACACGTATGAAGAGGTGGTGACCTTCAAGCTTTCCCGGCTCAGCGTATATGTATTTCTCAGCACGGTTTTTGTGCTATTAACCGGCCTTACAGTGGCTTTAATTGTTTTTACTCCACTTAAACTGTATATACCCGGTTATGGAGATATGAACAATACCAAGGAGCTTCGTGAACTAAAAATGCGGACTGATTCGTTAGAGCAGGAAATGCAGTACCGGGAGCAGTATTTTCAGAGTTTGCGGAATGTATTGCAGGGGAATAGTTCGGTAAAGACCGATACGACCACTCTTAAAATCCCGAAAACGGAAAAGATTGACGATTAGCGCCGATATCCTTTTTTAAAATCTGATACCAATGTTTAATAACAAATCCAAATCTGAAAGCACAGAAAGCCAGGCCCCGGTGGGCAGCGCAAGTCTTATTGGCAGCGGAACCTCGATGAAGGGAGATATTACCAGCAGCGGAGATCTCCGCATCGATGGCACCCTGATCGGGAACATCATCTGTTCAGCCAAAGTGATCATTGGCGCAAACGGGGTTGTTGAAGGGGATGTCAGCGGTCAGCAGGCCGATATCCTCGGAAAAGTAAGCGGGACCATCAAGGTGAAAGAACTGTTGCAGCTGCGCAGCAACTGCCAGGTAAACGGTAACCTTTATTCTGCAAAATTACAGATCGAACCAGCCGCTACGTTCAACGGGCAATGCCATATGACCCAGGAAGAGACGAAGCCTTCGGGCACGGGTAAGGCTACCCAGGAAATCCGGAAAGACGGTTTCCAGAAAGCGCCTTCGCTCGCTATTTCTTAGCAGATCGGGCTCCTTTTTTCGATCCGCTTTCTGCGGAACGGGATCGCTTTGCCCGGAAAGCAGGTTTAGCTAATTTTGCCCGGTTGTTTTAATAATCATCTGATGCCAAACAATCCGGCGAAGAAAGCCAGCCTGGTTTTATTTTATCTGTTTTTAGGGTTCTCGGCGCTTTTTGCCTTAGCCTGGACGGCCTTTTCAAGAAAGCCTGTCGATTTTGGGGTATTGCTCGCCGGCAACCTTATTTTGTTTTTAGTGAGCTTCTATGCTGTCCGTTTGGGCGTGAAAGCGCTCCGGCACAAGAACGTGCAGGTGTTTCTTCGCCTGGTATACGGCTCCCTGTTCCTGAAACTTATCGTGCTGGCCATAGCCGCCGCCATTTATATTATCCGCCTGAGGGCGGATGTCAACAAAGCAGCCCTTTTCGGCTGCTTTGGCCTTTATCTTATTTACACTTTCACTGAAGTGCGTTTGGTGATGCAATGGGGTAAACAAAAAGATGCCTAAGAGAGAAGCCCCCCTGGAGCAATTGAATCATTACCTGCCCGAAGGCGCTTCGGCGCTCGTGTTTGAAT
>DASZRP010000118.1:0-10110 GCA_035548895.1 Puia sp. | reverse complement strand
GGGGGTAAGTCCATAGCCACAATGGACTTACCCCCTATAAAGTCAGGCGCCGGTAAGGAAAAGGTCCGGAACAGGTAAGTCAAAAACCCTGAGGTGTTTGACGCCCGGAAGTGGCTTTTCCGGAAATTTGACCGGCCTGTCCAATGCCGTGAGAATACCTGATCCGGTCTTTATCCGGCTCAGGAACCAGAAATCAATAAAATTGATATTTCCCGGACTTCCGGTTCATTTCAGAGCACATTTTGGCCAGGCATGAACATACCTTAATATCGCTTTGATACCGCTTTGAATTCGCTCAGGCTCGCTTGCAGAGCAAAAAATCAACTTATTTGATTTTATGGCATAAGCTTTCGCAATTCATAATCACCCAGATTTGTTTATGGCAGCGGGGGTTGTGGACCTTGCGCGACACATGAGGGAAAAAGCCATCCTGATTGCCACGTGGCTTTATATCTTTAGGGAAATTTATCGCATATGAGTAAGGTTCTTCGGCCTGGCGTCGGGGAAACCGGCATCGTCCGGAAAACACTGGTTTGTCTGCTGTTGCTGGCGGGCAGCCTGGCCGGCTATTCCCAGGACTCTGTTTGGCTCGCAAGGACCAAGGGTCCGCTTCCCTTCATGGAATATGGCATTGGAGATGACCGTCTTGGCGGCGCCAAGATGACCTATCTCGATTCAAACATCCTCCTGCGGGTCGTGGACAGCTTCAACACCGATTACAAAATCCGCCTTTCCAACCAGCACTATGCCTATATCGCCAAGAGCAGCCTGACCCTCGAAAGCAAAGCCTCCGGTAAACCCCTGGCGGATAATCCTCACCTCAGCGGCAGCATCCAGGTATTTGGAGATACCGCTTCGGATTATGTAGTCGTTAACCTCGACGACCGCTATCCTTACCGGGGACTTCAACTGATCGATCCATCGCGGGTGGCGGTCGATATTTTCGGCGTAACTACCAATACCAACTGGATCAGCCAGTTGCACACCGCCAAAGAGATTCGCAATACCTGGTACGAGCAGGTGGAGGATGACGTGCTGCGCATTTATATCGAACTGAAGCACCCCCAGCACTGGGGCTATAACCTGTCGTACGACAGCACGAGGAGGAAACTGGTGATCCGCATCCGCAGGCAGCCGCCGGTGCTGGATATCCGCCGGTTGCGCATCGCCATCGACGCCGGCCATGGCGGCGATAATTCCGGGGCGAGAGGCATTACGAGCAGGGCGCCGGAAAAAGAATATACCCTCCTCATCGCGGAACAGCTTCGCAGCATACTGAAGACGGCCGGCGTGAAGAGCGTTTTTATGACCCGGACGAAGGATACTTCCCTGAGCATGCCTGAGCGGATACTCATGCTAAAAGCATACGATCCCGACCTGCTGGTGAGCATTCATCTCAACTCGGCAAGGCCGGACACGGTACGGGGCACAAGCACTTACTACCGGTATATCGGTTTCAGGCCCCTTAGCCAGGCCATCCTCGAGCGGATGCTAACCCTCGGATTGAAAGAATACGGGAATGTGGGCAACTTCAATTTTACGCTCAACGGCCCCACTGACTATCCCAATGCGCTGGTGGAAGTGGCTTTCCTCAGCAACCCGGGAGACGAGAAGAAAATACTCAACCCGAAATTCCGGAGGGCGGTCGCACAGAAAATCTATCTCGGGATCCTCGATTGGCTGAAGGCGATGAAACCGCCCGGCAAAGAATAATCAGGATTTTATAAAAGGGATTTGACCGCCTGAAGGACCTCTGCGAAGCGGGAGACATCCTGTCCGCCGGCAGTAGCGAGGGATTTCTGTCCACCTCCACCGCCTTTGATCCTGGGGGCAACCTGCTCTTTAATTATTTTCACCGCGTCCAGGTTCTTTTCCTGCTGTGCCTTATCTCCGATGCCGATTGCGACGAAGGCCTTGCCATCGGAAGCCGATGCCAGCGCCACCAGTACTTCCGGATTTTCCTGTCGAAGTTCGGTGGCAAGTTTTCTGAGCCCCTCGCCCGATACATCTTCCAGTATCGCACCGATGAATTGCAGACCGCCCTGTTGAACCGCCTTTGCAGTCAGCGTTTCTTTTATTTGTCTTACCCGCTCGTTTTCCAGCGCTTCAGTCTTCTTCCTGAGTTGGGCGTTTTCGGCGGCAAGGTCTTTAATGCTTTTTTGCAGATCCTTCGGGTTCTTCAATAGTTCTTTCACCGACTGAAGCTGAGCGAAGCGATCGGCAACAAAACGTTCTGCGGCAATGCCGGCGACTGCTTCAATTCGCCGCACGCCGGCAGCGACTGCCGATTCAGATTCTATTTTAAAGAATCCCAGTTCACCGGTTCGCCCCACATGCGTTCCGCCGCAGAGCTCGATAGAGAAAGCCGGGTCTACGATCACCACGCGTACCACATCGCCATATTTTTCACCGAAGAGCGCCATGGCGCCCATTTTAATCGCTTCGTCGCGCGGCATTTCTTTTATCACGACCGGAATATCTTCTCTGATCTTTTCATTCACGATCTGTTCAACGGAATCCAGTTCAGCCTGGCTCATTTTGGAAAAATGCGAGAAATCGAAGCGCAGGTGCTCATCATTCACCAAGGATCCTTTTTGGGCGACATGAGTACCCAACACCCGCCTGAGCGCTGCATGCAGCAGATGAGTTGCCGTATGATGAATGGCCGTATTCTTCCTCTTGACAGCATCTACGGCCGCGTGAACCGGCGAGTCGATATGCGCGGGAAGCTTGTCTGTAAAATGAATGATCAGCCCATTTTCCTTTTTTGTATCCAATACGGTGATCGGTTCATCCATGAAACGCAACACACCGGTATCGCCCACCTGGCCGCCGCTTTCAGCATAAAACGGAGTCCGGTTCAGCACCAGTTGATAGGCATCCTTTCCTTTTGCACGTACACGCCTATAACGGTTCACCTTTGAATCCGTTTCCAGCAGAGTATATCCTTCGAAAGCTCCGCTGCCGTTTTCATGTACGGGTATCCAGTCCTCGGTATCCAATTGCGTGGCTGAGCGCGAACGATCCTTTTGCTGCTGCAGCTCTTTTTCGAAGCCGGGAATATCGACATCCCATCCGATCTCGCGCGCCATCAGGGAAGTAAGATCGATAGGAAACCCATAAGTATCGTTCAAACGAAAAGCGAAAGCTCCGGGTATTTCTTTGTTCGGAGTTTTAGCTCCCGCGATATACTCATTGAACATTTTTATACCCTTGTCGAGCGTGCGCAGAAAAGCTTCTTCTTCTTCCTTCACCACCCGCGATACAAAAGCTTCCTGTCGTTTTAACTCCGGGAATACCGTTGCGAACTGATCGGCGATGGTGGGTACGAGCTGAAACAGCAGGGGCTCGGGCTGGGCCAGATAAGAATAATAATATCGCACCGCGCGGCGAAGGATTCTGCGGATCACATAACCCGCACCCGTATTCGAAGGAAGCTGTCCGTCGGCGATGGTAAAACAGATGGCCCGGATATGGTCGGCGATGACGCGGAAAGCGATATCGGCCTTATCTGCTTCGGAAGCCCGGTAGGTCTTGCCGGTGATCTCTTCCACTTTCTTAATAGTACCGGTAAAAATATCGGTGTCGTAGTTACTGTTTTTATTTTGAAGCACCCGGACGAGCCGCTCGAAGCCCATGCCGGTATCCACGTGCTTTTTGGGCAAAGGTTCGAGTGAACCGGATTTGGTCCGGTTGAACTGAATAAATACAATATTCCAGATCTCGATCACCTGGGGATGGTCACGGTTCACCAGTTCTTTTCCGTCTTTTTCTTTTCTCTCTGCATCTGAGCGGCAATCCACATGGATCTCGGTGCAGGGTCCGCAGGGGCCTGTATCGCCCATCTCCCAGAAATTATCTTTCTTGCTTCCGGAAAGAATTCTGTCTTCCGCCACCCAGCTCTTCCATTCCCGGCGGCTATCTTCATCCGGCGCCAGGCCGTCACCTGTATCGCCTCCGAAAACAGTGACATAAATCCTGTCGACAGGGATCTGGTAAACTTTAGTTAACAATTCCCAGCTCCAGGCAATAGCTTCTTTTTTAAAATAATCGCCGAAGCTCCAGTTGCCTAACATTTCGAACATGGTATGGTGATAGGTATCCACGCCCACTTCTTCCAGGTCGTTATGCTTTCCGCTTACGCGCAGGCATTTCTGGGTATCCGCAATTCGGGGGTGCGGCGCCGTTTTATTCCCTAAAAAATAATCCTTGAACTGGTTCATGCCGGCATTGGTGAACAGCAGGGTGGGATCGTCCTTTACCACGATGGGGGCAGAGGGAACAATGACATGGCCTTTCGATTTGAAAAAATCGAGGAATTTACCCCTTATCTCAGCGCTTCCGGTCATATTTTAGCTGTGTATCTTTATTTTAGAGAATGACAAAGGAAAATAATTTGTACAATTGCGTTATTAATCAGGCGTTGCAAAGGTACAGCAATCATTTTCTCAAACCGACTGCGGGTACTTAAGGGCTGCATGAAAAAGATCAAATATTACTATAATACCAATACCCTCCGGTACGAAAAACTAGAGACGCCGTTGCGCGTCACGCTGCTGCGCATCCTGGGGTTTCTATCGGCTTCCATCGTTACTGCGTTGATCCTGGTCTCCTTAGCCTATCGCTATTTCCCTTCCGCCAATGAAAAACGCCTGATGCAGGCCAATGACGCCCTGAAAGACAATTACTATGTGCTCAACATGCAGATAAGGAAAATGCAGGACCAGATCGGCGCGCTGGAGAAAAGGGATAATGATGTGTACCGCGCTATTTTCGAGGCCAATCCCATTCCCGACAGCGCCAGAGCAAAGAACTTAGCCAAAGAGCAGGAGATCCAGTTAGTGCAGGGCATGGACCAGGACAACCTGGCCAGTTCCATCGCCGGTTCGTTGAATAGCCTTGAATCGAGGATCAATGCCCAGACAAAATCGTATAACGAGATTAACGGATTTATCAAGAACAAGGAGCAGCTGCTGGCCTGTACCCCGGCTATCCAGCCCGTCAGCAATAAGGACCTGAAACGGATCGCCTCCGGGTTTGGGTACCGCATTGATCCGGTATACAAAACAACGAAGTTTCACGCGGGATTAGACTTCGCCGCGCCGCTGGGCACGCCCATTTATGCCACGGCCAATGGAACCGTAGAGACCGCAGGAAACACCGGGAACGGCTATGGCAATAATGTGGTTATACATAATGGCTACGGTTATTCTACTTTGTTTGGACACATGTTCAAGATCAAGGTCCACGCCGGAGAGAAAGTAAAACGCGGAGAAATCATTGGCTGGGTGGGCAGTACCGGAAAAAGCACGGGGCCGCACTGCCACTACGAAGTTCGTCGCAACGGCGAACCGGTAGACCCCGTGTACTATTTCTACAACGATATCACCCCCGAACAGTACGACCGCCTGTTAAAGCTGGCCTCAGCCAGCAACCAGAGCTTCGATTAGATTTTTCATTCAGGCGATCTGTTTCGGAATAGTTTTTGTTATTTTTGATAAGCATGGATGCCTTTTCCCAGATCTCGCTGAATTTTATTGAGGACACCTCGCTTCGCCAGGAACCTGTTCCAGCAGCGGACCAGCCGGTGAATGTGGGCGTACGCATCAAGAAATTAAAGACCGTTGCAGAAGAAGAGGCCATACCGGAACCGATAACCCTGGTGAACCGGGATGAGAAACCGGCGGCCGTAGCCTTAAAGCAAAAATCGGGAAGGGGCAGAAAATCGATACGGCAAATTGCTGAAGAGGCAGACCTGATCCGCATTCCGGAAGACGAAGTGCTGTTCAGCAAGCAGTATTACACCATGGGCGAGGTTTCGGAAATGTTCCGGGTCAACCAATCCCTGCTTCGTTTCTGGGAAGCCGAGTTCAGTATTCTTCAGCCAAAGAAAAATAAAAAGGGAGACCGCTATTTCCGTCCGGTAGATATCAAGAACCTGCACCTGATCTATCATCTCCTCCGTCAGCGCAAATACACCATCGAAGGCGCAAAGGACTTTCTTCGCAAGAGTAAAAAAGCAGAAGAAAAATTCGAATCCATCAAGAAACTCGAACAGATCAGGGAGTTTTTGCTGGAGATGAAAGCGAATATTAGATAATGTGGAAATGTGATAATGTGGAGATGTGGAAATGATTAAGACATTTTCACATTTACATATTTCCACATTTACACATTACTATTCACCACTTTCACCGTCGTCGACGCCCCGACAATGGAGATCTTTAGTTCTTCCAATAGCGCTAACACTTCCAGGTTCACTTTTTGTTTTACCTGGTTGAAGTCGCCTGCCGCGATGGGCGGGGTAAAGTAATCGATATTGAGCTGGAACGATGTGCCCGAGATATCATTCAGAAAAACAGAGGTGTTTTCAAGATAAGGCCGGTCCAGGATCTGCTTACAGGAGTCGATAAACTTCGAGATCGTTTCGGCTGGTGTCGAGGAATCGAGCTGGAGCCTGATCTCGCCCTTTCTTTGCGTGCGAAGCGTCTGATTGTCTACAATGCTATCCACCATCTGCTTATTGGGCACGGTAACATAGGTCTTCTGATCTGTCCGGATGCGCGTGCTGCGCAACCCGATCCTTTCCACAGTCCCGGAAATATTATTCACCTTCAATATATCTCCGGTCTGGAACGGCTTATCGAAGAAAATGATGAATGAAGCGATCAGGTTCTCGATGCTTTCCTTGGTGGATAGGGCAAGTGCGGCGCCCGCAATGCCCAACCCCGTCCAGACATTGCTGACGTCAAATCTGAAGCATACTTTCAGGACCATCAACACTCCGATAATGACGATAATGACTTTTAAGAAATCACGGAAGAAAACCACCATCTGGTTGTCCCTTTGCCCGGCCAGATGCGCCTTTCTTTTTAAGATCAGTGCGATGAAATCAATCATACGCAGCAAAAGCCAGAAGAACATGATGATCAGCGCTCCCTTGGCAATGGCATGAACGATGTCCTTAGAGGAAACCTCATAAATTTCAAACTGCAATATGCCGGGAAAGCGAAGCTTTTCGATGGAAATAATGCCAACGAATGCCACCAGAAAAGTCTCCACGGGCGCCAGCAGCAATTTGACAAAATACTTTTTATCAAGCCCGGGATCGACGGTCTGGGCAAGACGAAAGAGCTGACCGGCAACGAACCGCGACATAATGCGCTTGAACAACAGGGCAATGACAATAGCAAGCAGGACAAAGAGATAATTCCTGACGGGATTGTCTAATATGATCTGGTTCAAAAATTCCTGCATAGCTTATCCGTTCTTATAAACATGAATTCCATCCGTCTTCAGCACATAGATGTTATCGGGACGAACAACAATTTTCGTTGCCGGCAGGCAGTATGCCGGGATAGGCAGCTTTTCCAGCTGTCCTGTTTTCGGGGTGTACTTCAAAAAAAATCCTGCGTCCCAGCCCCAGAATACGTTGCCGATCACGGAGAAATGCTGCCAGTGCGACAGGGAAATGTATTTCTGGAATCCTCCGTAATGGTCAAATATATATACGCCCCGGAGCGAGTCGTAGAGGTAAACAAGCTCACCCTGGTCGGTCAGTCTTACGGGCTCCGGAACAGAATCCGTCAACTGCCGGATGTCGGTCGTTTCGAAGATCAGGCTGCCATCGTCTGCAATCTTCTTCAACTTGCCTTCCAGTTCATCATAAGCCCAGACATTGTTGTCGTACGATAAGCCGATGCTTTTCACCTGGAAAAGATTGAGCTTGCGCAGATCGATACTGTTGACGTTGTTCAGCAGCCTGTCCAGCATCACAATAGTGCCGAAATCCTGATAGTATAAAAGGATCTTCAGCGGATTCGTCACGTCCATATAGCTGATGGCTCCGTAGCGCCGCACGTCGTTGTAAACAGCTAAGGAATCGCCCGAATCGCTCATCTTCTTAAGCCTGCTGTCGCCGCTCAGCGCATAGACATTCCCGAGATTGTCCACCTCGAAATCGACAAAGCGCCCGGGTAAAAAGCGAGCGGTCAGTTCGGGAGCTTCAACCTGTGCCCTGACGGAGCATAAGGCGCAGCAAAGGATAATATGGACAAGTATCTTTTTCAACGTCGTACAATGAGGTGGTCGAGGCCTTCGTCGAATGACTGCAGCGTAAGTGATTGTCCGTCGAATACGGCATAGGTAAAGTAACGGATCCAGTCGCCCAGGTTAATATACCGGCTTCCGTTCGGGAAGCGAAAATCGATGGGCAGGTGCCGGTGGCCGAAGATCATATAGTCGTAGTATTCCTCTTCGAGCAGCTTCTTGCAATAAGCGATCAGCCACTCTTCATTTTCTCCTAAAAAATGATCGTCTGTCTGGCCCGTGGCTATGCGACTTTTCCGGCTGAAATAATTGGCAATGCCGACGCCTACGGCAGGGGGAAGGATCCCGAAGAACCATTGACAATACCTGTTCCGGAATATCTTCTTCAAAAACTTGTATCCGTGGTCTCCGGGCCCTAAGCCATCGCCATGACCGATCAGAAACTTCTTACCATTCCGCAGGAAGGTCTTTGGTTCATAATAGACCGGCACGTTGAGCTCCTGCTCAAAATAGTTCTTCATCCACATATCATGATTTCCGACAAAAAACTGAACGGGGATGCCGGCGTCTGTGAGCTCTGCAATTTTGCCCAGGATGCGGGTGTATCCTTTCGGGACCACCTTGCGGTATTCATACCAGAAGTCGAACAGGTCGCCGACTATAAAAATCTCGGCAGCCTGGGACCGGATGGTTTCAAGAAAACGGATGATATATCTTTCTCTTTGGAGACTGGCGAGCCGATCGGGGGCGCCCAGATGGAAATCAGATAAAAAATAGATGTTTTTCCCCGCATCGATTTGCATGGAACAAATATAAATTACTCTGCATCGATCAGGAAAACATATACGTCTTTCGGGCCGTGAACACCGACAACGAGGGTTTTTTCGATATCGGCAGTTCGGCTGGGGCCGGTGGCCAGGCTGATCAGGGAAGGCAATTTGCTTTTATATTTTTCCTGAAGCAGCTCCAGCCCTTCCCGTATATCGTAAACAAGCTGGTGCATATAGGCGATGCAAATATGAACAGGCGCATATACGCTGGCCGTTCTCCCGCTTTCCTGCCCGCTGCTCAGGAGGATGCTCCCGGTCCGGGCGATAAGCAGTTCGCAGGAAGTAATGGAAGCATCGGCAAAAGGAAGACCCTCGTCGGTAAGCAGACCCTTAAGTTGATCTCTGAGTTGAGACTGCAATGCCGTTTCCCGGCAAAATAACTGGGCCCATTCATTTTTGGCTGCCAGCTGGCTGAGCTGCTGTAACATTTCGCCCGCATTGGCGCAATAAACAAACTTACCCTGCAGGCGGGTGAACTGTTCTGCAAACTCGATCTCCTTTTCCTGTTTTGGAGCTTGAAAAACGGAATTATTCCCCTCGCTTTGGGGAAATGGAAGCGGCGTGGGCTCCGTCAGGGCCTGCCTGATCTTCCTCAGGATATTCTCCTTGGCTGGCGATACTCTCATAAAGAATCAGATCGGTTCACCGGCAGCAGGCGGAACTGCTACAGGCGGAGCCGGCAGACCATTGTCACCCGATTTAATATCCGGAACATCCTTCATCATATCGTGTTCCGAAACATCCAGCGCTCTCTTTTCCTCGTAAGGCCTTTTGCCGATCAGGGCTTCCACATCGCTCTGAAAAAGCACTTCCTTTTCCAGCAGGGCCTCGGCCAGCTTATGCAGCTGCACGCTTTTTTCGGTCAATAGCTTACGGGTAGCCTCATACGCTTTATCGATGAGCTTACGCACTTCTTCGTCGATCAGCTTGGAAGTCTCTTCCGAATAGGGCTTGGTAAACTGGTTCTCCTGGGCCGGATCGTAGAAACTGAGATTCCCGACCTTGTCATTCATTCCATAAACGGTCACCATGGAATAAGCGATCTTGGTCACCTGCTGCAGATCGTTCTGCGCTCCGGTGGAGATTTTATTAAAATTGATGGCTTCGCTGGCCCGGCCGCCTAAAGTCATGCATATCTGGTCGAAGAGCTGGTCGGTATTGTAGAGATATTGTTCTTTCGGGGTGTACTGCGCATATCCGAGAGCAGCCACTCCGCGCGGTACGATTGTTA
>DASZRP010000117.1:0-3785 GCA_035548895.1 Puia sp. | reverse complement strand
AATCTTTTCTGGTGGGATCGGCGGAGGATGGCAAAGCGGTGATCATCGAAAAAACGCCGGACTCGATGGCGGTTTATGACCCGCAGCGGAACTATATCATTTGCGCCAATCATTTTCAGAGCAAGGGGCTCGGAAAACTACCATCCAATCTCCGTCAGATCAGCGAAAGCGCATCTGCCTACCGTTATCAACGGCTCCAGCAGCTACTCGATTCTACCGGGCAAAATACAGTGGAGCGAACCATAGCGATATTGCGCGACCGGAAAGGGCTGAATGGCGAAGACATTGGCCTCGGCAATGAGAAAGCCCTCAACCAGCTGATCGCGCATCATTCCATCGTGTTTGAACCGAAAAAGGGCCTGGTGTGGGTATCCACTGCACCCTGGCAATTGGGAAAATTTGTATGTTACGACCTGAACAAAGTATTTTCCCTGGCAGGTATGAACACAGACCGGGAGATCGTGGACAGCAGTCTGAATGTGCCTGCGGACCCTTTCCTGGAAACGCCGGCCTACCAGTCCTTTCTCCGGTTCCACAGGTATAAGGAAATCCTGCGGGACGGAGGAAGGGTGA
This sequence comes from Puia sp., assembly GCA_035548895.1. Classification (GTDB taxonomy): domain Bacteria; phylum Bacteroidota; class Bacteroidia; order Chitinophagales; family Chitinophagaceae; genus Puia. The sequence continues at coordinate 3,212 of DASZRP010000117.1, read as the reverse complement.
ATCCCGACAGCCTGATCGAATCCAACCCGCAGTTTTATCAGGCCTATGAGCTCGCCGGCAATATCTGGTTCAACCAGAAAAAATATGCGGAAGCTGCGCATTGCTATGAGCTTGCCCTGTCTAAGGTCATTGCCACCAAAGGGGAGGAGAACGATATCCGCCGGCGACTTGAAAAAGCAAAAGAGAAAATGAAATGATTTTGGGAACCGGGATCGATATCATCGAAGTGGAAAGAGTCGCCGAACGCGTTGGGCGCAACCAGGGCTTTAAAGAGCTGGTGTTCTCGCCCGATGAGATCCGGTATTGCGAATCCAAAGCATTTCCTTTTCAGCACTATGCCGCGCGGTTCGCCGCCAAAGAAGCTTTTCTCAAGGCCATCGGCAGGGGATGGGACAGTGGCCTGGTCCTGCACGAGATAGAAATTATGCATGAAGAAAACGGCCGGCCCATTCTCCGGCTTACCGGTAATACGGCAACGGCCCTGAAGCCGCTGGGTATTCGTGAAATTCGCGTTTCGCTTGCTCATTTGAAATCTATGGCGACAGCCATCGTAATATTAGAAGCATGAAGGAAACCGGTAACTATCCAAACCAGGAAGAGATCCGCAAAATGCAGGAAAGCAAATTGCAGGAACTGCTGCAGTATCTGCAGCAGCGGTCGCCTTTCTACCAGCGGATGTTCAGCGAGCGGCAGATTGACCTGAAGCGCATCCGCAGTCTGACTGATCTCAACGAACTGCCGGTCACAGTCAAAGAAGACCTCCAGCAGCATAACGAAGATTTTCTCTGCGTCCCGCGGTCGAATATCATTGAATACACTTCTACTTCCGGCACCCTCGGTTCACCTGTAACCATCGCATTGACAGAAAGTGACCTGCAGCGGCTGGCACGGAATGAATATGGCTCCTTTTTGTGCGCCGGTGGCAGTCCGGAAGATGTGTACCAGCTCATGCTGACCCTCGACCGGCAGTTCATGGCCGGCATGGCTTACTATTCCGGTATCCGTAAGCTGGGCGCCGGCATTATCCGGGTCGGACCGGGCGTTCCTTCGCTTCAGTGGGAAACGATCTTCAGGCTTAAACCGACAGCTATTGTCGGCGTTCCCTCTTTCATCGTGAAGCTGATCCAGTACGCTGGGGAACATGGAGTAGATCTCAACAGCACGCCGGTAAAAAAGGCGATTTGTATTGGCGAGAATATCCGCAATCCGGATTTCAGCCTGAACGTATTGGGCAGGAAGATCACCGAAGCCTGGCCCATTCAGTTATTTTCAACTTATGCATCTACCGAGATGCAGACGGCATTTACAGAATGCAGCGCAGGACGAGGCGGCCACCTGCAGCCGGATCTCGTCATCGTAGAATTGTTGGACGAAGAAAACAAGCCCGTTCCGGACGGTCAGCCAGGGGAAGTAACCATCTCCACACTTGGCGTGGAGGGAATGCCCCTGCTTCGTTATAAAACGGGAGATATCTGCATCGCGCACCGGGAGCCCTGCGCCTGCGGCCGCTCGGCGTTAAGGCTTTCACCGGTAATGGGAAGAAAGAAACAGATGATCAAGTTCAAAGGCACAACCTTGTTTGCACCTGCTTTATACGACCTGCTTAATGGCATGGATGATGTAGTGGATTTTGCAGTAGAAGTGTATTCCAACGAGATAGGCACCGATGAAGTCCTGCTCCATCTTCATCCATTGAACCAGACGGAGGAGAGCGATCACCGGATCAGGGCCTATCTGCAGGCAAAGCTGCGGGTAACGCCGCATATTCGCTATCTGACCGGAGAAGAACTTCAGAAAGTACAATTTCCTGAAGTCGGGAGGAAAGCCATCCGCTTCCTGGATAAAAGGAGCTGAGTTTAAAATAAGCAATGAAGAGATATTTATCCGGTATACTGGTCCTGCTCATCTGCTGCGCCGGCATGGCGCAGTCGGCCGATAATATCGACCGACCTGCCTTCTATCAGGCCATGCAGGGGGATAAAAAGGATCTGGTGAACGCACAGCTGCAGGCCATCAGGGCGACAGGCGGAAATACCCGGCAGGCTTTTGAAGGCGCGTTGACCATGAAGAAGGCGGGCCTTGGAGGAAGCCCGGCCCAAAAGCTGAAGCTGTTCAAAGCAGGGCATCAGGAACTGGAGGCAGCGATCAAACAGGAGCCCGGCAATGCGGAATTCCGTTTTCTGCGCCTGATGATCCAGGAGCACGCACCGGATATTTTAGGTTATAACAGCGACCTCCGGACGGACAGCGAATTCATCAAAAAAACCTTCGATAAACTCCCTGAAACACTGCAAAAAGCCATTACCGACTACAGCAAAAAATCAAAGGTTTTAAAGCTTCAGGTTTCTTAACTTCGGCGCAGCATGGGCAAAAAAGTCTTAGTGGTATTCTATACCCAATCCGGCCAGTTAGAAGATATTGTCAATCATTTCACCCAGCCGTTTGAAGAAGCCGGCGCAACCGTGGAAAAAGTCCGCGTCTTTCCGGAAGAGGCTTATCCTTTTCCCTGGACGGGCAAGTCTTTCTTCGGCGTGATGCCGGACAGCGTTAATCAGGTGCCGGCGCCTTTAAAGTCTTTTTCATTTAAAGAGTCCCACTACGACCTGATCGTATTGGGTTATCAGGCCTGGTTTCTTTCACCCAGCATTCCCTCCAATAGCCTGATGCATGATCCGCGCTTTATTGCTGTGGCCAAAGATACTCCAGTGATCACCATCACGGGAGCCCGCAATATGTGGATCAGCGCCATGGAAAAGATTAAGCCGACATTAAGAAATATTGGAGCCAAACTGGTGGGCAATATTGCGCTGGTGGACCGGCACCACAATTTCGTCAGCTTTGTGACCATCTTTCACTGGATGTTCAAGGGCAGGAAGGATCGTTATCTGAATATCTTCCCGAAACCCGGGGTATCTGACGAAGATATTACCGGCTCAAAAAAATACGGGGAGATTACATTAAACCATTTGCAACAGGACAACTGGAGCAGTTTGCAGGACGATCTGGTGAATGCCGGCGCTGTAGTGATCAAGTATCACCTGATGTTTATCGAATCGAAGGCAAGAAAGATTTTTAAAGTATGGGCCGGCATTATTTCGAAGCGTAAAAAAAGAACTGCCTGGCTTGTTGCATTCAAATATTATCTTTTAATTGCGCTATTTATAGCAGCCCCGATTATCCTGACTGTCGATGCCATATTTTTTAAACCATTT
>DASZRP010000116.1:0-4730 GCA_035548895.1 Puia sp. | reverse complement strand
ATTACTACCCTTTGTCTATACCATCTGGCCTTCCCGCCGTTTAGGGAGGGCCAGATGTCATAGCGAAGAAGGCCAGATGGTATAGGCAAATCATCCTTTTGGTAGCCTAATGGTGGCCTTTTGACCTGCTTCAAGCGCCGTCACCCTTCGGGTTTTGGCGCCTGAAAAAATATTTTCATTGCAGGCTGCAATCGCACTGCAATTGGTCCCTCTTCGGCGACCCCATCTTTGCACTATCCGCCGGCTGGTCCCGGTGCGATGGAGGTGAGCCCTGCGGAAAGAGAATGGCGGTTCACCCATTATCGCGATGCAGCATGACCGGCTGGGGGATGCTAAAACCGTTTTTTTAATTTTTAAAATCCATGCTATGGGAACTATTAACAAAGGGATCCTGGGCCCTTTCTCCGGCACCGTCGGTACGGTGATCGGGGGAACCTGGAACGGGATCCCGTACATGCGCAGCAAGCCAGGCCCGAGAAAGGGCGCTGCCTCTGCAAAACAGGTGGAACAGCATGCCCGGTTCGCGCTGATGGTGAAATATCTCCAGCCGATGGCCGGCCTGTTTGCCCTGAGCTTTCGCGATTCGGCCGCGCGGATGTCGGGCTTCAATATCGCCGTGCGATACAATATGGGCAGTGCGCTCACGGGCGCCTACCCGGACTTCGCGGTTGACCCGACCCAGGTACTCGTGAGCCGCGGACCGCTGCCCGCCATGCAGGCCCCGGCGGCCGCCTCCGCGGTGGCCGGTCAGATCGGCTTCAGTTGGAAGAACAACGCCGGAAGCGGCAATTCGAGTGCCGACGACAAAGCGATCCTGGTCGCCTATTCGTCCGAGCTCCACCAGGTGGTGTTTACCACCGCGGGAGCCGCGCGCAGTGCGCAGGCCGACACGCTGACGACGCCCGAATTCAGCGGGAAGAAAGTGGACACTTATGTCGCCTTCCTCGCTGCTGACGGCCGGGTATCGAACAGTGTTTATACCGGTGCGGTAACCGTTTTATAACGGTCGCTTAAAAGCCCCGGTGTTTACCGGGGCTTATTTTCTGTTCCCGGTTTTAGCGAACAACAACCAATTTATCAACGCATTCAAACGAAAAATTATGAAATTCAATCGCGGCAGTATTTTCAGCCCTGGTTCGGGAACCATCGGAGACTTTGTATTCGTCCGTCGCGGCGGAGAGACCTATGTGCGTCGTCGTCCTGGTAAAAGAACCAAGGCGCCCACAGCGGCGCAGCGGCAGCAGCAGGTGCGTTTCCGCACCCTGCAGCAATTCCTGCTGCCGTTCCAGGAGATCCTGAAATTCAGCTTTTACGACTGGAAAAAACGCCGGACGGGATATAATATGGCCTTCCGGGAAAATTATCGCGTAGCCATTGCCGGTAGTTACCCCGAGCTCTATGTTGATCCGTCGCTCGTGAAGATTGCCCACGGATCGATACGATTGCCTTACCGGCTCCGCGCCGGTTCCGAGCTGCCGGGGAGGATAGACTTTAGCTGGGCGCGTGAGTCAGACCATGGTGACCTGGATAAGGCCGTGCTGGTGGCTTACTGCGAAGAGCGGCGGGAAGTGATCTATACCATCGGGGCTATGCGCTATGCCGGATGGGATGCGCTCTTTGCGCCGGCGTTCAGCGGGCTGAGGGTAGCGACCTATATCTTCTTTACGGATGGAAAGGGGAGGGTATCGGACAGCCAGTATTTAGGAATGGTGGGCGTAGCGACAGAGCCGGACGATGTGGATAACCCATTGCCAGTCAGTAATATTTTCACCAAAAAGCTTCGCAAAACTTTGATGGAATAGCGAAAGACCGCTATCTTTGCCGTCCCTTAAAGGGAACCAGGATCGGTAGTTCAGTTGGTTAGAATGCTGCCCTGTCACGGCAGAGGTCGCGGGTTCGAGTCCCGTCCGGTCCGCAAAGCGGGGGAATTGAAAAATTCTCCCGCTTTTTCGTTTATGAGGGCGCCTCTTCCGGCTTTTTATTTAGGCGGTGCTTCTTGCACGAATTCCCGCAATGTCAACCAACCGGTCGGACTGCTTTTGTCCTGAATATAAATTACCATAGAACGTCCTCTGCCTTCGGAAGGTTTTCCGCCGTCTTTTGGCGTTGTTTTGATTGCAAAAATGGATGTCTGTATCGCAATATTTCCTACAAATTCCGTGTTTTCGACCGTGTTTTTGATAAACTCCACTTTTGCATTTTGAAACCACTCCCTTGCGCCTTTTTCCACGGCAGCTCTGCCCACGATCACATTATTTCCTCCAAAGTATTTTATAACGTCACGACGGTGCAATCGGGCTACCAAAGCCGCGTCACCTTTTTCAAAAGCATTTCTAATGGCTGCTGTTGCTTTGTCGAGTGATTGCTTCAATGCAACGGTATCCGTAATATCCTGGGCATAGGTACCGATTGAAAAAAATACAATACCGGATAGCCATAAAAACCTTTTCATATATTGAATAATTGACGATCCCATAAAACTTATTGGCAGTTCGAAATTAGTTAAACCGGGAAATCGAAAATGCGCCAAAATATTTTTAACTTAAAGGATTGTAATTTCAATGGCGAACAATCAATACCAGGGCCGGCGAAAAATTATTTTTACCAGCATTGTTCTCGGAATTATTCTGGCCTTTGGCTTAGCGCGATTTCATTATCCCAAAACTCAGTTGGCAGGCAACTATTACCTGGTGCCATCATTTGTTAACAACCAAGGCATCTCCTTTAAGGCAAAGGATGGCAGTTTTTTACCGATAGTCAACCGCAGTGTAAAACAGGCGACAGTAAGGGGCAGTATGCTTAGCTTTATTCAAATTCATGGTGATTCATCCTCGTACTTTATTGTCGATACCCGGAAAGATTTTAAAGAATGCAAGGGCGAAAATGTTCTTGGCCCTGTGTCAAGAGCATTATATTTGAAATTCAGCACCAATCCCTCTCAATTCATCGATTCGCTTGCCTTTTTCCGGCACTCCTAGACATTTGAGATAATGTGTTGCGGGTCAGTAATTTTTTCCATGAAAATGGCCATAAAACTTTGACGGAATAGCAAAGATGACCACTCTCGCTCGACTGAACTGCCATCGAAAGTCCTTCTGCTCGACCGATATAACGAAATAAAAGACCCGTTAATACTGCAACAGCTATAGTAGCTATTTTATTTTACAATCCCCAGTTCAATCAAAATATCCTTTTTTAATTTACTGAGCGGCCTGGTATGTAACTTATCGTCCTCAAAATATACACCAAAGGCAAGCCGATAAACTTCTTCGCTTGTAAGAACAAAACCTCTTAAGATGGAATTGAGAGACTGAATATAAGATTGAGTGTAGGCCAGCTTCAAATAAATCATCTCGCGGATGTCTTCGGCATGAACGCTATATATTTCTGCCAACTTCATCGCCTCAACGCTCTGCTGGCTAAAAGAGTTTTTTGTAATGATCGTGCTTTTTGCTCGAACATAATCCTCCAAATCATAAGAGAAACGAAAATTCAATTGCTTGTTCGAATCTGCATGTCGAAAATAGGGATGAAAAACATCGTCAATTGCAAATTGGGTAGCACCTTTTAGCGTTGAATTACATACCGAACAGCTGGGTATGAGATTATAAAAAGAGAGAGCTAGGATCGGAAATTTGCTTTGTGGAAACCAATGGTCGAAGGTTGGCCGGGCAACAAACTCATTCTTGTCGGTAATGATTGTGCTGGTGTATGCTCTGTTGCAATAAATACAAGTGTGTTGTTTTAAATTTTTTGCTAGATGAAAGCCGTTATAAAACCGAAATGTACCGCTTTCACCTTTGTCACTAAATGAATCATATCTGACTAAAGATTTGATACTTCCAACAGCCTTTTTACTCTTAAACATATTCTTAAGTCTGTCCAATTCATCCGGTGTCCCAATAAGAATTTTCTTTAGATTGTCCTCATTATCTAAATATCTTGCTACCTGCGACTGAATCCCATATACTTGGCTTATTCGTTGGGAGAGCCCTTTTGGATGCGCTTCAGTAAAGCGCTTTCCCAATAGTTTCTTTTTTATAACATACCGAACATTTCTATAATGCTCTTCCCTGGCAGCAATAAATTCTGGCGTCGTTTGATCTATGTAAAACATCAGATTTGTGACCTCCTTGCCTGCAATCTCGTGATTTCGTCGTCAATTATTTTTCGCTGCATAGCAGTATTTCCTGTCGCAGCACCAAACTTTTCAGCCAACTTAAATTTAATTATAGGCTCGTCAATAGCTTCGATGATTCTTTCGATTTCTCGCCTGCGATTGTTGGAATAATGGTCGACTTCGATATCTGAAATAATCTTATTTATAACATCAGCCGAAAAACTTCCAATCATTCCATCCTCCAGGAAAAAGGAGTCCTTCAGTAAGTCGGCTATATTAGCTCCGAAAGTCCGCTTTAATGCTGAATTACCAATGACAGTTCCTTCGGACCCTCTTTCAAGAAAAACGACATTATTTTTCGGTAAATCCGAAAGTGTCAACGGATCGTGCGATGTAATGATAACCTGAATCTTATAATTGGGAAATATTAATGGAAGAATAGTCCTTAAGTTTTTTACATACTCCTTTTTCCACTGTGGATGAAAAGCATTATCCCCTTCATCAAGCAACAACAGGATATCATTTCCGATAGGTGCTGAAGAGTCATATGGATAAATGCCTACGTCTATTCCTACTCTAATATTTTCAGCGTGATCATAGAGGATACTAA
>DASZRP010000115.1:0-2354 GCA_035548895.1 Puia sp. | reverse complement strand
GCAGATGTATTCGCCCAGACATGCCCCGGTAAACGGCCCGCATATCTATTGGCAGGAAGCCATGGACCTGCCCGGGGCTAATCAGATGAAATATGTAAGGAGGCTGATGGAATCGCATCCCCTGCTTGATCGGGTTCCCGATCAATCGCTAATAAAAGAAAACAATCTTACGCCCGCGCAGCGCATACAGGCAACGCGGGGTACCGATTATGCTTTCATTTATACAACTCAGGGATTGCCCTTCACCGTTTACCCGGAAAAAATAAAAGCGGCGATCATTCACGCCTGTTGGTTCAACCCCCGCAATGGCGAACTGAAAGAGATCGGCGAATTTCAAAACGGGAAAGAGAAAAAATTCAACCCGCCGTCAACGGGCTACGGACAGGACTGGGTGCTGATTCTGGATGATGCGAAAAAGTATAAAGACGTATTGAAATAAACAATTTCCGGCTTTTCAGTTAACTCAATCATTTCTGCACTACTGGCTGCTCCTCATGCCCCATGAACTTTTCAATATCGGCGCGGATAGTGGCATCGACGGCATCTGCCTTAACTTTTCCACCGGCATAATCATCGGCAAGCTCAAACAGGTAATCGTATAAAGCCTTGCCATCTACTTTGTTCTTCATTTCCACGCGGGAGTGGCTTCCCATATAATCCGCCCAGGCATTCCGCACTTTCTCCCAATACCCTTTGTTCTTTTCCCAGTAATTCTTGGCGGCGGCGCAATATTTCATATCTGTGCGGAAATATGTATTGAGCCCTTTTTCTTCGACCAGCAGTTTGTCAACGCCGCCTGCGCGGACGATCTTCTGATTGTACTGGTCATGCACCCATCCGCTGTCGGTCAGGATGATCCGGTTCGTCCGGCGCATCACATTATAATCACTCCGGACGGTATATTCCCTGCGAAGCAGGGGTGCATCCGCTGTGTTCTCCCAGAAGGTTTTGCCGTCGGTCGTCAGCCACTCGCTCGCTCCCTGGTAGCGCGGCGCATCGCTCACTTCCCAAACGGATTGTGTCCATTTGCCCTTCACCGCTTCCGGCTTCAGCTCTTCCTTGGCACGCCGTCTAACAATATCTTCACATTGCGGCCGCTCATTCCCATCAGCTCTACATCGGCAGTGCCCAGGGTATTGTCGCTTGTGAAACGAAAGCCCAGTTGACTGTTCAATACCTGCTGCACATTATTTGCGCCCGTCAGCCGGATCTTCTCCTGGTTGATGACGCGGACCTGGTAGACAGAATTCTTTATCGACTGGGGTTTATACTGACCGGTGACAATGACCTCTGAAAGAGATTGGGTCTTCGCGCTGTCCTGCTGCGCCAGCACGGGCAGGGCAGCATAGTGGCTTGTCAAATTCTTTTCTTTCTCCGAAAGAAATTATTGTTCGGGCGGCATGATAGGGGATTTACACCACAATCGGTTATTATTTTTTGATTTTACTGTTTATTGCGGATTTGATGGAGAGATACAGACACAGCATTAAAAAAATGGTGTAGGTTTAGAAGGCTTAGCATATCCTTCCGGATCCTGAACTAACAAATAACACAATTTATGAACAAGAAACATTTATCAAGTTGTCTGGTAATCGTGATCTTATTGATCCTCGCATCTTTTCCCGCTGTCAGTCAGAAGGTGCTCGCCACCATAGTCAAAAACGGCGAGATCCGTATAGGTACCAGCGGAAATCAGCCTCCCTACTCCATGAAGTCAAAGACCGGAGAGTTGATGGGGTTTGAAATTGATCTGGCGAATGCATTGGCGACCAATATGGGAGTAAAACCAAAACTGATCGTAATGCCTTTTTCAGAATTGATGGATGCTCTCAGGTCAGGCAAAATTGACGCCATTATGTCTGGCATGACCATAACGCCGGAACGAAACCTGCTTGCGCTTTTTGCAGGTCCTTACAATATTTCGGGAAAATCAATCCTGACTAAATCTAGCCGGGTTGCGGCGTTTAATGCGGACACGGTCGCCAGTGGAAAAAAGTATAAAATTGTCTGCCTGAAAGGATCAACGAGTGAAGAATTCGTAAAGACGGTCATGTCAAAACAGGAACTCATTGCTGTTGACAATTATAATGATGGAGTTAATATGGTCATCAATGATCAGGCGGATGCCATGGTGGCTGATAAACCCATCTGTGTGCTTTCGATTATGAGGTATCCGGGGAAGGATCTGGTAACCACCGAGCAGCCATTGACCATTGAACCTATCGGCATGGCGTTACCGCCAGGTGATCCGCAATTTCTAAATCTGGTGACGAACTATCTTTCAACCCTGCAAATATCCGGCACGCTTGCAGCGCTTGAGAAAAAGTGGTTCAATGACGGTTCCTGGATGTTGA
>DASZRP010000114.1:0-7814 GCA_035548895.1 Puia sp. | reverse complement strand
AGCCATCTATTTCCCGTCCATGGGCTTGATCATCGGTCTGAGCACCCTGCTTACGATCATGCTTGGCGGATTTTACGTGATTCGCGGAACCCATCATACCGATCTGGGTACGATCGCGGAATTCGTCATTTACATCACTATGCTCACTTTCCCCGTCAGCGCTATCGGGTGGGTAGCCAGCATGATCCAACGGGCATCGGCCTCCCAGAAAAGGCTGAATGAGTTTCTGGAAACCGTTCCGGCCATTCAAACGCCGGCAGAGGCCATATCCTGGAAGCTCACCGGCAATATCGAATTTGACCAGGTAGATTTCATATATCCCAATACCGGCATACAGGCCATCCGGCATTTCAATCTGAAAATCAGTCCGGGGGAGAAAATAGCCATTATCGGCAAAACAGGCAGCGGGAAAACGACCCTGGCGCAGCTCTTGCTGCGCTTTTACGACCCAACCCATGGCACCATCAGGATGGACGGTAAAAATATCCGGACAATTGACCTGCATCAACTTAGAAACCAGATTGCTTATGTTCCCCAGGACGTTTTTCTTTTCAGCGACACCGTTACGGGGAATATCTTATTCGGCGCTAAGGACAAAACCGTGGATCTGGCCCGGAGAGCAGCTACTTTTGCCAGCGTTGAACAGGAGGTGTTGCAATTTCCTTCCGGGTTCGAAACCCTTATCGGAGAAAGGGGAGTGACATTGAGCGGAGGACAAAAGCAGCGGATTTCCATTGCCCGGGCCTTATCGACCGATCATGAGATCGTTATATTCGACGATTGCCTGAGCGCCGTCGACGCAAGAACGGAAAAAGAGATCATCTCCAACCTCTATGCCTACCTGGAAAATAAGACGGCCCTGATCATCACACACCGGATCTTCAGCCTCTTTGAATTTGACCGGATTATTGTCCTGGATCAAGGCCGGATCGTGGAAAGCGGAACCCATAGTTCGCTATTGAACCTCAATGGCTATTATGCCCGCCTGTATGAGCAGCAGCAGCAAACACGCGAAGAAATACGCGACTGAACGACGCCAAACCGCTTTATCGTTGCCCCGTTAAAAACTTGTCTGGATTAAGTTGGGGAAATTTTTGCCAGTTCTGGAACAATATTATATTTGTATGTCTTCTACAATTTAATTACCTAAAACCCAACCAAAGTGGCTTACGAGAATAATGATAAACGAATGGAGAGTGTTTATAGCAAAAGGATCAGGGCTGGAAAACGAAGGACTTATTTTTTCGACGTACGAGCTACCCGCAGCAACGATTACTACCTGACGATTACCGAAAGCCGTAAAAAATTTAACGAGGACGGATACGACCGTCACAAGATTTTCCTTTATAAAGAAGACTTCAACAAATTCATCAAGGCGCTCACCGAAGCAGTAGATTATGTAAAAACCGACCTGATGCCTGATTTTGATTTCGACGCGTTCAACCACGATCAGCTGAGTGAAAATGGAGAGCAGGCTGAATCAAGTGAGAATGGCAGTTCAGCCTCTTATACTGAGCCCACTACCGTGCAGGTTTCCGAAGAAGTGGAAGTCAAGGCAGAAGTTCCGGCCCAAACGCCTACCGCTACAGGCTCCGATCATTTAGAAGAAGTAGATAAATGGTGATCCGGCGGCGTTGAAATAAACGAAGCCGCTCTTTTGGTAATATTCCCCCAGTAAAATTGTTCATAGAAAGCCGGCGAAATGTCGGCTTTTTTATTGGCGCTCTCCACGACGGCCGATGCGAAAGCTTTCCAGTCGCCGTCTTCACAAATCACCAGTTTCCCATTGCACAATTCCGGATCGACGCCGGTTGAACCGCTTTTCGTCGATACGACATTCAAATTATAGCCCAGCGCTTCCACGAGCTTGGTCTTGATCCCCCCACCGGCAATAACCGGGTTGAGAAAGAGCTGACATCCCTTTAAATAAAGAGACAGGTCTTCGGCAAAACCAATTAACTGAACGTCGGGGTAAGACTGGCCAAGCCATTCTTCCGGCGTATCCACTCCGGAAATTAAAAGCCGGTAAGAAAAACCCTGCTGCTGCAACAGCGGGTTCACCCGATACAGCAATTGCTCCAGGGCCTCCCGGTTCGGCTCATAGCGAAAGGCCCCGTTGAAGAACAGCAGGGGTATACCAGCAGGCACCCCGTGCTTTTCGCGAAGTGCTGCATTGGCTTTTTCAAACGCTTCGGCTCCTGGGAGAGATTTTCTTTCAATACCGAATGTGACCGTAATGCACCGGTCTGGTTTCAGGTGAAAAAGCCGGATCGCATCGGCCCGGTCCGTATCGCTGATAAAGAAATTATAGTTTGCCCGCCGGAGCGTCCAGCCTTCGTAGGCGTAAAGCATTTTCCACCACCATTTACCCAGGCTCTTCCAGCGAAAGCCTTCCAGGTTGTGAGAATGCACCAGCAATCGGACTCCGCAAAAATGCTTCAGCAAAACACCAAGCCAGCCTAAGTAAGCATGTTCAATGATCAACAGCTCTGCCTTTTTCTCGCGAAGTATCCGGCGAATCTTAAAGAAATAAAACGGGTTCACATATCTCCATTTCGCATTGGTCAGTATGTTCATTACTTCATATCCCTCCGCATACCGCGGGTCGTTTTTCCGGGTTGTGACAATGCAAACCTGGTGATGTCGCGAAAAATACTTGTAAAACAGCGAATGTCCTTTCTGGCCGCCGGTTACGGCAGGAAGGAAGGGGTAGAAAATGAGCGATACGATGTTCATTTCAAATGCGGCGCTGCAGTGTTTCTTTTCCTGACCAGATCGACGACCGCAGCAATCAGCAGCAGGTAGGTAATGATCGCCGCCCAGACACTGATCCGGTTGCCGGTGATATACGATTTCGGTTCAAACCGGAATTCGATGGTATGGGAACCCGCAGGAACGGCCATGGCGCGAAGCACATAGTCAGCCTTGACATAAGGAGATGGTTTGCCATCAATATAAGCCTCCCAGCCTTTGGGGTAGTAGATCTCGCTGAAAACAACGAACTGGTTCTGCTTCGATTCAAAGCGATAGGAAATCTTATCGTTAAGATTCTCGATAAGCGATATGCGGGCAGTAGAATCCTTCGCCGGCATGAAAGGGATGTCTTTTGCAAAAATGTGTTCCACTATTGCGGTATCACGCACATTCGTGCTATCCAGGGCCGCCATTTCTTCGTCGGCTGTGTTGACATATTTGATCGATGAAACAAGCCAGCATGGCCCGAAGGCGCCCGGGTTGCGCATGGCAATATCATTCCGTCCATCGGGCGACTTGCGGATAATATATTTTGTATTCAGCATGTTGTACACCATCTGATTTCCCTTCGCGAGCTGGTGCTCGATGAGATCGTTATACAGGGCCAGCTTGGCCGGATGGTATCCGCCGACTGAATTGTGATAATAGGAGGCATGTGAATCCTGGAAGGGATCTCCGCTGCTTTCATCCAATACACGGAAATTCTTTTCCGGGTCGGCAAGGATCTGTTTGTCGGCATCCGACTGGCTGAATGAATCTTCAATGGTTTCCGGGTCTACATAAACATCTTCGTTCAGGTATTTCTTTCCCTCGGTGAACAAATCGTAGGAACTCAGCACCAGCAGACCAACGGTGAGCACAACCGGCTTGATCTTGTTTTTCAGATAAGCCCAGACAAGGCCGGCCGCAAGAACCAGCAGCAGCACGCTGCGGAAAAGGTCGGTTGCAAAAATGCTTTTTCTATCGTCCTGGAGGCCTGCCATCATGCCACTCACGATCTGGTTAGCCTGTTGCGTCATTTCAGGTGTTGGCTGTTTACCCTGCGAGAGCTGCTGGAGAATATTAGCGGAAAAATTATCCCTGAACCGGTTGTCGGATGCCGTTTTGAAATCGCTCATCAGGTAAATCAGCAGGCTCAACACCACGAGCCCTCCGGATATATACAATACTTTTTTAAACTTCTTCCAAACCAGGTCCTTAGACTCACGGCCATCCAGCAACTGCTGTATGCCCAGGAGTGACAGCAACGGGAATGCAAGTTGCGGCAGTACCAGGGCCATGGACGGTGCGCGAAACTTGCTATAGAAGGGCAGGTGATCGAACAGGAAGTAATTGATGAAAGCCAGATTCTTTCCCCAGGCTAACACGATCCCGACAACGGCAATGGCTAACAGCCACCACTTATGCCAGCTATTGACATAAACCATACCCAGGATAAACAGAAAACAGATGACTGCACCAAGATAAACCGGGCCCGACGTCGTGGGCTGGTCGCCCCAGTATGTCCTCGAATTGGCGATCCGAAGAGCATTGTCTTCCGGAATGCCCAGTTGGGTCAGTTTCTCGGCGAATTTGGAATCGCCGGTTAGTTCTTTCCCCGCGGTTCCTCCACCGTTCATTCCCGGCACAAAAAGCGTAAGAGTCTCGGAAATGCCATAGCTCCAGCCGAAAGCATAATCCTTGTCCAACCCCCCCCTGGTTTTATTCTTGCTATCCGCCTGAGTAAGCTGCGATTTACCTCCCCGCATCGTTTCGGTGGCATATTCTTTGGTCGGCAGCATCGACAGCGCGTAGTTCATAAAGCCGATGGTTAATGCCACGGCGATCAGCGCTCCGGCAATCAGCCAATGTTTGAGCTTCCGTTCCTTCCAGTTGTAAATCAGGTAGACCAGGGCAATAATAGCGACTATGATGCCGGTATAGTAAACAATCTGCAGGTGTTGGGTGCTCACAGCCATGCCGAAGAACAGGGCGGTTAGCGCGGTACCACCCAGATACTTACCCCGGAGTATCAGCAGGACGCCCGCAATGACGGCCGGCATATAGCCGATGGCCATCAGCTCCGTTTCATGACCGGCGGCCACGAGGATCGGATTGAAGGTCGCATAGGCATAGGCGAGAGAGCCCAACAGGGAGGGAATAAGGCTGATCCCCATGACTTGGGTCAGTATATAGAAGCATACACTGGCTATAAAGAAGAAATAGATCGGTTTGGGAAGGCCCAGGTTGAACAGGTAATAAAAATACCCGATGGTAATATCGGAAGTGGCATCCATGGCAATATTATATGCCGGCATGCCACTGAACATGCTCTCCGTCCACAACGGAAAATGACCGTATTTTTCCTTAAAATCCTGTGATTGCTTAGCCATGGCTTTGTAGCCGATTACGTCCGATTGATAGAGCACTTTCCCTTCCAGCGCTGTTTTATTGTAGACGACCGAAACCAGCAGAAAGACCACGATTGCGATAATATGGGGGAGCGCCTTTTTCAGGAAGGAATTATTCATACAGGTCAAAATGATAATCCCGCAAAATAATGGTTTTTTGACCAGAAATTTGGATTTTTGAAGCATGGGCTCTCTTCGGATGCTAAGCCGTTCGGCTTTTATTTGCAATATCTGTTTCCTGTTAGCGATCGGCATACTGTGGATGCGGCATCCCGTCAACCCCGGCCTTGCCTCCCTGATCATTGTCATGGGCTTCATACTGTCCGTTGTATTGAACCTGATCGTCAACTTCGGATTGGCTATCGGGTTATTGCGCCGGAAAAAGATAACCGCTATTCCCCGTGCCCTCATTTTTCTGAACGCGGGGTTCCTGATTGTGCAACTCATCATGCTCTTCAAATGATCCGTCAAATTCTCAATGACAAGCCGACCAGGCTGTTTATTTTTTTCGCCGCCTTTTTTGTAGCGAACGCCCTGATCGCAGAATGCATTGGCGGCAAGATATTTTCGCTGGAAAGGACCCTTGGCCTTCATCCGTTTTCCTTTACGCTCTTCGGCGAATCCGGGCTTTCATTCAACCTGACCTGCGGCGTGCTGCTTTGGCCGTTAGAGTTTGTGATGACCGATGTGGTGAATGAGTTTTATGGCCCGAAAGCCGTACGTCGTATTTCTTATATCGCCGTGGCCCTGATCTCCTACGCCTACCTGATGTTCTTTATGGCCATCCATACGGCGCCGGCCGGCTTTTGGCTAACCAGTAATAGCGATAGCGGCGTGCCCAATATGCAGGATGCTTTCAGCGGCGTTTTCGGTCAGGGGATGCGTATTATCATAGGCAGTCTGGTGGCTTTCCTGGTGAGCCAGATGGTGGATGTGACCATTTTTCACAAGATCAAGCAGTATACCGGTGAAAAAAAAGTATGGCTGAGGTCAACCGGATCCACCATCGTTTCGCAACTGGTAGATAGCTATATCGTACTGTTCATTGCCTTTGCGGGCAAGTTCACCTGGCAGGAGATCCTCGCCATCGGTATGGTCAACTACACCTATAAGTTCATTATGGCGGTTGGACTTACTCCGTTAATTTATCTGATGGACAGAAGCATTGAAAAATACTTCGGACATGAACTCACGCGAAAGATGAAATTGGCCGCGATGGGGAAGGAGGAGGGTTAGTAGATGACAGTTGACAGATGATAGTGGGTGGTTAACGGTTAGCGGTGGACAGTTTATTGATGACAGATGACGGTTGACGGCTTCGCCCGCAGTAGCCTTACCGATGTCGGTAAAGCCTGGCGGTTAAAGGCGAAGGCGGGATGACAGATAATTTTTTTATGTATCAGATCAGAACCGCTGGGCAGGAGGATATTCCGGTGATCCGGGAACTGGCAAACAGGATCTGGCCTCCGACTTACGCGGCAATATTAGACAAAGATCAGATTGACTACATGATGAACCTGATCTATAGTCATTCGTCCCTGCTCCGCCAAATGAATGAAAGGGGACATATTTTTTTATTGCTCGAATACAATGAGGCGCCTGCAGGTTTTGCTTCTTATTCGGTTCACCCGGAATCAGAAAAGGTCAAGCTGGAAAAAATATATGTCGATCCGAAGCTCCAGGGTAAAGGGTTAGGGCTTAGCTTGCTGAACACCGTTATCGAACGCACCAGGGAACCGGGCCTGAATCGTTTACAGTTGAACGTGAATCGCCATAATAAGGCCAGGTATTTTTACGAAAAGCAGGGCTTTCGCATTATTTCGGAAGAGGATATCGATATCGGGAATGGGTTTTTTATGAATGATTATGTCATGGAGAAGATGACAGATGATAGATGATAGATGACAGATGATAGATGACAGTAAATCAGACTGACAGTCGCAGGCAGCATATTTCACAGAAAGCCTGTCAACTGTCATCTATCAACTGTCATCTATTCCTCAGCATTCACTCAACCCCACGGAAATCTGAACGGCCAATCCCCCGTCGGCCGTCTCCTTATATTTGCTGCTCATATCGAGCGCAGTATTCCACATCGTATGAATAACGGCATCGAGAGATACTTTAGCAAAATCGGGCTTACCCTGCAGGGCAAGCTGGGCTGCTGTGATGGCTTTGATCGCTCCCATTGTATTTCGCTCGATGCAGGGGATCTGTACCAGTCCCGCCACGGGATCGCAGGTCAATCCCAGGTGATGCTCCATAGCGATCTCTGCGGCCATCAGCGCCTGACGCTGGGTACCGCCCAGACCTTCCGCGAGGGCCGCAGCAGCCATAGCTGAAGAGACGCCGATCTCCGCCTGACAGCCTCCCATAGCCGCAGAGAGGGTAGCGCCCTTCTTGAAAATGCTGCCTGTTTCTCCGGCGGTGAGCAGAAAGGACACGACCTGCTGTTCATCGGCTCCATAAAAGCAGGCGAAATATTGTAATACTGCGGGAACCACTCCGGCCGCACCGTTCGTTGGGGCTGTCACCACCCGCCCGAAAGAAGCATTCACTTCATTTACCGCTAATGCGAAGCAGCTTACCCAATCCAGGACATATTTGAAATCGCGTCCGCCAGCACGGATAGCGGTTAGCCATTCTTCGTAATTGCCTTCCTGCCGGCCA